>DATBTW010000123.1:0-32801 GCA_036559055.1 Ktedonobacterales bacterium
GGCGGGCTGCACGGCTTCATGCGCTGGCCCCATCCCATCCTGACCGATAGCGGCGGCTTCCAGGTCTTCAGCCTGGGCAAGCTGCGCCAGGTGACGGACGCGGGTGTCACCTTCCACTCGCATCTGGATGGCAAGCTGGTCGAGATGACCCCAGAGAGCGTCATGCAAACCGAGGCGCTGCTGGGAGCCGACATCATCCTGCCACTGGATGTCTGCCCGCCGTATCCCTCCCCGCCGGAGTCAGCCCGCGCCGACACCGAGCAGACGCATCGCTGGGCCGAGCGCGCCCTGACCGCGCGTGTGCGCCCCACCGAGCAGGCGCTTTTCGGCATCCCGCAGGGGGCGATGGAGGCCGATCTGCGCGCCGAGAGCGCGCGTTTCATCGGGGCGCTGCCGTTCGATGGCTTCTCCATTGGCGGCCTCTCCGTTGGCGAGCCAAAGCCGCTGATGTGGCGCATGCTGGAGGCCACCATCCCTGGGCTGCCCGATGCGAAGCCGCGCCATCTGCTTGGCGTCGGCTCGCCCGACGACCTGCTGGAGGGCATCGAGCGCGGCGTAGATATGTTCGACTGCGTGCTGCCCACGCGCACCGCGCGCACGGGCGGCCTCTACACCGCGCAGGGCCGCCTGAATGTACGCGGCGCACGCTACCGCGACGAGCAGGGGCCAGTGGACCCCACCTGCGACTGTTGGACCTGTCGCACGTTCAGCGCGGGCTATCTGCACCACCTGATTCGCGCCGAGGAGGACGAGAGTCGCGGCGAGTTGCTCTACTATCGCCTGGCCAGCATCCACAACCTGCGCTTCCTGATCCGGCTGGTGGAGGGGGCGCGCGCGGCCATCATCGCGGGCACATTCGCGGAGTACAGGGCGCGCTTCCTGGCAGGCTTCACGCCGCCCGACCGCGACGCCGCCGACGAGCAGAAGCGCCGCCGCGAGGCGAAGCTGGCCCGCGACGCGCGGTAGAGCGCACAGGTGGCTGCTGGGGTATAAGGATTGAGTCCGAGCAGCGTGGTGAAGAGCACACAGGAGTTCTGCTCATGCCCACCCTGGCGCAGGCGTCGCTCGATGCGGGCGGCCGCCTGGGAGGCGGGACGGAAGCCGCGCATGGATTCGCCGCCTGCTACGCGAGGCGCCAACCCCCGGTTTGTACTGGAACTCAGACCACCACAGACCGTTGACGCACAACAGACGCCTGTGTATACTAGGCGCAACCCTACAATCTGAACGTTCATTGCATATATGAAATTGCAGGCTCCTGGTCAACGGCGCTCGGAGGGGTACGATGGAGTATGGGGTTCCATCCGTCGCGCTGGCGGCGCAGGCGCTGAAGTTGCTCAGCCGCCACAAATACAAGTCCTCGTCGCTCGCCGATATCGCCCGCAAGCTGGACGCAAGCCCCACCACCTGTTTGCGCGTGTTGCGCACACTCGAGCGGGAAGACTTCGTGCGCTACGATCTCGAATCACGGCGCTATAGTCTCGGCCCCTATCTGATTCCGCTGGGTAACCGCGCCGCTGAGCTGAACGACGCTCTTGCGCGCGCCACCGCCGAGATCAGGCGCATCGCTATGCAGACCGGGTTGACGACTGCGCTCGTCCAGCGCTGGGACGACCGCCCCGTCTATATCGCCGCCGCCGAGCCGCCCACAGACGATGTTCGCTTCAGCCGCTTGAGCATCTCCATCGGCCAGTCGACACCGCTGACAGCGGGCGCACATGGACGGTGCTTTCTGGCCTATGACGATGAGTCGGAATGGCAGCGCCACATCACAGCAGGCCTCCGCCCGATGACGCCCGCGACCGTTACCGATCCTGAACGGTTCATCGAGACGCTGCGCGAAGTCCGACGCCAGGGATATGCCATCTCCGACGGAGAATATCATCGCGGGGCCACCGCTGTGGATGCTCCCATCTTCGGCAGGAACGGTCAGGTCGAGTTTGTCATCTCGAGTGTTTGCATCAGCTCGCAACTTGACGAACGCCACCTGACCGAGGTCATCACTGCGGTGCGCGGCGCAGCGCACAGGCTCTCGGAATGGAACGACTATACCCACCAGACAGAAGACGAGTCGGCGCCAGAGGCGGCAAACGTGTGAAGGTGTAGCGCCGCTGAAGCAGGCGTCCTTGCGAACGCGGCATGCGAACGCCAGTAGAGCCGTCGCCTGTGTCGTCTGTGTCATGCTCAGGGAGGATCACGATGGACTTTACGCTGGCGCCCGAAGAGAAATTGATCCAGCAGACCGTGCGCACATTTGTGCGGCGCGAATTGATGCCATTAGAAGGCGACGTGCTGCGCAATGAGCGTGAAGGTCGGCCAGGCATCGAGCGCGGGCAGATACACGAACTCCAGGCGAAGGCCCGACAACTAGGCTTCTGGGGCATCAATACGCCGGAGGAGTATGGGGGCGCGCATCTGGGTTCGGTCGCTACGTGCCTGACGCTGATGGAGTTGGGGCGTACCTTTGTGCCGTTCTCGTTCGGCGGCTCAGCGGACAACATCCTCTACGCCTGCAACGAGCAACAGAAGCAACGCTATCTCCTGCCGACCATTGAGGGCGCCCGCCAGTCATGCTTTGCGCTGACCGAGCCGGAGGCCGGCTCAGACGCTGGCGCCATCCGGATGACGGCGGTGAAAGACGGCGATGACTGGGTCCTCAATGGCGAAAAGATCTTCATCACCAATGGAAATGACGCAGACTTCACGATGGTCTTTGCTGTCACCGACAAGGACCGCGGGCCGCATGGCGGGATCACCTGCTTCCTGGTAGACCGCGAGATGGGCTGGCGCTCGGAGCGGATCGCTACCATGGGCGAGTGGGATCCCGCAGCGCTGATTTTCAACGATGTGCGCGTGCCTCAGGAGAACATCCTGGGCGAGGAGGGGCACGGCTTCGATCTGGCGATGCGCTGGATCGGCGCGGCGCGCTGGGCCATTCCAGCGCGGGCCATCGGGGCGTGCGAACGTATGCTCGCGATGTCTATCGAACATGCGCAGAACCGTGTCACCTTTGGGCAGCCGCTGGCGGATCGGCAGGCGATCCAATGGATGATCGCCGATTCAGCCGTGGACATCGAGGCGACGAAGTGGATTACCCTGCGTGCGGCGTGGCTGGCCGACCAAGGCCTCGATAATCGGCATCAGTCCTCGATAGCGAAGCTCTACGGCGCGAACATGGCAAACCGCGTCGTGGATCGCATGCTCCAGATCCACGGCGGTATGGGCTACACGCGCGAGCTGCCCATCGAGCGCTGGTACCGCGAGATGCGCGTCTACCGCATCTTCGACGGCACCGATGAGATCCAGCGGTTCATCATCGCGCGCAACCTGCTCAAGGGGTATGTGAGCGTCGGCGAGTGGCAGGAGTGAGGAGCGGAAAGAGCGCAAGCTGAAACGCACGAGAGAGAACGCAAGCAAGCAGGAGGCAACCCTATGCTGGCCGTCCATGAGCTCGCGGTGACCTATCAGGGCGCCATCGCTGCTGTGCGCGGTGTCTCGCTGGAGGCGCCCGACCACGAGGTCGTGGCGCTGCTAGGGGCCAATGGCGCCGGGAAGACTACGCTGTTGCGAGCCATCTCCGGATTGCTGGGCAGCCAGGGCGGCCGCATCATCCATGGCACGATCGAGTTCGATGGACAGTCCATCACCACTCTAGATGCGTCGCGCATCGTGCGCCTGGGCATTACGCAGGCGCTGGAAGGGCGTCGGCTCTTCGGCGCCTTGTCGGTGGACGAGAACCTGCGCGCGGGGGCATTTGCCGTACGCGACGCTGCCGCCACCCGCCGCGCCTATGATCGCGTCATGGACCTGTTTCCCATCCTGCGCGAGCGCCGCTGGAGCGCGGCAGGCTATCTCTCGGGGGGCGAGCAGCAGATGCTCGCTATCGGGCGCGCGCTGATGGCCAGCCCACGCCTGCTACTGCTCGATGAGCCCTCACTCGGGCTGTCGCCGGTGATGGTGCAGCAAATCGGCGCGATCATCGGCGATATCAGCGCGGCGGGTACAGCGGTGCTGCTGGTCGAGCAGAACGCGCGCATGGCGCTCGCCCACGCCACTCACGGCTATGTGCTGGAGACCGGTCGCGTCGTGCTGGATCAGCCAGCCTCAGAGCTGCGACGCGACGAGCGTGTGCGCACATTCTATCTGGGGTTGCATGGTGGGGAAGGTGGGAAAGGTGGGGAGAGCGGCGGGAGCGCCACCTTCGCCTCTCTGCGCCAGCAACGGCCAGAGAGGCGGTGGGCGCTATGACCTCGCTCAGAACAACCACATCCATGACCACGGGAGCGCAGATGCCGCTGCTCTCTGTGCGTGACGTCACGGTGCGCTTTGCCGGGCTCACCGCGCTCTCGCAGGTGTCCTTCGATGTGCTGCCTGGTGAACTGTTCGCCATCATTGGGCCAAACGGCGCGGGCAAGACCTCGCTCTTCAATGTCCTCTCGCGCATCTATCGACCCGTGTCCGGGCAGGTAACCTTCGAGGGGCGCGACCTGCTGCGCCTGAGAACCCATCAGATCGTCGGCGCGGGTATCGCGCGAACATTCCAGAACCTGGGGCAGTTTCCCCACACGAGTGTGCTGGACTACCTGCTGCTCGGGCGGCATAGTCGCATGCGGAGCGGCATCCTGCGCGCTGGCGTGTACGTCGGAACGACCGCAGCGGAGGAGCGCGCGAACAAAGCATATTGCCTGCGCCTGCTGACACTGCTTGGACTCGAACCCTTCCGCAACCGGCCGCTGGGTAGCCTGCCGTTCGGCCTGCAAAAACGGGCCGACCTGGCGCGCGCGCTGGCGTCGCAACCTCGCCTGCTGCTCCTGGATGAACCGGTCGCGGGCATGGGTCTGGAGGAGAGCCAGGACCTCGCAGCGGTCCTGCTGGATGTCAGGGAACAGTTGGGTGTCACCCAGATCCTGGTCGAACACGACATGGCCATGATCATGGGCATCGCCGACCGCATTCTCGTGCTGGACTTCGGCCGTGTCATCGCCCAGGGCACTCCCGCCGAGACACAGGCAGACCAGTCTGTCATCCGAGCCTACCTGGGCGAGGAGCAGGGCGAGGAGCACGGCGCAGCGGACTCTGGCGGCTAGCGAGGAGCCAGGGCGAGGAGCCAGGGCGAGGAGCCAGGGCCACAGGCGTTGACGAGCGGCCCGATCATGGGCGCTATTGGCGACAGGCGCGAAGGTGAGGGAGGAACCATGACGTTATTCATCCAGCTGATGTTCTCTGGTCTCGCGCTGGGGTCCGACTATGCGCTGATTGCGATCGGGTTCACCATCATCTACAAGGCGAGCGAGGTCATTAACTTTGCGCAGGGCGAGTTCTTGCTGGTGGGGACTTTCGTGGTCTCGACTGCGGTGTTCTCGTGGCGACTGAGCTTCGTCCCGGCGCTGCTGCTGGGTATGGGCGTCACCGCCCTGATCGGTGTACTCTTCGAGCGCGTTGTGCTGCGGCGCATGATTGGGCGGCCACCTTTCACGATCATCATGGTAACCATTGGCCTCGATGTGCTCCTGCTGACGGCGGTCACCATCCTGGTAGGGGACAAGAGTCCAGGCGCGCCTGCCCCCTTCGACATCGTGAGCGCCATCACCGTCGGCGGCGTGAAATTCGGCGTGAACGCGCTCGCAAGCATTGTTATCACCGTCCTGATCTGCGCTGCGCTGTATGCCTTTCTGCGCTTCACCCGCTATGGACTGGCCATGCGCGCCACGGCGATCGATCAGGAAGCGGCTCGGGCCATGGGCATGCGGATTTCGACGGTCTACGCGCTCGCCTGGGGCATCTCTGGGGCCGTCGCGACGATCGGCGGCGTCTTCCTGGCGGCGGGCGCGGGCAATCCCGTCTTCGATGTGGGGCTGGGCCAGGGCGCTCTGGTAGCCTTCCCGGCGATCATTCTGGGCGGCCTCGACTCGATTCCAGGCGCCGTCGTCGGCGGCGTCGTGATCGGACTCGTCTACGTCCTGACGCAGGGCTATGAGGCGAGCGGATTCCTCGGTGTCAACTTCCACACGATTTCGCCCTACCTGGTCATGATTCTCGTTCTGCTGATCCGCCCCTACGGGCTGTTTGGCGCCCGAAAGGTGGAGCGGATATGAGCGCACCCGGCCCCGTTGATCCCTCCACGCCCAGCGCCGCGCCCATTGCCACGCTGCCAGGACGCCTGCGCTCATCGCAGAGTCGCGCCCTGGCGCTGGTCGGCGCGCTTATTCTGGCGCTGCTCTTCCTCTTCGGTGGAGACGGCTGGGTCTCGGTGCTCGACTTCACGATGGTCGCAGCCATCGCGGCGCTTGGCTTGAACGTGCTCTCAGGATATGCGGGGCAGATCTCGCTCGGCATCGCCTTCTTCATGGGCATCGGCGCTTACACCGCCGCATGGCTAGGTGGCAGCCCACCCCAGCTCCCCGGCGATCCCGCCGGACTGGGCCTCTCGGTGGTGATCTGGCTGCCCGCCTCCGGCATCGTCGCGGCGCTCATCGGCGCCCTGATCGGCCCCACCGCGCTACGCCTCAAGGGGTTCTACCTCGGTATCGTCACCCTGGCGCTGGTCTTCATCGGCCAGTATGTGTTCATCAATGCGCGCGCGATCACCGGAGGGCAAGAGGGGCGTTTCAACTTTCCCGCACCCAGCATCGGCGATTTCTCGTTCGCTAATCCCAACCCGATCTTTGGACTCCAGTTGACCACCAACCAGTGCTTCTTCCTCCTGTTGCTGCCACTCCTCGCACTGGTGGCTGGCTTCGTCGCCAATGTCGCCCGCTCACGACCTGGACGCGCATGGCAGGCGGTGCGCGATAACGAAACCGCAGCAGCGATCATGGGCATCAATCTGCTGGAAGCCAAGATAGGCGCATTCATCCTCTCATCCTTCCTCGCGGGAATCGCAGGCGCGCTCTACGCTTCCCTTTCAGGGATTGCAACGCCAGGTACGTGGAGTCTGCTGCTCTCCATTCAGTTCATCGCCGCGATCCTGATCGGTGGCGTTGCCAGCGTCTGGGGCTCCATCCTGGGCGCAGCCTTCGTGTTCGCCATACCGACGGCGCTCAACACGTTCTCGCTCCTGCCGCAGAACGCCAGTTCGACCGGTATCTCCAGTGGCGATCTAAGCGCGATATTCTACGGCCTGCTCATTATCGTCTTCCTGCTGTTCGAGCCTGCGGGCATCATCGGCCTGGCCGGCCGCATCCGCGCAGCTCAACAGCGCATTGAGGCGCGACGCACGCGAAGCGAAGGAGGTGACACGGCCACGTCGACGACGATTCCACCTACGACAACGACATCAACGGCGCCAACAACATCCACGACACCTACAGAGATGGCCTCATCGGAGCGCGAGCCCCAACTCGACGTCGAACGCATGGATCTCATGGATCGGACGCGGCGCGCAGATGCGCCGCAGTAGCCCGGCCAGGGCGCGGAGTCTGCGGCGCGCAGCCGCAGGCGGCTGGCAGTGATTCGCCAGCCATCCATCATCTGTAGCTATCTTCGAGAGGGGAAATGCATGGCGACTCATTTGGCGCGTCGGGCGCGCCGCCGCACCTTGACCTTCTTCACCGTGATCGCGACCCTCAGTGTGTTCCTCTCAGCCTGCGCTACCGGCGGCGGGAGCGGCATCACCGGAGGGCCTGGAGTCGATGTGACCAACAAGGTTATCAACCTCGGCATTCTGACGCCGCTCTCAGGGCCGGTCGCAGCTCCCATTGGCATCCCGCTCACCAAGGGCATCGAGACGTACTTCAAGGCGGTCAACGCCAATGGTGGGATTGACGGCTTCAAGGTCAACCTGATCGAGAAGGATTCGCAGTACAATCCGCAGATCCAGGTCCAGATGTACAACCAGATTCACAATCAGGTGCTGATGTTGGCTGAGAGCCTCGGCTCACCAACCACCCAGGCCATTGTGGGCCTGTCCGAACGCGATAAGATGCTGGTGTCAGCCGCCTCGCTGGATTCGATTCTGGCCCGCCAGCAATATATGGTTCTGATCGGGACACCCTACCGCCTACAAGTGGAGAACGGTCTGCAGTACGCGATCAAAGCAGCCGCCTCGCAGGGCGTCACCAATCCGAAGGTTGGCATTATCTACCAGGATGACGCCTATGGTCAGGACGGCCTGACGGGCTACACGGAGGCGCTGGGGTGCTACAGCAACCTGAGCAATGTCGCTCAGGCAACCTATGAGCTGACGGATACCACCTTCACGGCGCAGGTGACCAAGATGAAGCAGGCGGGCGCGCAGTTCGTCGTGC
The DNA here is from genome assembly GCA_036559055.1 of Ktedonobacterales bacterium. Lineage (GTDB taxonomy): Bacteria > Chloroflexota > Ktedonobacteria > Ktedonobacterales > JADMIN01 > JAKAIY01. Next base: position 8,247 of record DATBTW010000123.1, read on the forward strand.
TGACTGCTGTGCCGACCATCGCCGCGGGCATCATTGGCACCGCCGCCCAGTTGGGCTATTTCCCACAGTGGATCCTGAACAGCCCGGCCTGGGCGAATGGGCTGCTGGGCGTCTCCCCCCAGTTCACCGGACTGCTGGAGAAGAGCGTCTGGGTGGTGGCGCAGGGCGCGACCTGGGGTGACCGCAGCCAGCCAGGCATGGCGGAGATGCTCGACGACGTTCAGAAGTACGCTCCGGACCAGAAGCCCGACGGCTACTTCCAGTTCGGCTTTGCCGAGGCCAAGGTCACCTACGCCATCTTGAAGAAGGCGGCGGATAGTGGCGATCTGACGCGCGCTGGCCTGCTCAAAGCGTTCAACTCGCTGGGAACGGTGGACCTGGGCGGACTGTTCGGCGCCAATGCGAAGTACGGATCGGCGCCCAATCAGCGCGTTCCCACACGCGATAACAGCGTGTATGGCATCGACACCACCATCCCGAACAATTTCAAGAATCTGAGCGGCGACTTCATCGGTACCTGTGCCACGCAGTCGCAGTTCTGATCCGCTTCGGCGCTCATCCCGCAGACGCAGGCGCTCTACACTGGCTCGTCGGAGCGCCTGCCGTCGCAGGCCATCATGCGCGCCTACGCCGGGGAGCCAGCAGGCGGTACGGGCGCCAGCGTCCGGGGCTGGCCGGAGCCAGAAAGTGAGGCAGCCATGCATGTGCAGGAGCCATCGAGTGTGCTGATCGCCGGGCGCAAGCTCGCCTACGATGAGGTAGGGCCTGCGCATGTGGCAGACGCCAAAGGCGTCATTCTGCTGCTGACGGGTCTGGGATCGAAGCGACTGGCCTGGACAAAGCAACTTGAGGTTTTTGGCCGTGCGTATCGGACGATTGCGGTGGATTACCGTGATACTGGCGACAGCGACGAGATTGCCGAACCGTATACCGTGGCTGACCTCGCGGACGACGCTGCCGCGTTATTGGGAGCGCTGGGTATCGCGCGTACGCATGTCGTCGGCATCTCGCTTGGTGGCTTCACCGCGCTTCAATTTGCTCTGCGCCACGCCGACCTGCTCGATCAGCTCGTGCTCGTCTCCACCTCCGCGGGTGGGCGCACGCACGTTCAGCCCTCCGCAGAGATTGTAGCGCTGCTCACGCCGAGCCCTGGCGTGGAGGTCGGTGAGCGCGCTGTCGGCGCCTACAGTCGCATCATGGCGAGCGAATTTGTGGCAGCACATCCTGAGGAACTGGAGCGCATCGCGGCAACTGCCCGCTACCGCCCGCAGAGCGCTGCCGCCTATATGCGACAACTCACGGCGACGCTCGCGCACGATGTGGCGGATTCACTGGATCGTATTACGGCTCCAACACTCGTCATCCATGGCGACCTGGATCCGCTGGTTCCCCCAGCGAACGGGGCGTATCTCGCGGCCCACATCACTGGCGCCCGGCATATCGTCTATCCCGGTGTCGGCCACATCCCAATCGTCGAGCGCGCAGACGACTTCAATCGCGATGTTCTGGCGTTCCTTGCTATGGCGGCTGCGGGAGACGGGGCGAACACGCAGCGCTCCAGCGCCGAACGCGCGCACGGGAACTCAGCGAGCTAGCGGGGATTGCGCAGGCCGTGACCCCCTCCGGGTAGGTGGCCATAGCCGTAGGTGAGCGTGGGACTCACCACCAAAATCTTCCTACCCGCCCATGCTGCCTGGTACGAAAGGAGGGACGCAACTCGATCTCGCCTGCTACTCCTCCAGCACTTTCCGCAGGAAGCTGCGGGTGCGCTCCTCGCGCGGGTTGCTGAAGATGTCGGCTGGCTTGCCCTCTTCCACGATCACGCCGCCATCCATGAAGACAACGCGGTCGGCTACGTCGCGCGCGAAACTCATCTCGTGGGTGACGACCATCATCGTCATGCCCTCCTCGGCGAGCTGGCGCATCACCTTCAGCACCTCGCCCACCAGCTCCGGATCGAGCGCCGAGGTCGCCTCGTCGAAGAGCATCAGCTTGGGGTCCATCGCCAGCGCCCGCGCGATGGCCACCCGTTGCTGCTGCCCACCAGAGAGCCGCGCGGGGTAGGCGTCGGCCTTCTCGGAGAGTCCCACCTTCGCCAGCAGCTCGCGCGCGCGCCGCTCGGCCTGCTCGCGTGGCGTCCCCTTCACCTGACACGGAGCCTCCATGATGTTTTGCAGCGCCGTCATGTGCGGAAAGAGGTTGAAGCGCTGGAAGACCATGCCGATCTCCGAGCGCATGCGGGCGATGTTCTTCTCCGAATCCTCGATGACCTTATCGCCCTCCTCGCGGTAGCCCATCGGCTCGCCGTCGATCAGGATGCGCCCCTTGTTGATCTTCTCCAGGTGGTTGATGCAGCGCAGGAAGGTCGTCTTGCCCGAGCCGCTCGGCCCGATGATGACGACGACCTCGCCCTTCACCACCCGCATGCTGACACCGCGCAGCACCTCGTTGTTGTGGAAGTATTTGTGGACGTTCTGCGCCTCCACCATCGCCGTTCCGTTTGCGCTCATCGTCGCTGCCCTCTCTCTCGCTGGGTGCTGTCAGGTTGCGGTTAGCGTCCGGCTGCGGGAGCGCGACGCATGAAGGGGAAGAGTGAATCGGGAGTCAGCAGGCGCGCCCAGATCGACTGGCCTCCTCCGCCAACATCCAGATTCGATGCGTTAAAGCGTCGTTCCAGCGACGCCTGGATGATCGTCCAGACCGAGGTCATGACCAGATACCAGAATGAGGCGATGGTCAGCAGTTCCAGCGTGAGGAATGATGGGCTGCCGATGGCTTGCGCCGCGCCAAGCAGATCGTACAACGAAATGACCGAAACCAGCGAGGTATTTTTCAGCATGCTGTTGAATTCGTTGCCGAGAGGAGGCAAGATGACCCGCATCGCCTGCGGCAGCACGATACGCCGCATGCCCTTCCAATAGGTCATGCCGAGGGACTTGGCGGCTTCCATCTGCCCGGAGTCGATAGAGTCGATGCCCGCGCGCACAATCTCCGCCATGTAGGCGCCTTCGTTGAGCGCCAGCGCCAGGAAGCCGGCGACAAATGGACGCAGCGCAGCCGAAAAGCCAGAGGGGTCGAAACCGATGGCAGGGAAGACATCGGCTGCTTGCAATGGCCGCGCAAGATTGAGGTAGCTGGTAGCCAGATAGACAAACAGAATCTGTACGAGCAATGGTGTGCCGCGGAAGAGCCAGATATAGGTATTGGCGAGCCACTCGAACGGCTTGAAACGTGCGCGTCGCATAAAGTAGAGAAGCAGTCCGATGAGGGCGCCCGTCAGTTGCGCCAGAATCGCCAGCACGACCGTGATGACGATGCCCTGGATGATGAGCGGAGCATGCCAGAATTTCAAAACAGCAGCGCCGTTGTAGTTCTTGAGGAACGATTGAATTGGATTCATAGCGGTCACCACCTCCTCGTCGTGCGCCTCAGCGACTGCGCTGCTTCTGACGGGCTACTCTAGGACAGATCACATCCGAAAGACAACCCGGGAGTTGCCTCACCGGGTTGTCTCTCTGTCGCAGGAGTTAGCCCGCGACACTGAATACTATTGACCTGGCGGGTACGACGAGCTAGCTCGCCAGCGGCGGATACGCGCCGCTGATCTGCCCCCAATGCGTGAGGATGTTCTTGTAATCACCATTGGTGCGAATCGTGGCCAGCGCGGCCTTCACTGCGTTCTCGAAGGGCGCATTGTCCTTGCGGACGACGATACCCTCAGGCGCCAGGGCGACCGTCACCGGACCTTGATCGACCTTGCCACTGTTCTGCGCGACGTAGTAGCCGCTCACCGGGGAGTCCTGGTAGCTGGCGTCGGCGCTGCCCGTGACGAGCTGCTGCACGACTACCGACTGGTCGGCGAAGTGCAGGATCTTGATCGGGTTGCTCTTGCAGGCGGGCGGATCACCCGTGCCATTGTTGCCGCCGTTGATGTCTTGCAGCTCTTGCAACTCGACGGTGCCATCCTGCGCGGCTATGGTGTGGCCGCAGAAGGACGAGAAATCGCTGGTCAGCTTGGCCGGGTTGCCTGGCGGCACGATCAGCGACTCACCAGCCTGGAAGTAGGGGATCATGTCCACCTTCGCCTGGCGCGCCGAGTTGATGGTGAAGGACGAGATCGACATGTCGTACGGCTGCTGTCCGAGCGCCGGGCCAGAGATGTCCGGAATGATGGAATCGAAGTTCTCGGTGTTGTTGATCACCAGCGTCAGGCACATTTGCTTGGCGATGGCGGTGGCGATGTCCATGTCATAGCCAGTGATCTTGGTTGGACTGTTGGGATCCGGGAACTCAGCGGGCGCATAGGGCGAGTTGGTGATGATGGTCAGCTTGCCCGGCGCCACCAACTGCCAACTGTTCTGGGTCGCGGTCGATGGGCAGCTACTGCCGGTCGTCTGGCTCGATGTTCCGCCGGTCGTGCCGCAGCCCGCCAGCGTGAGCAACGCCAGCGAAGCGGCCATCACGACGCCGCCGACACGACGTACTGCCATCTTGGAGAGGGAAGGCGCGGAGTGTGTCTGTCGCGAGTCCATGAGCGATGTCCCCCCTACAGTGGACGTGGGAGATAAAAGAACGAAGACGCGGCGCAGCGCGCAACACACCGCGCACATTCCGGCGCCTCGTTGAGAACGAGTCCGGCTGTGGCGATAGTGTATCACGTCGAGGCAAGCGGAGACCGACTGCATGCTCAGCAATCTGGGCGGTTTCTGCAGACGCGCCACGCAACCTATACGGAACTACGCCGCACAAGGTCTGCTTCTCTCAGCAAGCGATGCATGATCGCAGAACCTGTCCCCTCTCCCTGCGAAAGGAGGGGGACAGGGGGAGTGGCCCTCGCCCGGTTGCCAAGTGTACAACAATCCCCCTCTCTCTTTCGCTCAGAGAAAGGGGGTATGCTGCCGTCATCGCTTCTAGGCTGTGGCAAAGGTGGCTTCCACCTTGCCGAAGCGCACCTCATCCCCATCTTTGATGGGCGTGGGCGTCTTGGCGGGGAGCTTTTGGCGATTCAGGTAGGTGGAGTTGGTGCTGTTCAGATCCTCGATCAGGAACTGCGAGCCTTGCGCATAGATCTTGGCGTGCATGCGCGAGACGCCATACTCCTCACCCTTGTGCGGTGTCAGGTCAATATCCGGATAGATGTTGCTGACGGGATCCTCACGACCCACCAGGTATTCCGACTTGCCCGCAAGCTGGAACTCAGCGCCGTCGTCTTTGATCACCAGACGCGCGACGGTCGCCGCAGGCGCGAGTGGCGCGGCAGGCGCCGCCACGGCTGGAGCCGCATCGAAGGACGATGGGGCGGGCGCCGGGCTGGCGTCGTAGGCCGAAGTCGCCGGGGTCGCGTCGTAGGATGCGGGCGCAGCGCCCGTGCCGGCGGCGCCTGCACCGGTATCGTCCAGCGCCTCGCCGCACTGGTCGCAGAACATCGAGCCGTCGGGGTTCTCGTGTCCCTGCTTACAATAAACAGACATCAGACTCTCCTCGTATCATCTGGCCGGTCGGTCGCGCCCGCCTGTCGCTTGTTCGGCGCAGACCGCTCAGCGGGCCGCGTCGCGCCACATCTCTCGCCAGCATATCACAAGCGCGCCACGCGCTCCCCGAAGGGCATTCATGCCCATCGTCGCGTGCGGCAGCCATGCATGGCCGCGGCTCCGTGTCGGCTAGAATTGCTGGGTCAGCTTACGTGTCTTCGAGCCAATCGTTTTGATCTCTTCGCCGCTCAGGCCGCCGCCCGCCTGAAGCTGGCTCAGCAGGCGCTGAGTCTCCGGGTCGAGCACGCGCGTCACGCTGGGGTTGAGCTGAATCGTCACCTTGCCGCTCGACTTGTACTCGTCCAGCACCTTGGTCACCAGGCGATGCGCGTTGGCCTTCTCGGCATAGTTCATCACCTGCGAGTTCGACTCGTCGGCTGGCACGGGGTCGGTGGTGTAGGTCACGATGGCATCAGTGCGCGTCACCTCGCGCTGGCCCGATGGCAGCTCATATGACAGGTCTGCTTGCGCGATGCGGAAGGTCCCGGCGGGCTTGGCCTCCACCATCAGCTCCAGCAGCACCGCCTGCGGAGTGTCGCGCTCGATGTCACCCAGGCTGACGGTGATGTGGTTGTCGCTCAGCACGCTCGGCCCCAAGTCCGAGATGAGCGGCAGCACGCGCACCGCACGCCGCGAGGTCACGCCTGTGTACAGGCGCACCGTCAACTGCGCATTGCGCACGGCCACCGATTCCGCGCTCTGGAGCTGATGCTGGAAGATGCCCAGCGCATCCTCTGGCCGACGGATGAACTCGGCGGGCAGTCCGCTGCTGCGCTGGCCGATGTTGTCCAGCAGATCCTCTTCCCAGTCCGCGCCGATGCCCAGGGGATAAATGCCGATGCCAGAGGCGCCGGCGTCATCGGCGATGCGGCGGCAGCGGTCGGCGTCGCCATAGGTCGCGCCATCGGTCAGCAGGATCATGCGGTTGACCAGATGCGGCGAGGCATTTTTGCGTAGCTCCGTCATGGCGACATTCATGCCCAGCGACATCGAGGTGCCGCCGCCATCCTTGATGCCATCCACAGCGGCTTTGAGCAACTCGCGGTCGCGCACGGGCTGCGCGGGTACGACCACGCGCACGTTGTCATCGAAGATCACCACAGAGACGATGTCCTGGGCGGTCATATGGTCGATGACCAGCTTCACCGCTTCCTTCACACTGCGCAGTTTCTCGCCGCGCATCGAGCCAGAGTGATCCAGCGCCAGCGCCAGATTCAGCGGCAAGCGCGCCGCCGCCGCGCCGCCCGCGCCCTGCGCCGCCGATGCTCGCGCCTCGACCAGCGCATAGGACAACTGTGGGCTGCCGGTCGTTGTCACCCGCGGACGCCCCATCTGGCATGTCAGGGATACCTCACCCGCCATCGATTATCTGCTCCTCTCCTCGCCGCGCCTGGCGCGCCGTTCCAGTCACTACCCGGCGTCGTCGCCACACGCGGCGTCAGGGTTCGCGCTCAATCTCTCATGGGGTGTACGCTGGCGCCGTCGCTGGGTTGTGCGACCTGCCCAGCGATGACGATCAGCGGGCGGGCGTCGATCAGGCGTCGATCTGTACGATGACGGCGGTGATGTTATCCTCGCCGCCGTAGTCGTTCGCAGCGGCGATCAGCTTCGAGCAGGCGGCATAGGGATGCTCCGTCGTGCGCAGCGTCTGCTCGATCTCCGGGTCGCGAACCATCTCCCACAGCCCATCGGAGCAGAGCAGCAGCCGCATGCCCGGCTTCAGCTTCTGCGTAAAGACATCCAGCTCGACCTCCTGCTCGCTGCCCAGGCTGCGGAAGATGCGATTGCGCTGAGGATAGGTGTAGCGATCTTCCGGCTTGAGCATGCCGCTGAGGATCAACTGCTCGACCAGCGAATGATCGGAGGTCACACGGCGCAGCGCATCGCCGTCCATTACGTAGGCGCGGCTGTCCCCGGCGTTGGCGATCCAGGCGTTCCCACCGACGACCACCAGCGCCACCAGCGTCGAGCCCATGTCGCCCCCGCCGTTGATGTTGGCCTGATAGACGGCGCTATTGGCCGCCTGCGCTGCCGCCACCAGCGCCGCCTCCACCGCTTCATCCGGCGGCAACGACGAGCCGAGCGGCGCCATCATCGGGATGGCGAGCGAGTTGGTCAGCTTCTCGATGAAGATGCGCACGGCGATGCGGCTGGCGTCCTGGCCGCTGGCATGCCCGCCCAGCCCATCGGCGACGATGACGATGGCGAGCGGCTGGCGGCGCGAATCGTGCGCCAGATTGAGCGCCAGCGAGCCAAAGCTATCTTCATTCGTCTCACCCGCGCGGGTCAGCCCCACATGCGACTGGCCGACGATGGTGACGTGTGGCCCAGCGGGGAAGCGCATTCCCTCGCGTTCGATCTCGGACACGCGGTAGCGTCGCCCAGCCCGCACGAAGACGCGCCCGCGTTGCGCCGCCTCGGCTTCATCTGGTGCGATGGGCATCTCCGGCAGCGTGTCGTGCTCGGTCTCCACACGCTGCTCGGTCATCAGCAGCTCATGGCCGATCATATCGGCGCCGCACTGCGGGCAGAAGCGTTCGCCCACGCCAGCCGCGCCGTGCTGTGTTCCGCAGGACCAGCAACGCTCGTAGCCCAGGAGATCGAAGACGTGGTACAGATTCTCGGCGCCGGGGACATCGGGCGAGGCAGAGACGACCGACTCCACGCGGAAGCGCCCCTCCAGCGTATCGCCAGCGGGCAGCGGCCAGGGTGGCGGCCCGCTGGCGGCGTTGGTCGGATAACTGCCGCTGGTGGGCGTGATAACGGCATACTCATTGGTCGGGGTCGAGCTGATGACGTCGAGCAGATCGGGTGGCCCACCCAGCGCGCCCGTCGGCGGCGCGGTGTGGGTGTTGTTCAGCAGGATCGTCGCGCGGCCCGGTGGGGTTCCGTGTGGCTCGGTGGGGGGCGCAGCGAAGCCAGGGCCGCTCGCGGCGTTGGGCCGCAGCGGGCGCGAGGGGCGCTTGATACGTCCTGGCTGCTCGGCGGTATCAATGAAGAGCGCGTCCGATCCCTGTTGGGGCGTCTGCGGCTGGATCATCCCGCAGTTATTGCAGAATCGCGCGTTCTCTCTCAGTATGGCCCCACATCGGCTACACCGCATCCGCCCCTCCTCAATCCATCTATTGGCTGGGGCGGAGATATGACCGTCCCAATGAGACCACCGTTGGTCGTGATGACACTGGATGATTGATTACGCATGACCCCTGCCAACAGTTGCGCTCAGGAGTGATGCGACCGAACTTCGCCAGGATTGCAATTGACCTGCGATACGCTCCCGTCTCGAAAAGCGCCCTCACAGGGTATCACAGGCCCTTGAGCAATCGCTGCGCTTCGGCGTGATGGGGCGCGAGCCGCAGCGCCTCGCGTAGCTCATCGCGGGCGCGCTGGCGGCGTCCCGTGGCATGGTACGCCATGCCCAGCGTCGCATGCGCGTCGGCGGACTGTGCATCGAGGCGCGTCGATTCCTCCAGCTCGCGGATGGCTTCGGAGAAATGGCGCTGCGCCAGCAGGGCGCGGCCCAGCCGCCAGTGCGCCTCGCCCGATGTCGGATCAGCGGCGATGGCCTTGCGCAGCGACTCCACCGCCTCGTCGAGCTGGCCGCGCTCCGTCTGGATGCGCCCCAGCGCGACCAGCGCCTGCGTCGCCTGCGGCGTGGCATCGGGCGCCAGTCGCAGGGTATCGCGCAGATCGCCCTCGGCCTGCGCCAGGTGCCCCAACTCCAGATTGACCGCGCCGAGCAGATAGCTCGCTTCGGCGTCGTCGGGGGCCAGTTGACGCGCCTTCGCCAGATCGACCTGCGCCTCGCTCAGGCGCCCCACCGCGCGCCATGCCTGCGCGGCGGCGATCAGCGCGGCGGCCTCTGGGCGTGTCTCGGCGGCGCGCTCGAACGCCTCTGCCGCCTCCAAAGGGCGGCCGACCTGCTGATACGACCGTGCCAGCGTCAGGAGCAGATCGACGGTGGTGTGGCCCTCGGCGAGCGCGGCCTGCCCCTGCTGGATGGCCTGATGGTAGCGTCCGCGCGTGAACGCCTCGGTCGCGCGCAGCGCATGCGTCGTCGCGGTCGTGGCGATGACATTGGTGGGCGGCGCGGCCTGCGGCGCCTGGCGTCGCACGGCGGCGGGTGTCAGCGGGGCGCCGTCGTGCGCGCAAAACCGCGCCCCCGCGCGATTGCGCTTCCCGCAGCGTGGGCAGACTGGCCCTGCCGCGCTGGCTGTCGCGGCGGCGGTTCGCGCGGGACGTGGCGCCTTCGTCGCCGTGGGTGAGACCGGGCGCGTGGCGACGGGCTGGCGCGCGGTCGTGGCGCTCAGGCGCGGTCGTGGCGTCAGCGCGGCGATGCGCTCCTCAAGCGCGGTGGCCATCTCGCGGGCGGACTGATAGCGCTGCTCAGGGTCGAGCTGCATGGCGCGCACGACAATCGCCTCGGTTTGCGGGGTGATGGCGCGGTTCCAGCGTAGCAGCGCGCCCGCGCCTGGCGCCTCGAATGGCTGCGGCTCATGGCCAGTCAGCGCGTGATACATCGTCGCGCCGAGGCTGTAGATGTCGGACCGCGCGTCGGTCTGCCCCTGGCCATGATGCTCTGGCGAGGCGTAGGCCAGCGTACCCAGGTTCTCGGTATTGCTGAACTGCCCGACTTTGTACGTCCGCGCGATGCCAAAGTCAATCACGCGAGCGGGGCCAGAGGGGGGCAACATGACGTTGCCCGGCTTCAGGTCGCGCAGGATGATCGGCGGGCGCTGGCGGTGCAGTGTCTCCATCGCGTGGCAGACATCCAGCATCCAGCGCAGCACATCGCGCTCTGGCAGCGGCGCCTTGGCGGCGTCGATGCGCGCTTCGAGGGTATCGCCGGGGATGTACTCCATCACGAGATAGCGGGGTCCCTGCCAGGTGAAGTCATCGTGATGAGTAGGGATGCCCGCCTGCGCCGCGACCGGGCGTAGCTGCTTCATGAGCGCCACTTCCTGATCAAAGTGTTCGCGCGCCCACGCCTGATCCTCCGGCGTGGCGGTGGGATCGGCGAGCGCTTCCTTCATGGCCCAGCGCTCGCCTGTCGCAAGCTCCTGAACGAGGTAGACCCCGCCCATGCCACCCTCGCCGAGCAGTCGGATGACGCGATACCGACCAGCCAGCGTCGTTCCCGGCGCAAGGTTCATTGGCTGCCGCTCCTACGCCTCCACACAGCGCACGAGCACTGCGGTGATGTTGTCCTCACCACCGTTTTCGTTGGCCACCTTGATGAGCGTCTCGCAGGTCTTCTCCACGTCGTCGCTCTCGGCGATGATCTTCTGGAGTTGCGGATCGCGCACCATCTCCCAGAGGCCATCGGAGCAGAGTAGCAGTGCGTCGCCCGCTTGCAGGCGCTCGTCGAAGATGTCTACATCGACCTCGGCGTGGCCCGCGCCCAGCGAACGATAGATGAGGTTGCGGCTGGGATGATCATAGACCTCGTCTGGCTCGATCTGGCCTGCCTCGACCAGCCGCGCCACCAGCGAGTGATCGCGCGTGACACGCTGCAGCTTGCCGTCGCGCAGCAGATAGGTGCGGCTGTCTCCGACATTGGCGATGAACGCCTGGCCGTCCATGACCAGCGCAGCCGTCACGGTGGCGCCCATGCCGCGCGCCTCGCGATGCTCCGCGCCGTAGTCCACAATCGCCTGGCTGCTGTGTTCGACCGCCGCCTGGAGTTTATCGCCGAAGTGCCTGCGCACCACGGTCTCCAGCAGATGGCGGGTGGCTCCGGCCTCGTCCTCGGAGCTTTCGTCGCTCTCGCTGGCAGGCGTCTCGCTCGCCTCGGCCTCGCTGGCCGCTCCGGCGTCGCGCTCGGCGGCGGGTGACTCGATCTCGGCGCTGGCGGTTTCGGACGATGCGGACGATGCGGACGATGCGGACGATGCGGACGAATCAGCGGTTTCACTGAGGGGGCGAGTCTTGGCGGCGTCGCGCTTGTTGCTCTTGCTGCGCTTGCGCGAGTGGCCCTTGTCCAGTTTCACCGTCGTCTGGTCGCTGGCATTGGTGAAGAGGCGCATCAGCTCGTCGCTGATCGTCTCGACGGCGAGCTGGCTGGCGACCTCGCCCGCGTGGTAGCCGCCCATGCCGTCGGAGACGATGAAGACACCGCTGTTCGGATGCCTTTCGTCAACGATCTTGACGTAGAGCGCGTCTTCGTTCTGCTCACGCTGAAGGCCGATATCGGTTTTACCGGCTGCCTTGAGGCGCAGCGGCATGCTGGCCTTCCTCTCCTGAGATAACGATTCAATCCCTGGCAGCGGACGCTGCGGAGCAGGCGACCAGAAGCAGGGGAACTGACGGCTCAGTCGCACGGACTATACCACGCGCCAGCGCGCGCCCGCAACGAAAGCGGACTGGCGCGACCTCACCCCCAACCCCTCTCCCACAGGGAGAGGGGACCTTCCGGATTCCCCCTCTCCTCGCGGGAGAGGGGGCTGAGGGGCGAGGTTCTGGCAACGAGCAGGGGCAGAAAGCAAGCGCTCTCTGCCCCTGTGGCGCGCCTGTGGGCTCGCTGAGCCGTTGGCGGCGTGAGATCAAGCGGTGGCGGCGGCGGGCGCCTCAGCGGCGGCCTTGGCCTTTTCAACCTTGGCAGGCAGCGGTCGCACGGAGACGCGCTTCTTGGTGCGGGTATCCCACTCGAACTTGACCGTGCCATCGATCAGCGCGAAGAGGGTATAGTCGCGCCCGCAGCCAACATTCAGGCCGGGGTTGAACTGCGTCCCGCGCTGCCGCACGATGATGGATCCGGCGCGCACGAGCTGGCCGTCAAATCGCTTGACGCCGAGCATCTTTGGCTTGCTGTCGCGCCCATTACGCGAACTGCCAACGCCCTTTTTATGAGCCATTTCGCGGTTCGTCCTTCCCTGTGGGCGCGCCTGTCGAGCCAGGGCCGCGCCGGATCGGTCGCGCTGATCGTCGCAACCCTACTTAGTATCGCCCTTGGCATCGCCCTTGGTGTCGTTCTTCTCAGGCTTCTCAGCGGTGCTCTTCTCAGTCGCCTTGGGCGTCTCGGCCTTGGGCGTCTCGGCCTTGGCTGCTTCGGCCTTGGCTGCTTCAGCCTTGGGAGCCTCAGCCTTGGGAGCCTCAGCCCTGGCGGTCTTCGCCGTCTTGGCGCTGGCCTTGGGGGCCTCAGCCTCTGGCTCCTCGTCCTCGACATCGACCACGTCGATATCGTCGGCGGAGACACCCGTCTCGGCGATGATCGAGCTGATGAGCGCATCGAAGGCCGCCAGCAGCTTCTTCTCGTAGCGGTTTACTGCGCGGGCCGCCTGGCGCTCGAAGCGCTTGCGCTCGTCATCCTGCACGAGGCTCTCGCCCTTGGCCTGGATGTCGGTCACGGTCAGGTAGGTGTAATCCTGGCGGTGGCCAGTGGTGCGGCGGTAGCGCTTCTTGGACTTGTACTTGAAGACAATGACCTTCTTGCCGCGCCCCTCACCGATGACCGTTGCGACGACAGCGCCACCGGGAACGACCGGCTGGCCCACCGTAGTGCCGTCATCGGCGGAGACGAGCAGCACCCGATCGAGCGTGACCGTGGCCCCCGGCTCGGCGGGTAGCAGCTCCACTTCGACGGTCTGACCGGGGCTGACGCGATATTGCTTGCCCCCCGTCTCGATCACTGCGTACATGATGATGCGTCTCCTGCGACCATTACGACCGTTGCGACCATGCGACGCCAGCGCTCGCATCTGCCCGCTCGTCGCCTGGAGCCGCGCCACAAGCGCACGCTGGGGCTGAACGATGGGGATGCGAGGCTGGCGCGCAGATGTTGTCTGTTTTCAAACACAGCCATCTGATTTTAGCGCTGTGCGCGCCTGGTGTCAAGCCGCTTGCCGATTGTCACGGCTCGTGCAGACGAGGGGTCGCGGCCATCAATGGCCGACGCACAGCGCGGACGATGGCATAAATGCCAATTGACCGACGCCGCAGGTGAGCGTTTTGCAGCTTTCAAGCCGCGCCCGTGTGCTCCGGCCATTGATGGCCGAGAGCGCCCCACCCTTATCCCTCGCGCGGGATGCGCGGCGCGGTGAGCGTGACGATGGCGCCACGATCAGGTTTGGAGGCGATGGAGATGGTCGCATCGATCAGCGTGGCGCGCTCCGACATGCTCAGCATGCCCCAGCTCCCGCGTGTCTCGTACTCCTCGCGCACCGTGTCCGGATCGAAGCCTTTGCCGTCGTCGCGTACGGTGGCGATCAGCTTGTCCTCCGCCTCGCGGATGTCGATCCAGCAGTGCCTGGCTTCGGCATGCTTGAGCGCGTTGTTGACCGCCTCCTGCACGATGGCGAACGTCGTCAACTCGACATTGTGCGAGAGCCGCTCCGGGTAGTCCGCCGTGAGCTTGACCTTCGGCCCTGGCCCCTTGCGGAAGCGCTCGGTGAAGTGGCGCAGCGCCGCGATCAGCCCGCCATGCTCGGCGTCCAGCACGAGCGGCCGCAGATCGAAGAGCAGATTGCGTATCTCATGCGTCGCGTCAGTCGCGTTGTCGCGCGTCTGGCCAATCTCCTCGATGGCGCGCGCCGACTCGCCCGCGTTAATGAGCTGCCCGACGAACTCCAGCGACATGACGATCTGCGCCAGCTTCTGGGCCGGGCCATCGTGCAGCTCGCGGCCCAGCCGCTTGCGCTCGTCCTCCTGCGTCTGGATGATGCGGTCGCGCTCGTTGCGCACGCGCCGATACATCTGCGCGTTGGCCACGGCTACCGCGCCCTGCGCCGCCAGCGTGCGCATCAGGTCGAGACTCCAGGCGTCGAACACGCCATCGCCGGGCGCCTTGGCCAGTTGCAGCGCGCCCGTGATAGCCCCCTTGAAGATCATCGGCGTGGTCAACATCGAGCCGACGGGCTGGCCGAGCACGGCGATGTCGCTGGCGATCTGCTCCGGCGAGAAGCGTGGGTCATCCTCCGGGTTGACGATCAGCGTCAGCTCACCGGATTGCGCCACATGTCCCACCACGCCCTCCGTCGCGCCGACACGCGGGCGCAGGTCGTTGGTGTTCTCATCCTCAGGCCCGTAGACCCACGACTGCGCGGGATCGAAGCTGGCGAGCGGGCTGAAGATGTTGCTCGTGGCGGCGGTCTCGGTGTTTTCGAGCGCCTGCGCCACCAGCGTGTCGTTGGCGGTATCCAGCACGTAGGCCGCGCCGACACTGGCGCCCGTCAGCCGCATGGCGACCAGCACGATGCGCCGCAGCAGCGGGCGCAGATCAATCTCCGCGCTCAGCGTATTGGCAACGCCCTGCAGGACGAGGGTTAGCGCCTGAATCTGCTCTTCGAGCTGGCGATTGCGACGTTGCAGCCGCTCCGTTTCGGCGCCGCGGCCGTTGGGTTCTGGCAGATTCGTCGCTGAGCCAATTCCATCCTGAGATACAGACATAGCGTGCCATCCCTCCGCATGGGAAGAGCGCCCGCAGCTCTCCCGCGTCCAGTATACTCCTCGTCGCGCCCGCGCTCACTCCCAACTACTGCCGCGTACCGCTGCGGTGGTTGGGCGCGCTACTGCGATGCGATCTCGCCCAGCAGGCCGCGCGCGATCACGATGCGCTGAATCTGGTTGGCGCCTTCGAAGATTTGCCCGACCTTGGCGTCGCGCATGTAGCGCTCCACGGGCCAGTCGCTCACATAACCCGCTCCGCCCAGCGCCTGTACCGCGTCGGTGGTGACAGCCATCGCGCTGTCGGTGGCGAAACACTTGGCCATCGCCGCCGCAGTCACCGATTGCTCGCCATTGTCCATCTTCCAGGCGGCTTCGTAGACCAGCAGCCGCGATGCCTGCGTCTTCATCGCCATGTCGGCCAGCATGAACTGGATACCCTCGAAGGCGCCGAGCGGCTTCCCGAATGCCTGCCGCTCGCCTGCGTAGCGCGTGGCCACGTCGAGCGCCGCCTGCGCCACGCCGACCGCGATGGAGCCAATGTTGACGCGCCCGCCATCCAGCGACGAGAGGGCGATCTTGATGCCGTCACCCTCTGCGCTGAGGCGATTGGCGGCCGGGATACGGCAATTCTCGAAGATCAGTTCGCCCGTTGGGCTGGAGCGCAGCCCCATCTTACGCTCCAGTTTGCCGATAGAAAAGCCTACTGTGTCACGTTCTACGATGAAGGTCGAGATGCCGCGTGAGCCAGCTTCGGCGTCGGTGCGCAGCATCACGGCGTAGATGTCGGCCTGGCCAGCGTTGGTCACCCAGTATTTCGAGCCGTTCAGCACATAGTCGTCGCCCTCGCGGCGCGCGGTGGCGCGGATGGCGGTGGCGTCGGAGCCGGCATGCGCCTCGCTGAGCGAGAACGCTCCCAGCGCATCGCCGCTGGCCAGGCGCGGCAGCCAGCGCTGACGCTGCTCATCGTCGCCAAATTTGGCGATCAGCCCGGCGACCATGTTGTGGACAGAGAGCCATACCGCAGTGGCCATGTCGGCCTGCGCGATCTGCTCGTAGATCAGCGCGCCGGTCAGGCGGGACAGCGCCATGCCGCCATACTGCTCTGGCGTGAGCATCCCGGCCAGCCCCAGCTCGGCCATCGGCTGCAACACCTCGCGTGGGAAATGATGTTCTTCATCCCAGGCGTCGGCGTGCGGGGCGATCTCATTCTGCGCGAATTTGCGCGCCAGCCCCTGAATCTCACGTTGCTCATCGTCGAGCCGAAAGAACATCGCCGTTCTCCTTCTCTGTCTCGCCCATCGAGTTCTCTGCGCGGTGTTCATGTATCGTCATGCATCGTTCTGCATCCGCTAGCATATCACGCAAAGACTCCTTCCCCGACCAGCGGAAAGGAGGAATGGGGCCGCTCTCGGCCTTCAAAGGCCGGAGCACGGGACGACGGCTTGAAAGTCGCAGAGGCGCGCCCGCCTGCGGCGGCGCAAGCGGGGCATTTATGCCCATCGTCGCGTGCGTCGGCCATTCAAGGCCGCGACATCCTACCCGCGCGCCGCGACCAATCGGAGACAGAAAGCCCCTCTCCCGCCGCAGCGGGGGAGGGGTTGGGGAGGGGCCGTCTACTTCGCTTCGCCGTCATCCTCTGGCGGCGCGACCACGTTCAGCGGGATGCCGTGGTTCTTGGGCGAGGCGCTGGCGGCGGCCATCGCTTCCGCCGTCCTAGCCGGGATGCCCGCCTTGCGGGTGCGGCCTGCGCTGATGGGGCCATGATCCTCTTCGGCGGAGTAGACCAGCCGCGCCTCGTGCTCCGGCAGGATGGCAGCTACTTCCTTCAGCACGGCGTCCAGGAATTGATCTTCTGGCACCGTCTTGAAGTACTGGCCCTTCTTATAGATCACGCCCTTGCCGCGCCCGCCGGAGAGGCCGATGTCGGCGTCCTGCGACTCGCCCGGGCCATTCACCACACAGCCCATCACAGCCACCTGAATCGGCGTCTGCACCTTGGTCAGCCGCTTCTCGACCTCATTGGCGATGGTCATCACGTCGATCTCGACACGCCCGCACGACGGGCAGGAGACGAAGGTGACTCCGCGCTGGCGCAGGTCGAGCGAGCGCAGAATCTCATACGCCACCGGAATCTCTTCCTCTGGCTCGGCGGTCAGCGAGACGCGAATAGTGTCGCCGATGCCATCGGCCAGCAGCAGCGCGAAGCCGATGCTCGACTTGACCGCGCCCGTCACCAGCGTACCCGCCTCGGTGATGCCCAGGTGCAGCGGCACGTCGCTGGCCGCCGAGAACTTGCGGTATGCCTCCACCGCCGTCAGCACATTGGAACTCTTGAGCGAGACCTTGTAGTTGCGGTAGTCCAGGCTGTCGGCCCAGCCGCAGTACTCCAGCGCCTTGGCCACCATGCGCTCGGTCAGCGCCTCACGCTCCTGGCGACGCTCCTCGGCGGGGTCGCTGACCACCAGCGTGCCATCGTCGCGTCGCTTCATGCTGACCTTGCGCATCGCAGGGCCGCGCTCCAGCGCGTCGATGGAGCCGGAGTTGACGCCGATACGCATCGCCACGTCGGCGCGCTTGGCCG
This sequence comes from Ktedonobacterales bacterium, assembly GCA_036559055.1. GTDB lineage: Bacteria > Chloroflexota > Ktedonobacteria > Ktedonobacterales > JADMIN01 > JAKAIY01. The sequence goes on from DATBTW010000123.1 coordinate 25,743, forward strand.
CCTCCACGATCTTGCGGAAGGAGTCGAACTGCTTACCAGTTCCCTTATCGGGCAGCAGGTTGCCGGGGTTGATGCGCACCGCGTCCACGCCTTGCTCGATGGCGATCAGCGCCAGATCAGTCTGGTAGTGGATGTCGGCGATCAGTGGGATGTGGATGCGGCGCTTGATCTCGCCGAGGGCCAGCGCGTCGAGCTTCTCTGGCACGGCCACGCGCACCAACTCGCAGCCGACCTCTTCCAGGCGGATGATCTGCGCTACCGAGGCCTCGACATCGCGCGTGTACATCGTGGTCATAGACTGCACGGCGATTGGCGCATCGCCGCCGATGAGCACATTCCCTACATGAATTTGTCGCGTTTTTCTTCGCATCTGTGTCTCCGGCGCCCCTGTATCGTAGCAGTAGCGTACTGAGCGTTGCGAGCGTTCGCCCACATCAGCAGTCGTTGTCAACGTTGCGCTGCGGGCCACGTCGCCCCATCTTTGATTGTAACGCGCCGCGCGCTGCCGCACATGCGCCCGTGTATCGATCTTGCGCACGCGAGTGCGACTGGCGGCCCAACGTCGCGCCAGCGGCGGGCTAATGGCCCACGAACAACGCGCTGATGTCGTTGAACGTGATCACCACGACGAGCAGCAAGAGCGCTGCCATGCCGATCAGATTGACCAGCCCCTCGCGCTCCGGACTGAGTCGCTTGCCGCGTCGCAGCACCTCGATCAGCACGAGCAGCACGCGGCCACCATCCAGCGCGGGGATGGGCAGCAGGTTCATGATGGCGAGGCTCAGGTTGAGCGCGCCGACCAGGAAGAGCAGGTAGTACCACCCCGCGAAGGGAATCGCCGCCGTCACCAGCGCCGTGTCGCTGACGATGCCCACCGGCCCCTGCACGCCCTTACTCAGCGGCAAGATGCCCGCCACGATCTGCTGGATGCCCGTGACGGTGGCCGCGATGACCTTGCCGATGTCCTGCACGCCCAGCGCGGGCGCCTGCCACAGCGGCGCCGAGAGGTGATAGGGATTGGTCTGGTCGGCCTCGACGCCCATCGAGCCTTGCCCTGGCCCCGGCTTGGTGCGCGCGTCGACGGTCAGGTCGCGCACGGCGCCACTGGGGTCGCGCACCACCACGGGGATCGCCACGCTGGTCGCGTTGGGGTCGATCTTCAACTCGTGGGCCACCGCTGCGCCGGTCAGATTCTGCACATCGGAGAAGTATTTGACAGTGTGGCCATCCACGCTGAGGAACGTGTCGCCTGTGACGAGTCCGGCGGCGGCGGCGGGCGAGCCAGCCGTGACGGCGTCGATGGTGGGGCGCAACTGCACCTGCCCGACGGCCTCGGCGGCGGTGAAGAAGATGATGGCCAGTAGCATGTTCATCGTCACGCCGGCCAGCAGCACGATCAGCCGCTTGCCAGCGGGCTTGGAGGCGAAGGCGCGCGGGTCATAGGCTCCAGCCTCGTTGGTCGTCTCGCCATTCTCGCCGGGCATGCGCACATAGCCGCCGATGGGCAGCGCGTTGATGGAGTAGGTCGTCTCGCCGCGCGTGAAGCTGAGCAGCCGTGGCGGGAAGCCAATCGCGAACTCATCCACACGAATGCCCGCCCACTTGGCGGTGATGAAGTGACCGAACTCATGCACCAGCACGAGCAGCGCGAATACTGGAATGGCCACCAGATAGTCATACCAGGGGATGCTCATCGGATTGCGGCACGGAGACCCCTGCCTTCAGGCATGGGGAGGAAGCGCCGCTCCCCCTTTCCGTTTCTGCCTGCTTGTGGCAGACTAGCTACATTATGAACAAAATACTCACCCGCACCATCTGCATCAAGCTCGACATTGACGCTCATGAGACCGCACTGGCTGCGACTCAACAGGCTTTCAATGCTGCTGCTTCGTGGGTGGCGCTTGTGTGCTGGGATGAGGGCATAACGAATACCAACACCGCCCATCATCGGGTGTATGGTGAGACGCGTAGGCGGTTTGGGCTGGGGGCGCAACTGGCGTGCTGCGCCAGAGCCAAGGCGGTCGAGGCCATCACGGCGAGCAAAGTCAAACACCGTGAGACCTGTCCGCAGTTCGGGCCTCGTGGGAGCATTCGCTACGACGCGCGCACCTATCGCCTGATGAGTCTTGCTCGCGTGTCGCTTAACACCGTGGATGGACGTGTCGTCTGTCGTCTGCTGTTGGGCGCTCGTCAGCAGGAGATGCTCGTTGGCCCCAATTGGCAGGTGGGCGGCGCTGAACTGGTCTGGCGACGCGGCGTCTATTACTTGCATGTCACCCAGAGCCGCGAGGCCTCCGCATTGCCAGTGCCCGATGGCGGCACGTTGGGTGTTGATCTGGGCATCGTCAATCTCGCGACTGATAGCGATGGGCAGACGTTCAGCGGTGCGATGGTTCACACCGTGCGCGCGCGCTCCCATCTGCGCCGCCAACGACTCCAAAAGGTGGGAACCAAGAGCGCCAAGCGTCGCCTGCGCCAGAACGCGGGCAAGGAACGCCGCTTCCAACGTGATGTGAATCACTGCATCTCGAAGACCCTGGTGAAGAAAGCCGCCGTATCGTGCAAGGCACTCGCGCTCGAAGACCTGACGGGTATCAGAGAACGGGTCACGGTTCGACACGAACATCGCTATGAGCGGCATTCCTGGGCCTTTTACCAACTGCGCCAGTTCGTCACCTACAAGGCAACGTGGACCGGTGTGCCAGTGCACCTGGTTGACCCCAGAAACACCAGTCGCACCTGTTCGGCATGCGGCCATTGTGAGAAGGCGAACCGGAAGTCTCAAGCGGAGTTCCTCTGCCAGCGATGTGGCTTCACTGTGAATGCGGACTACAACGCCGCCATCAACATCAGCAGAAAAGAATGGGCTGTCGTCAAGCAGCCTACGGCGGCAACCCTCACGGGTTAGCTGCAAGCCCCCGGCTTCAGCCGTGGGGTTCTTGACTCCGCCTTCACTCCATCAATTTCCAACGCGGCAAACGTCAATTGGCGTTAATCATTTGTTCGCACGAGCGAGGCGGGCGAGCCGCGCAGCTCTTCGGCGATGCGCGCGGCTTCCTCCTGCGCCCAGGTGGAGACCGCTTGTACAGCTTCTACGTCCGGATCGGCGATGATGTTGTGCCGCTCCAGTGTGCGCTCCACCACAATCGCGATGTCGGTGAAGCGGATGGCGCCGCTCAGGAACATGTCTACTGCCGTCTCATCGGCGCCGACCAGCGCCGCCGGAGCCGAGCCGCCCGCGCGCCCCGCCTCATACGCCAGGCGCAGGCAGGGGAAACGCTCAAAGTCGGCGTCGTCGAACTCGAGCTGTTTGATCTGGCTCCAGCGCAAGGGCTGGGCCAGCGCCGTTCCCTCGCGCTCCAGCCGGTCGGGATAGCTCAGCGCGTACTGGATGGGCAGCCGCATGCTGGGGATGCTGGCCTGCATCTTGATCGAGTCGTCCACGTACTCCACCATCGAGTGGATGATGCTCTGCGGCTGCACGACCACGCTGATCTTATCGTAGGGCATGTCGTAGAGCCAGTGCGCCTCGATGACCTCCAGCCCTTTGTTCATCAGCGTGGCGGAGTCGATGGTCACTTTCGGCCCCATGCGCCAGGTGGGGTGAGCGAGCGCCTGCTCTGGAGTCATCTCGCGCATCTCGTCCAGCGTGCGTTGGCGAAAAGGGCCACCCGAGGCGGTGATGAGCAGGCGGCGCACTTCGCTGGCGCGCTCGCCGCGCAGGCATTGCCACAGCGCGTTGTGCTCGCTATCCACCGGCAAAATCTCGACGCCACGGCTGCGCGCCTCGGCCATCACCTGATGTCCCGCCATCACCAGCGTCTCTTTGTTGGCCAGCGCGATGGTCTTGCCCGCGCGTATGGCCGCCAGCGTGGGTGGCACGCCCACCAGGCCGGAGGTCGCGGCGACCACCATCTGCACATCGGGATGCGTGGCGGCGGTGGTCAATCCCTCCACGCCGCGCAGGCAGCCGGGGATGGCGCTGTCGAGTTGGCGCTGCGTTTCTGGCGTGTCGCTGGTGCAGACGACCACCTGGGGATGAAACTCGCGCGCCTGCTCGGCCAGCAGCGCGACATTGCTGCGCGCGGCCAGCGCGACCACCTCGAAGCGGTCGGGATACGCGCGCACGACATCGAGCGTCTGGCGACCGATCGAGCCGGTGCTGCCGAGGACGGCGATGCGTCGGCGTTCGCTCTGCATGGCCTGCATGGCGGCGCCCCAATCCTTTCGAGTCATCTCGCGAGCGCTGGTGGAGAGCTTCTGCGCGGCGTCTACATGCCGCATCCCATCTGCGCTGGACGCCTCACGCCGGATTGTACCACAGCCGCGCGCGCCGCCCCTCGCCACATACGACCATCAGCCGCCCTGCAGACCCTTGACAGCTTGCCCGCGCATCCGTATACTCTCTCTCATAGATTGAATGAATGTTCAGTCAATGAGGCTGGATATGGCTGATGTGGTTTCGAAGCGCCAGCGGCAGGCTGAGCAGCGCCGCGCGCAGTTGATCGATGCCGCGTTGGACCTGTTCAGCGAGCATGGCTTCGAGGCGACGCGCGTGGCCGACATCGCGCATGCGGCGGGCGTGGCGCAGGGGCTGCTCTACCACTACTTCCCGACCAAAGAAGCGCTGCTGGCGGCCATCATCGAGCGGCACGGCCCGCTGCCGATGCTCATCGAGCTGCTCGCCACCCCGCCCGACCAACCCGCGCGCGCGACGTTGTTGCTGCTCTCCACGCGCATCTACGCCTTCATCCAGCAGCGCCGTGCGCTCGTGCGCCTGCTGCTGCGCGAGCTGGTCTGGCGGCCCGAAATGCTGGGGATGGGCCTGCTGGCGCGCGAGCAGGGGCTGGCCATGCTGGCGCGCTACCTGCAATCGCGGGTGGCCGCTGGCGAGCTGCGCCCGCACGACTCGCTGACCGTCGGGCAACTCTTCGCATCCAATGTGATCGTGGTGGGGATGGTCGGGCTGCCGCCGGAGCCGTACCTCGCCGGAGCGGTGGACACGCTGCTGGAGGGCATCCTCGCGCGTTCGGAGCGACCGGAGCGCGCAGAGGGCGATGCGACCGATACGCAGTCAGGAGGCTGATCTGATGGTGGAATCAACTTCGGCGGAGACGGCGCAGCCTCCGCAGGGCGACGCGCTGGTGACGGTACGCCATCTCGTCAAGGTCTTTGGCAAGACTCGCGCGCTCGACGATGTCTCGATGGAGGTCAACGCGGGCGAGACGTTCGGGCTGATCGGCCCGAATGGCTCCGGCAAGACGACGCTGATCCGCACGCTGCTGGGCATCGCGGCGCCCACTGCGGGCGAGGCGCTGCTGCTGGGCCACCGCATGCCCAATCGCGGCGTATCGACCCAGGTGGGGTATATGTCGCAGGCCAGCGTGCTCTACTCCGACCTCAGCGTGCAGGAGAACCTGGCCTTCTTCGGCGCGCTCTATGGTCTGCGCGGCAAGCGCCTCGCCCAACGCATCAGCGAGACGCTGGCGCTGGTGGACCTTGCCGACAGGCGCGGCGTCGCCGTCGGCGTGCTGAGCGGCGGCATGCGCCAGCGCGTCTCGCTGGCGGCGGCGCTGATCCATCAGCCGCGTGTGCTGTTTCTGGATGAGCCGACCGTCGGCATCGATCCGGAGCTGCGGCTGGAGTTCTGGGACTACTTCGCACGGCTCAACCAGCAAGGCGTGACCATCCTGGTCTCCACCCACACGCTGGAGGAGGCGACGCGCTGCCATCGGCTGGCGCTGCTGCGCTTCGGCAAGCTGATCGCGCTCGATACGCCCGCCGCGCTGCTGGCCGCTTCCGGTCAGCCAGACTTCGACCACGCCTTCCTCTATTACGCCCACCGCGATGAGTCCGCTGGCGCCGCTGACGCCGCTGACGCGGCGACCACCGCGCGTCCGCTGGCGCAGCAGTAGCCGCTGGAGCAGTTGGAGGAGGTTTGCCACCCATGTTTGCTTCGATTCGGCGCACCCTGGCGCTGGCCATTCGCATCGTGCGGCAGTTCGTGCGCGACAAGCGTACCCTGGCGCTGCTCTTCATCGCGCCGCTCTTCATCATGACGCTGCTCAACTTCGTGCTGGGCAGCAGCGGCTCGAATAGCCTGACGTTGGCGGTCGTGCCGCCGCCAGGGCTGGGCCACGACATCATCCAGCAGGCCATCTCGAAGGGGCTGGCGAAAGCCAGGGGCGTGCAGGTCATCTATATCGACGCCGATCAGGTGGACGCCAAGCTCAAATCGGGCGACGCCAACGCCGCGCTGATCTTCCCGCCCGACTTCGTATCCGCAAGCTCGACTGGAACGCAGCCCAGCGTCACCCTGCGGCTGGATGGCTCGAATCCCCCGGCGGCGGCGCAGGCCAGGACACTGGTGACGTTCGCGCTGGCGTCGCTCAACCAGCCCGCAGGCGCGCCGAGTGATCCCAGCGCGGCGCCGATCACGCTGCATACCAGCTATCTGTACGGCGGCCCGCAATACACGCAGACAGATGCGTTGGCGCCCCTCTTTGTTGGGCTGTTCGCGTTCTTCTTCGTCTTCCTGCTGGCCTCGGTGGCGTTCCTGCGCGAGCGCAGCCAGGGGACGCTGGAGCGCATTCTGGTCTCGCCGCTCAGCCGCACAGAGCTGACGCTGGGCTATGTGCTGGGCTTCATGCTCTTCGCCACGCTGCAATCCCTGGTGATTCTGGGGTTCGTGATCTACGTGCTGCGCGTCCACTATGCGGGCAATCTATGGCTGCTCTTTCTGGTGACGCTCACGCTGACCATCGGCGGCGTCAATATGGGCATCTTCGCTTCGGCCTTCGCGCGCAATGAGCTTCAGGTGATCCAGTTCATCCCGCTGCTGATCGTGCCGCAAGTGCTGCTGGGCGGGCTATTCTTCCCGGTCAACACGCTGCCCATCGTGCTGAAGCAGTTGGCGTACATCATGCCACTGACCTGGGCCAACTTCGCGCTGAAGGATGTGATGCTGAAGGGGCTGGGCTTCTCGGACATCTGGCCCGATCTGGCCTTCCTGCTCGGCTTCGCCATCCTGATGGTGGTTATTTCGGCGTTCTCGCTGCG
>DATBTW010000124.1:0-8360 GCA_036559055.1 Ktedonobacterales bacterium
CAGCGTGCCGCTGAGAAACGGCTCCGTGCGCGGCAGCCCATGCTGCAAGGTCAGCGTGCCGAGCGCGATATTCCAGCCGACATCGCCATCTACCCCCAGGATGCGCCCCTGTAGCCCCAGCAGCCCGACGAAGAGCGCGCAAACGAAGATGACATCGCCCAGCGACGGCAGCGCCCACGCCACCGCCCGCTCGGCGCGCGTCAACTGCGGAGCCTCGGCTGGCGACAAGGGCGCCTGCGTCTCGACCGTCGGCTGGCTCATGCTCGCTCCATCTCCACGAATTTCATTCCCGCGCACCCTCATCCACCGCGCGCTTTGGCGCTGATCTGTAACAAAGAGGGTGTCTTGCGCTCTATAGTATGACGGCTGAGGGTCACATCGCCGCTAGTGAGCGCAATCGTCCTGGCGTCGCACGCTGCGAAGCCCGCATGCGACGCAATGTGGCATGGGCCGTGGCGCGTGCGGCATAATGCGTACAAGGCGGAAGCGCATGCCCCAGCCAGTGGACGCTGGCTGGGCCTGCAACCGTACAGGAGCAATCATCACATGGGTATCTCACGACTGTTCGGGCGCACGCCCGATCCCGAGGCGAACGAAACGCTCCCTAACGGCGAGCCACGTCTGCCACCCGGCCAGACGCTGACCCACAAGTGGCCAATTCTGACCCACGAGGCGACCCCCAAATTCGATCCGGCGGCCTATCGCTTCCGCATCTGGGGCGCGGTGGAAGAGCCGCTGGAGTTGTCCTGGGACGAACTGCAAGCGCTGCCACATGTGCAGTTGACGGCGGACTTCCACTGCGTGACGACCTGGAGCCGCTTCGACAACGCCTGGGAGGGTGTCGCCATCCGCGAGCTGTTGGCGCGGGTCAAGCCGAAGCCCACGGCCACGTTCGTGTTGGCGCACTCGTGGACGGGCTACACGACCAATATGCCGCTGGCCGACCTCGACGACGATGACACGCTGGTCGCCTTCAAGCACGACGGCGAGGAGATCGAGCGCGAGCACGGCGGCCCGGTGCGGCTGATCGTGCCGAAACTGTACGCCTACAAGAGCGCGAAGTGGCTCAGCGGGCTGGAGTTCCTGGAGCAAGATAGTCCCGGCTTCTGGGAGCAACTCGGCTACCACAATCACGCCGACCCGTGGACCGAGGAGCGCTTCTGGTAGCGCCTCATCACAGCCCCACAGCATGACATCGGCCAGCGTATCAGTCACGATACGCTGGCCGATGTGTGTGTCGTCGCGCGGCGCTGATTAGCTGGCGCGCCGCATCCGCTGATAGTCGGAGCTGAGCTGGGTGATGAGCTTGCGCGCCTGGTCGTAAGTGACAACATCATCCGGCTCAGGCCGCTTCAACGCCTCGCATAGCTTGCGGATGCTGACGAGCTGCTGCTCGGTGGCCGCTGGCTCATCGCCGCGCGTCTCGCTGGCGGCGCGCTCTGGCGTCTCGGCGACTGGCTCTCGCAGCGGCGCCTCGCGGATGACGCTCTGGCGGCGTGGCGCAGCCGAGGCTGCCGCAGCGGGGGCCGCTGGCGCCAACACCCGGCGCGCCGCCGCTGGTCGTCGCTCGACGGGCGCATCTACCACACGCGCGCCCTCATCCATCTCCGGGGCGAAGGCCGTGCCGTAGCCCAGACCCAGCAATGCGCGACCGAGCGACTTCGTGCTGGCCTTCTCGATGAAATCGGGGAAGTCGTGCGCGGACTCCGAGCCGTACATCACACTCTCGTTGCCCAGCACATCGCGCGCGACCGTCCGGAAGTGCGCCCAGCCCGCGTCGCGGTCAAGCTCCACTAGCTCGGTCTGCACCGCATACGAACCGGTCGCCAAACCAGCGGCGATCAGCGCACGCTGGTCGCGGATGAACCACAACAGGCGCGACTGCACATTGAGATAGTCGCGTCCCTTCAAGCTGATCAACTGATCTTTGGGGTCGAAATCCGGCGCGATCATCCAGTTCGTAGGAAACGGCGCCTTCTGGCTCGTCTGTTCCACGATCTCATTCCTCCAGGGAGCCTGTCTCCAGGCGTCTTGCTGAGTGGGTTGGCGGCGACGCATGACGCGCCTTCACTCGCCATAACATTCTCTTTGGGGTCGCCGCCGCCGGTAATATGCGGACAATTTGTGGAACATTTGTTTCACTGCAATCGTAGCATGCGCTGCGCCTTTTGGCAAGCCTCGCGCGAGATGCTCCCCTGCGATAAAATAGAGATACCGCGCAATCGCCCGCGAGCGGAAATGAGGCGTCACAATGGCGGCGTCCACCCTGCACAGCAGGTGACACGGCGCGGCGCTCGCTCGTCGTACATCTGGACACATCCAGACGCATCTGCGCTCCGCAGCGGCTCCCGTCGCAGCGACGCGGTCATCGCACACACGCAGCCTGGCGCAGAGTGGCGCCAGTCGAGGAGGAACAGGCACATGGCGACCAAAATCACCATGCCCCAGCTTGGCGAATCGGTCGCCGAGGGCACTGTCGGGCGCTGGCTGAAGCAGGAGGGCGACACCGTCAAGCGCGATGAGTCGCTAGTCGAGATCATCACCGACAAAGTGACCGCAGAACTGCCTTCACCCGTCTCCGGTCGCCTGGTCAGGATTCTCGTCGCCGAGGATCAGACGGTCAAGGTGGGCGTAGACATCGCCGAGATCGAGGAGACTGGCGCGACCAACTCCGCCAACGCCAGCAGCCAGGCAAGCGCTCAGACCGATGCCGCTGCGCCCGCCAGCGCGAGCGGCGCCACCAATAGCGCGCCCGCCTATCAGCCCGGCGCCACCAATGGCGCCAGCCCCCTGGCGCGCCCCGCAGGCGCCTCCACCGCGACCGCCGAGCGCGTCTCACCGCTGGCCCGCCGCATGGCGCAGGAGCACAACATCGACCTGAATCAGGTGCAGGGAACCGGCGACGGTGGCCGCGTGCGCAAAGAAGACATCGTGGCCTTCATTGGCGGTCAGACCAATGGAGCCGCTGCGGTCGCCGCGCCGCCCGTCACGTTCGCGCCCGCTCCGCCCGCCGCGCCGACGCCACCTGCGCCGCCTGTCACCTTCACGGGCGAGGATCAGGTCATCACGCCGACGCCCGCCCGCCGCGCCATCGCCGAGCATATGGTGCGCAGCAAGCGTACCTCGCCGCACGCGACCACGCTGGTCGAGGTGGATATGACGCATCTGGCGCGCTGGCTGGAGCTTCACAAAGATGCGTTCAAGCGGCGCGAGGGTGTCGGCGTCGGCTTCCAAACCTTCGCCATCAAGGCCGTCGCCGAGGCGCTCAAAGAGCTGCCCTATCTCAACGCCTCGTGGACCGAGGATAACAAGATCGTGCTGCGCAAGCAGATCAACATCGGCGTCTCCATCGCGCTGGAGAACAATCTGGTCGTGCCAGTCATCCGCAACGCCGACACGCTCAATCTGGTGGGTATCGCGCGGGCGGTGGCCGATCTGGTGGCTCGCACGCGCGCCAATCGCCTGACGCCAGCCGATGTGCAGGGGGCGACGTTCACAGTCAACAATCCCGGCGTCTTCGGCACGCTGATCTCGATGGCCATCATCAATCAGCCCAATGCGGGCATTCTGACGATGGACGCGGTGGTCAAGCGGCCCGTGGTGATCGACGACGCCATCGCCATCCGCCAGATGATGTACATGTCGCTCTCGTTCGATCATCGCGTGATCGACGGGCTGACCGCCGCGCGTTTCCTGGTGGACATCAAGCGCCGCCTGGAGACCTGGACGCCCGAAGGCGAGTGACAGGCGCTCGCCGTCGAGTCGCCTGAAGATGCAATCGGCCCGCTGGTCAAAGCGCCAGCGGGCCTTCTTCGTGTGTGGATTCGCGCGGATCGGAAAGATACCAGATGATGGATGTGGATGAGACGACGGGTGAGGGGTACGCCTTTGTACGCCTTCGCCTGCGCTGACCTTGCCGGTCGCCTGCCAGTCGCCTAGCTGGCGATCGCCGATGCTCGCTCTTCCTGGTCGGCCCCTACGACCGCCCGCAGAAGCTCGAAATCGCGAGTGGCCATGTCTTGCTGATGCCACTCATAGGTCTTGCGGAAAGGGAGCGAAAAGTCTGGGTGGCGCGCTTCCACATAGAAGCCCGCGCCTGTGCGGCCCAGATGCACCGCCGCTCCGGTCTTGGTGTTCGCGAAATGAAGCATTACAACTCACTTCCCTCGACGATACGTACTTCGTGTGAGGGGGCGATACTAACAGCATATGGCCCACCGCCACTACGTATTATACCGCATCTGTGAAGCCCTGTCAGGTCATCTCAGTTCGCTTGTCGCTGAGTGGGCAACCGATTTTTCTCGGGCTTCATGCGGATTTATGACGCCCCGGCTGCACAAGCTGACAGCGCTTTCTGTGCTATACTATGGTGCGCAACACCAGTGAAAGAGGTACTAGTCCCCATGACCATCCAGCAGCAGACACCCGCCCCGGACAACCAGCGAGTTCTGGTGTGCGTCGCCTGGCCCTACGCCAAGACCAGCACGCACGTTGGCCAGATCGTTGGCTCGTTCCTGCCCGGCGATATCTTCGCCCGCTACCATCGGCTCGCGGGGCATGACGTGCTGATGGTCTCTGGCAGCGACGCGCACGGCACCCCCATCACGGTCGACGCCGACAAAGAAGGCATCCCTCCCGGCGAGCTGGCCGCGCGCTACCATGCGCAGATCGTGGATGTGCTCGATCAGTTGGGCATCACTTTCGACTGCTACACTATCACCACCACCGAGAATCACTACAAGGTCACACAGGATTTCTTCCTCCGCCTGCTGGAGCATGGCTACCTCTTCAAAGACACGATGGAGTCGCCCTACTGTCCGACGGATCGCCGCTACCTGCCCGACCGCTACATCCTGGGGACGTGTCCCTATTGCGGCTTCACCGATGCGCGAGGCGACCAGTGCGACAACTGTGGCCGCACGCTCGACCCGATCCAGCTCATCGACCCGCGCTGCCGCATCTGTGGCAGCCTGACCAGCAAGATCGAGATTCGGCAGACGGAACACTTCTTCCTCGACTTGCCGCAGTTCTCGGAGCCGCTGGGCGTCTGGCTGGAAGGTCATCGCAGCCACTGGCGCGCCAATGTGACCAACTTCGCCTTGAACTGGATCAAGGAGGGGCTGCGCGCCCGCGCCATCACCCGCGATCTGGACTGGGGCGTTCCGATTCCGCTGCCTGGCTTCGAGGGCAAGCGTATCTACGTCTGGTTCGACGCCGTGATCGGCTATCTCTCCGCCAGCATCGAATGGGCGCAGCGCACAGGCCAGCCCGACGCCTGGAAACGCTGGTGGGAAGTCGGCGACGACGGACTGGAGCCAGCGCGCGGCTACTACTTCATCGGCAAGGACAACATCCCCTTCCACACCATCATCTGGCCCGCTATGCTGATGGGCTACGAGCATCTGGCGCTGCCCTACGACGTGCCGGCCAACGAGTTCATGCAGATGGGCGGTCAGAAGGCGTCGAGCAGCCGTGGCAACGTCATCTGGACGCACGACGTGCTGGAGCAGTATGGCGCCGATCCGCTGCGCTACTATCTGGCCGCCTCGCTGCCCGAAACGCGCGACACGGAGTTTACCTATGCGGAGCTGGTGCGCCGCAACAATGATGAGCTGGTCGCCGCCTATGGCAACGCCGCTCACCGCACGCTGACCTTCGCCCAGCGCCAGTTCGAGGGCAAGATTCCAGAGCCTGGCCCGCTGACCCCCGCCGACGAGGCAATGCTGGCCACGGTCGAGCAGGGATTCAGCGCGGTGGCGGCAGCCATCGAGGCGGTGCGCCTGCGCGACGGGCTGAACGAGGCCATGAACGTGGCCCGCGCCACCAACCGCTATCTGGACGAGCAAGCCCCCTGGCGCACGATCAAGACGGATCGGGCGGCCGCCGCGCGCGCCGTCTGGACGACGCTCCAGGCGCTCAATGGGCTGAAGATCCTCTTCTCGCCTTACACGCCTTTCTCATCCCAGAAGCTGCACGAGCTGCTAGGCTTCGATGGCGATGTGACGGCCTGCGGGTGGTCGGCCCAGCGCGCGCCCGCCGGACAGGCGCTGCCCACGCCCACCCCGCTCTTCGTCAAGTTCGACGCGCCAAAGAGCCAGGAAGCAGCCGTCAGCTAGAGGCCACTCCCCATGTCCTCCTCCTCTTGCGAGGGGAGGGGGATCTACGCTAGACAGTTTCTACGCTCCCAGACATTTCATTCACCGAACGATCTGCCATCCACCATCATCTTGCCTGCGGTCCTCCCTCTTTCCGCGAGGGGAGGGAAACAGAGGGTGAGGTCCGCTCCTCGCGCGTCTCGCCTACGATTCCCCACGCCTCGCGCTGCGTGAGAAGGCCAGAATGATGAGGTCGCACGTGTGCTTTCTCATCATCCGTTAATCTGACTGGTCAGTCATCTTCGACGCGGAATTCATGGCCACTCGCGAATATGCGACAGCTTCGTTACCATTCACCGCCTGCCCCGTTTTATCATCAACATGTCGCAATGGTGGGCGCAGCCGAAACGCCGGTGAGCAGCCATGCGCATGGATGCACACGACTGGACCTCGACATCACGAGGCGTTGTCGAAAGGAGCTTGTGCTAACTCGTGAGGCGCCCGCCTGGCCTGGCTGGATCGCTGGCCGCAGACCATTGAGCGCCACAAACTCACCGACGCCAGGGCATGATGTTCGTATGGCGCCCGATCCCGCGTACCCAGCTTTTCTTGGTTTCCGTCACATTGTCCATCTGGCGCGGCTCCTGAACGAGCCGGTGGCGCATCTGCCACCCCGATGAGACGCCAGACGGCGATGGTGTTGCGCGCGGCGGCGAAGACAGCCGCCACACTCACGATCACAGTAGATCAAGGGAGAAGCATCGCGGTGAAACGATCACGTTCAATCCTCTTTAGCTCGCTGGCCACGGCAGGCGCAGCGATTGCGGTAGCGGCGCTCGTGATGACGACGGGTGTCGGCCAGGCTAATGCCAGCCCGATCGGTCAGGGAACCGAAGTGCTGCACAGCGTCCACTCTATGGGTGTCAAGGGCGCCAAGAGCGCTCTCAAGGCCGCCGGATCAAATAATCTCTCCTACCACGGCGGCGTTGGTGGCGTTGGCGTCGAGACTGGCGCCGACAAAGTCTACCTCGTCTACTGGGGCTCGCAGTGGAACAGCAACGACCCCTCCGGCGAGGCCAGCATCCAGCAAAACTTCTTCAACCACGTCGGCGGCAGTTCGTGGAACAACTCGGTGACGCAGTATTGCGAAGGTGTCGCCAGCGGCACAGTCACCTGCGGTTCCTCTGGCACGCACGCCACCAATCCCACAGGTGTGCTGGCTGGCGTGTGGTATGACAACAGCGCCTCGGCGCCGTCACATCCCTCGCAGTCGCAGCTCGGGAGCGAGGCCGTCAAGGCCGCTGGCCACTTCGGCAACACGACCTCTGCCTCGAACACGACTGTCCAGTATGTTATCAATACTTCGACTGGACACAGCATGCGCGGCTTCGGCACGCAGTGGTGCGCGTGGCATAGCTCGGTCAGCTCTAGCTATGGTAACGTCGCCTTTACGAACATGCCCTACATCACCGACGCGGGCGCAAGCTGCGGCGCCAACTTCAATGGCCTTGGCTCCAAGGCTGGCATCACCATCGTTGGCGGGCATGAGTTCGCCGAGACCGAGAGCGACATCTTCCCCAATGGCGGCTGGCTCGACGGCAGCGGCGCTGAGAATGGCGACAAGTGCGCCTGGATCAGCTCTGGCCAGGGCGCTTCGGCCAACGTCACGATGAATGGCGCGACGTTCCCGGTACAGTCGCTGTGGAGCAATGCCTTCAGCGGCGGCGCCGGTGGCTGCGTGCTCTCGTACTAACCAGCGACTGCACATCGAACCAATCCATCGCGGGGGTGGGACGCGCAAGCGTCTCACCCTTCTTCGTGTCCTCATGCTCACTTGACGCTTTCCCTCTGCCAGGGCGTATCATGCTACCAGACGCGGCGCGGCGGCGCAGGCGTGTTACTCTGGCGCTCCGATTGCGCGCCAACCACACGGTCAGCGCGCTGCTCCTGGGAAAGGGCGAGCCATGCGACGTATCGCGATCCTGGCCGACGGCAGCTTTGGGCCATTCTCCGCGAAGACCGCCGTCGGCGTCTTGCGCTATAGCCCCGACACGGTCGTCGCCGTCGTGGATAGCGCACACGCCGGTCAGACCGCCGATCAGGTCATCGGCAGCGGCATCGGTAAGGGCGTGCCAGTCGTCGCGGATGTCGCTGCCGCACTCACACATCAGCCCGATACGCTGCTCATCGGCATCGCGCCAATAGGCGGCAAGCTGCCCGACGCCTGGCGCCCTGGAATTCTGAACGCTATTGAGCATGGGCTGA
>DATBTW010000125.1:0-6691 GCA_036559055.1 Ktedonobacterales bacterium
AAGCTCCGGGCGAATGTCCTGGCGCGCGGCTTCCAGATACTCAGCGCCTGGCGCCTCGCTCGCCGCGCGCTCCGGGTGGCGCTCTGTCTCCATACGCCAGCGCAGCGTGGCCAGCGTCTCCACATCGTCCGGGGTGGCCAGACGATAGCTCATCGTTCCCGTTGGCTGCGCCATCAGTCGTTCTCCCCTTCGATGATGAGCGAGTGGCCCGTCATATCCGGCGGCTGTGGGATGCCCAGCAGCCGCAGCATGGTCGGCGCGACATCGGCCAGGATGCCGTTGTCGCGCAGTCGCGCGCCCGGCCACTGCGGCACGACGAAGTAGAATGGCACGGGATTCGTGGTGTGCGAGGTCAGCGGCTTGCTGGTGTCATACTCGATCAGTTGCTCGGCGTTGCCGTGGTCGGCGGTGATAAGCGCGGCGCCACCAGCGGCCAGCGTCGCCTCCACCACGCGGCCCACGCCCGCATCCACCGCCTCGACCGCCTTGATGGTCGCCTCCAGCAAGCCGGTATGCCCCACCATGTCGGCATTGGCGTAGTTCATGATGATGACATCATACGTCCCGCTGCGGATGCGCTCCACCGTCTCGTCGGTCAACTCCACCGCGCTCATCTCTGGCTTCAGGTCATAGGTCGCCACCTTCGGCGAGGGGACCAGCAGGCGATCTTCGCCGGGGAATGGCGCCTCGCGCCCGCCGTTGAAGAAAAAGGTGACGTGCGCATACTTCTCCGTCTCGGCGGTGTGGAACTGGCGTAGCCCGCGATCGGCGAGTAGCTTGGCCAGCGGCTCCGTCACGTTGTCCGCCGGAAAGGCCACCTCCACCGGCAGCCCCGCCTCATACTCGGTCATCGTCACGAAGACCAGATCACTCAGTCTGGGGCCGCGTGCGAATGTACCCTCGGCCTGCTGCGGCAACTCTGGCAGGACAAAGGCTTTGGTGAGCTCGCGCCCACGGTCGGAGCGGAAGTTAAAGTAAATGACCGCGTCGCCGTTCTCGACCATCGTGACCGGGCGGTCGTCGTCCATCAGCACGATTGGCTCGATGAACTCGTCCGTCACCTTGCGCTCGTAAGTATCGGCGATGGCCTTGACCGGATCGGTGGCGCGCTCACCCTCGGCGCGAGTCATCGCCCAGTAGACGCGCGCGATGCGATCCCAGCGGTTGTCGCGGTCCATTGCGTAGTAGCGTCCCGAGATGGTCGCCACGCGCGCCGGGTGCTGACCACCCAGTGCGTTGACGCGCGCCAGCAGCTCCTTCATGTATTCGAGGCCGCCATAGGGCGACGTGTCGCGTCCATCGGTGAAAGCGTGGATGTAGATGCGCTCGACCTCGCGACTCTCGGCCAGCTTCAGCAGCGCATCCAGGTGGCTCTGGTGGGCATGCACGCCGCCATCGCCGAGCAGCCCGCACAGGTGCAGCTTCGAGTGATTGCGCTTGACATGCTCGATGGCCTTCAAGAAGGCGTCGTTGGTGAAGAACGAGCCGTCGTGAATGGCGGCGCTGACGCGGGTGTACTCCTGCAAGACGCGCTTGCCCGCGCCGATATTCAGGTGACCGACCTCGGAGTTGCCCATCTGCCCCTCTGGCAGCCCCACCGCCGGGCCAGAGGTGGCCACCTGGGTATGTGGCCAGTCGCGCGCGATCGCATCGAGATGCGGCTTGCGCGCCATGGCGATGGCGTTGGCGTCTTTGCGCGGGTTGATGCCATACCCGTCCATCACAATCAGCGTGAGCGGGCGCGGAATAGCTGGCATGGCGTTGCGGCTCCTCCTGTTGCGGTCATGTTCAGTTGCGCTGGCGCGACGGCGTTGAGGGGCGCCCCGAATTGGCGGGCGCCCCCGAACCCCTATGCTATAATACGCGATGGCAGAAACCATACGACATAGGGCGCGTCCGAGCAGGCTGGGAGCGCGCTCCACGACACTCGTTTTACATCGTTTTCATATCGTCGCTTCGATCGGTTGGCAGTACATCACGGCCCCGATGCGACCAGAGCAGCAGGATGCGCAGGCATCCGAAGTCATCCAGGGGGCAGGCTTGGCGAACGCGCGACTGGTTCCTTCGCGGCGAGGACTCGGCCGAGTTCGCGGCGTTCGTGGCAATGGCCCCACGTTCGCGCGCGAGTTGATCGAGACCGTCGTGTTGACGGCGGTGGTCTTTCTGGCGATCAATTTCTCCGTTCGCCCCTACAGCGTGGATGGGCCGAGTATGCAGCCGGGGCTGCACACGGATGATCGGGTGCTGGTGAATATGCTGGCCTACGACTTCGGCAGCCCTCAGCGCGGCGATGTAATCGTCTTTCATCCGCCCAGCGATCCGGCGCTCTCCTATGTGAAGCGGGTCATCGGCATCCCCGGTGATACCATCTCGGTCACGGCAAATGCGATCATGGTCAACGGCCACACCCTGGACGAGCCGTATATCGCGCCGCTGGATACGGGGCTGCCGGAGAATATCGCCGTGCTGCCCGCCATCAAGCTAGGGCCGAATCAATATTTCGTGCTGGGCGACAACCGGCAGAACAGCGTCGATTCGCGCTTCTTTGGCTACGTGCCGCGCGCCAATATCGTCGGCAAAGCGGAGTTCGTCTACTGGCCGCTGCCCGTGGCGCACGGCATCTCGACCTATGCGAGCGACTTTAGCGGCGTCGGGCGCTAGGCGGCCCCAGACGCCGAAGACCCTCAGGGGAGGGGTATGACCATGTCAACGATTGCGGAAGAATTGAACGCGCTACTGGCGCAATTGCCGCCCAGCGAGCAAGCGCGCGTGCTGAACTTTGCGCGTGATCTGGCGCGTCCACCATTCGTCATCGCGCATACACCATTGCCGCCCGGCAGTTCGCCTGACGCATTGCTGCGAATTCGGGTTGACCCAGAGGTTGGCGAGGCGATGGAGCAAGCGCTAGCCGACTGCGAGCGGATTGATCCAGATGAGTAGTGCGACGCCAGATGGTATTTATCTGCTGGATACCAGCGTAGTGATTCTGTCGTTGCGCGGTGATGCTGCGATTCGGGCCCGAATCGCAGCAACCTCGAGACAGCTTTACATCCCTAGCATTACGCTAGGTGAATTGTACTTTGGCGCATACAGTTCGCCTACCCGCTCGCAGGCAGCGGTTGCAGACATTGTGGCTCTGGCAACGACCAACGTTATTCTCAGTGCAGACGCAACAACTGCTGACGTTTACGCGCAACTCAAGCACGATCTCAAACGTCGGGGGTTTACCATGCCTGACAACGACCTGTGGATCGCTGCCACTGCGATGCAATATGATGTGACACTGGTCGCACGCGATGCCCATTTCGACTGGATTACGGGGCTGCGTGTCGAGCAGTGGTAGGCGGGGCGCCGACTCTGCGCAATATAGGTGAGTTGGCTGCGCTGACAAGCATGTCGCCCCGGGCGGCGTAGAAGGGGAGACTCGGTGATACGCACGAGTACAGTCAATCGCTCTGCGGCGGAACGCCGGGCGCACCTGATGCGTGAGCTCGTCGAGGTCTTGCTGTTCGTCGGCATCGTCTTCGCGGCGGTGAGCGTGACGCAGAGCTTCGGCACGGTCGATACGTCGATGAGTCCCGCGCTGGACGTGGGACAGCGCGTGCTGGTCAACAAATCCGCCTACTTCATCGGCAATCCGGGGCGGGGTGATGTCGTGCTGGTCGCCGACCCGCAGAATCCCTCGCAGCTGTTGCTGCGCCGCGTGATCGGCGTCCCCGGCGATACCATCCTCATCACCGCGACGACCCTCTCGGTGAATGGCGTCTCGCTCGACGAGCATGCCTACACTGGCATCGCTATAGGGCAGCCCGAGAGTCAGATCATCGACAAGGTTACGCTCGGCCGGGATCAATACTGGGTCATGGCCGATCAGCGACTGGCCTGGTCGGATACCGATTCGCGCACGTTTGGGCCGCTCGCGCGCACATACATCTTCGGCAAAGCGGAACTCGTCTACTGGCCGCTGCACCAACTCCACTGGATCGACAACTATAGCAGCGTCTTCTCCAACGTGCCGAGCCGTTAGATGCTATGGCTCTGGATCGCGCTGGCGGCGATTATATGCGCGGCGGGTGGACTGCTGTACTACACCTACACCGTCACACGCGGGCTGCTGCGGCCCCAGCGCAAGCCGCTCTCGCTGACCCCCGATCAGCTCGGCCTGGCGGTGGAGGATGTGCGCATCGCCGGGCCGCGCGGCGAGCTGGCGGCGTGGTATCTGCCCGCCACCAATGGCTGCACGCTGATCTGTTGCCATGGCATCCACGATAATCGCGGTCAGTGGCTCGAACAGGTGGCGCGGCTGCATGAGCGCGGCGGCTATGGAGCGCTGCTGTTCGATTTCGCGGGGCATGGCCACAGCGAGGGCGGCCTCGTCACCTATGGCCCGCGCGAGCGCGACGACGTGGCAGCTATTGTAGAATGGCTGCGCGCGCGTGGCGATGTCAATATGGCTGGCCTCGCCATCATGGGCTATTCGCTGGGCGCCATCGCCGCGACGCTCTCCGCCGCCTCGCTGCCGGAGTTGCGCGCGCTGGTGATCGAGAGCGGATTCGCCGACCTGGAGCACGACATCGCCGAGCTGTTCACGCGGTTCACCCATCTGCCGGGCTTCCCATTCGCCAATCTGGTGGTCTGGTGGGGCCAGCGCCTCGCCGGAGTGCGCCTGAGCGACATCCGTCCGGCGCTGGTGATCGGCGAGATCAGCCCGCGCGCCACGCTCATCATCAGCGACCTGAAGGATGAGCTAGCCGACGAGCCATACGATGGCGAGCGGCTCTACGCGGCGGCGGGCGAGCCGAAGGAGCTGTGGCAGCTCGCGGATGTGGGGCATGTGCAGGGCTTTGTGGAGCGTCCCGATGAGTGGATGACGCGCGTCGGCGGCTTCCTCGACCGCTACCTCGCCGCGCCCGTCGCCGAGGAGCGGGCGCGCCCTCACCCCAGCCCTCTCCCAGAGGGCGAGGGAGCGGAGAGTTAGCGCGTGGCTCCCCTCTCCTCGCGGGAGAGGGGCCGGGGGTGAGGTTCCACGCCATCTATTTGCAGAGAAACAGGCAGAGAGCATGCCAGAGCTACCGGAGGTCGAATACGTCGCGCGGCAACTGCGCGCGACGCTGGTGGGGCGGCGCATCGTCGCGGTCGAGACGCGCTGGGATCGCAGCATCGAGGGGCTGGCGCCGGAGCGATTCGCGGCGCTGGTGAGCGGGCGTGTGGTGACGCAGGTGGGACGGCGGGCGAAATATCTGCTGCTAACCCTGGACGATGGCGCGCTGCTCACTGTCCACCGCCGCATGTCGGGGAATCTGCTGCTGTGGGCGGCGGGCGAGCCAGAGCCGCTGTATCTGCGTGTCGCCTTCACGCTGGATGATGGCCGCCGCCTCGCCTACACCGATCCGCGCAAGTTCGGGCGCATCGCACTGGTCGCGCCTGGCGCGCAGATGCCCGCAGCGCTGGCCGCGCTCGGCCCGGAGCCGCTGGAAGACGCCTTCACGCCAGCGGCGCTCCAGGCGCGGCTGGCCGGGCGGCGCGGCGCGATCAAGGCGGCGCTGCTCGATCAGCGCGTAGTGGCGGGGCTGGGCAACATCTACGCCGATGAGGCGCTGTATCGCGCGCAGATCCATCCCCTGCGCTCCGCCGCCTCGCTGACGCCGGCTGAGGTCGCGCGGCTACGCGCGGGCATCCAGGGCGCGCTGGAGACGGGCATCGCGCATGGCGGCACGACTTTTGGCCGCCACCGCGACATCTACGACGAGGCCGGCGTCAATCTGGAGCATGTCGAGGTCTATCGCCGCACGGGCCAGCCGTGCCTGCGCTGCGGAACGCCCATCGAGCGCATCGTGGTGGCGCAGCGCGGCACACACTTCTGCCCGCACTGCCAGCCGCCGCTCCCGGCGGCCTCACGCGAGGCGCCACAGCGCGGAACCTCATCGCCCTGACCCCCTTCTCCCGCGAGGAGAAGAGGAAGGCGGAATCCTACCCTTTGGCTCGCGGGGGAGTTAGGGGAACGCGGCGACTACGGCCCGGTGGACGGAGTCGTCCCTGGCGTGGTCCCTGGCGTGACGTTTGGCCCGCCGGTCGGCGTCGGCGTGAAGGTGGCGCCCGGCGTGAAGAAGGTTTGGTTCTTGTAAGTCTGACCGTTATAGTTTGCCGAGACCTGCACGACCACCGGCACACCCGGATTGGGATCGCTGAAGGCGACCTGCGCGGTGGCGATGCCATCGGAGCCGGTGGTGGCGGTGAACGTCTGGTTGACGGCGCCTTCCACGAAGATGGTGACGGCAACACCGGGGTTCGGCGGCACAGCGGGCGACTTCATGGTGGGATCCTGCACACGGCAGATCACGTAGATCGTGATGGTGTCAGGATTGCCCGGTGAGTAGTTAGACGGCCATGCGCCGATGGTGAACACCGGGAAGGTCGGCGTGGGGCTGACCGCGTTGGCCGCGGCGGTGGCGAAGGTGAGCGTGGCGCCTTGCCCGCTATTGCCACTCCCTGGTGGGGTGATGGCGGTCGCCTGGCACGCGACCAGCGCCACCGAGAGCATGCCCAGCGCCACGACCATGATGATGAAGCGTCGCACCTGTACACTCATGTCGCCGATCGAACCTCCATGCCCGCGTCCCACAGCGCCTCGCCACGCGAGCGCCGAATCCTGCAAGAGACGTAGCCCACGTTAGTATAGCGGGGCCGCTTG
>DATBTW010000126.1:0-11003 GCA_036559055.1 Ktedonobacterales bacterium
CACGGCGCTGTCGCGCAGGTCTTCCTGACCAGTGGTGACAGGGAATGTCAGCGTATCGAAGAGCAAGGCCTGCGGTGGCAGCTCGAACTCGCCCGTGGCGATGTCGTGGATGCGGCGGGCCACGGCGACCTTGCGATCCGCTGTCTTGGCCATGCCCTCCTCGTCAATGGTCAGCGCCACCACCGCCGCGCCGTGCTCGCGCGCCAGCGGCAGCACCGCATCCACCCGCTGCCGACCATTCTCCAGATTGACGCTATTGATGACCGCGCGTCCCGGATACGTCTCCAGCGCAGCTTTGATGACGCTGGCCTCAGTTGAATCCAGAATCAGCGGCGCTTCGACGCCCATCTCCAGCTTCTTGACCGCCTGGCGCATCTGCTGCAGCTCGTCGCCGCGCTCGGTCAGCGCCACGCAGACATCCAGCGTGTGCGCGCCACCATCCATCTGATCGCGCGCCACCTGCGTCAGCGTATCGTAGTCATCTGCCAGCAGCGCACGCTTGATCTTACGGCTGCCCTGCGAGTTGACACGCTCGCCGATCAGCATCGGCGCGGGATCTTGCTGGAGCGAGACGGCGCGCACAGCGGAGGCGACCAGTAGCGCCGTCCGGTTGCGCGTGTCGTCAGCAAACTGCGCCAGCCGCTCCGGCGCCGTGCGCTGCCTGGCCTCCGGCAGCGCCGCGATGCGCGCGGCGAGCTGGCGAATATGCTCTGGCGTGGTGCCGCAGCAGCCGCCGACGATATTGACGCCCAACTCACCGACGAACGCGGCGAGCTGCTCGGCCATCGGCGCTGGCTCCATCGGATAGATGGCGCGACCATTCTGGTTGAGCGGCAGGCCTGCGTTGGGGATGGCGCTGATCGGCACATCCAGATTTTCGGTCAGCCAGCGCATCGGCTCGCGCATGTGCTCTGGCCCAGTCGAGCAGTTCAGCCCGATGACGTCCACATTCAGCCGCCGCACGATGGTCGCCGCCGCCGCCACATCGGTGCCGAGCAGCATGCGTCCGCTGGTATCGAGTGTCACCTGCGCCTGAATTGGCAGCGTCTTGCCCATCTCCGCGAAGGCCAGCCGCGCGCCATGAATCGCCGCGCGCACCTCCAGAATGTCCTGGCTGGTCTCGATAAGCAGCAGATCGGCGCCGCCATCGATCAGCGCCGCCGCCTGCTCGCGGTACAACTCCGCCAGCTCGGCATAGGTAATGTTGCTGAGTGAGGGATCATCGGAGGAGGGCAGCATGCCCGTTGGGCCCATGGAGCCAGCGACGAAGCGCGGGCGCTCGGCGGTGGCGAACTCATCGGCGGCGGCGCGGGCGATGCGCGCGGCGGCGCTGTTGATCTCGTGAGTGCGCTCGCCCAGGTCGTAGTCGTCCAGCTTGAGGCGCGTGCCGGTGAAGGTGTCCGTCTCGATGACATCCGCGCCAGCGGCCAGATAGCTGCGATGAATCTCGCTGATGAGATCGGGACGTGTGACGGCCAGAACCTCCGGGCAGCCGTCGAAACGCTCGCCGCCGTAATCGGCGGCGCTGAGGTTCAGATTCAGAATCTGGGTTCCCATCGCGCCATCATAGATCAGCACGCGACGGCGCGCCTCGGCCAGATAGGCGCTCTCGGGCGCCGATTGTGTCTCGTGGGTACTATCGCCAGCAGTCTTGTCCGTCACAGAAGTCAAGGCCATGCCCTCCCGCCACAAGGGCGCCGCGTCGCGCCGATTCGATCACGCCGTTAGCGCGCTTCATTGTATACCCACGCGGGCGTTCGCCGCGAGAGACAAAAGTCGCATGCGCGGCCTTGAGTCATTACAACCTGGCGCTCGGCGAGAGGCCGACAACGCATTCCCGGCCATTCATGACCGCGACTCGTCTATCAGCGGCCAGCCGATTCCACGAGCGCGGCGACCAGCTCGCGCAGGAAGTCCGGGATGTCCTCCACAACGCGGCCCCAAACGAAGTTGCCCGAACGGAAGGCCGGCTCATCAACCCACGTCGCGCCCGCGTGTACCATGTCGTCGCGGATGCCGCGCGAGCCAGTCACGCGCATGTCGCGCACGAGATCCGCCGAGGCTGGAACCCAGCCACCATGGCAGATCACGCCAATCACCTTGCCTGCCGCGTGCGTCTCGCGTGTGATGCGCAGCACATCCTCGCTGCGTCGCAGCTTGTCGGGCGCCCAGCCACCGGGGATGACCAGCCCGTCGAGCCTGGCGGCGTCCACCTCGCTGGCCACAACTTCAGGCGTCGCGGTGAGGCAATGCTTGGCCGTCACGGTGTCGTGCGACAGGCCGATGATCAGCGTGCGCGCGCCCTCCTCGCGCAGACGCATCACCGGAACCCAGAACTCCAGATCCTCGAATCCTTCGGCGACGAAGACGCCGATCGTCTTGCCATCCAGCCGCGCCATCGCTCATCTCCTTCGCATCGCTTGGCGCCCGCGCCCTCGCGCGCCCGGCGCTATCCATTGATCGTGAACGTAGCAAGCAGCGCATATTGAGGGCACGCCTCGTTTGGCCGACACAGCGCGCCACCGACGAACGTTACCACGATCCTGCCCGACTCCGCGACGCGAAAGTCCCAGACACAATCGCCGTTCTCCAGCGCGCCCCGTGCGCCAGCAGCGGTGAGAGCGCCACCTGGCGTGATAGCTTGGTGATCCCACTTATTCTTGCCACTCAGGCGCATCTCGACGATCATGCCTACTGGCACGACAGCCTCCTTCGGGCCGCTGGTGTTGCGCAGGATCACGCTCGGCGTTCCTTCGCTCGGCGCGGGGGCGCCGTAACATGACAGCACAGCGGTCGGCGCTGGCGCGGACGCCGGAATGGTTGGCGTGGCGCCGCCCTTGGCGCCGCCTCCGCTCCCCCGCCCCACTGGCTCTGAGCCGCCGCATCCCCCCAGCAGCAGCGCCGCCAGCGTCATCAATAGCGCCGCTGCCAGCGCGCCGCGTCGCCATCCGCTCGGCTGCATCTCGCTTCCCTTCTGCGCAAGTCTCGAATCGCACACCGCTGCGGCGCGCACGGGCGGCGCCTTCCGCTGGCAAGACGCCAGGCGTGATAGAATGGTTCCCGCATCTACTGGGCCGCAGTACAGACGCTATGAGGATTCGTCATGATCAATCCAACGCCGTTTCCCAGCCAGATTCCGCTCTTCGACACGCTGGAGGGCGGGCGCATCATCGTGCGCCCTCACACGCCCGACGACTTCGACGAGATGTGGGCCGCCATTCAAGCCTCGCGCGACGAAATACGTCCCTGGCTGCCCTTCACCGAACAATCGCAAGACGACCTGCGCAACTGGCTGGCGACGATGTCCTCCAAGTGGATCATGCGCGAGATGATGGGCTGCGCCATCGTCGAGCGCGCATCGCAGCGTCTGGTCGGGAATATCGGGCTGATGGTGAAAAGCTGGGACATCCGCTCATACGAGATTGGCTACTGGCTGGCCACCAGCGCGGTGGGGCATGGCTACATGACCGAGGCCGTGCGACTGATAACCGACTTTGCCTTCGACCACCTCGACGCGCAGCGTGTCATGATCCGTTGCGACGCGGAGAACGACCGCAGCGCCGCCGTTCCCACTCGCCTCGGCTTCACCTTCGAGGGCCGCAACCGCCGCGATTACGCCGCGCCCGATGGCAAGATTCGCGACACGCTGGTCTTTTCCTTGATCCGCGACGACCCACGCTGGCCGCAGCAGCCGGCCTGATACGCACACCGCCAGGAGACGCTCCGATGACCACTCCACAGCCGCCCTCTTACCATGACTACTGGACTGAGACGCTCAAGGCCAGCGCTCCCTATCACGGGCTGACGGGCAGCGGCGCCCGCTGGGACGCGCCCGTGGTCATCCATGGCGCACGCATCATCACTGGCTCGGGCGCCGAACCGATCGAGCACGGCGCGCTCGTCTTCGAGGGTGAGCGCATCGTCGCAGTGGGGCGCGAGAGCGAGATTCAGGCGCCGCGCGGCGCGCACACCATCGACGCGGATGGCATGACGCTGATGCCTGGCCTGATCGATTGCCATGTCCACCTGAATGGTCGCTGGGGCTACGATGTACTGGATTCGCTCCAGACGTCGCCATCGCTGGGCTTGCTCTACACCGTTCCC
The DNA here is from genome assembly GCA_036559055.1 of Ktedonobacterales bacterium. Lineage (GTDB taxonomy): Bacteria > Chloroflexota > Ktedonobacteria > Ktedonobacterales > JADMIN01 > JAKAIY01. Next base: position 4,105 of record DATBTW010000126.1, read on the forward strand.
AATGCCCGCGCCACGCTCGACGCTGGCGTCACCACCGTGCGCGACGCCGGACTCTCGCCCGCCGGAACGCGCCAGGCCATCGAGCGCGGCTTCTTTCCTGGGCCGCGCATGCTCACCGCCATCACCATCCTCTCGCAGACTGGTGGGCATGGCGACAACTACATGCCGTGCTGCGCCGACCTCAGCGGCATGGTCGCGGGCAAAGCCATCACGCCCGACATCCCCCACAATGTCGTGGATGGGGTGGACGCCATGCGTCACAAGGTGCGTGAGGTGCTGCGCGCTGGCGCCGACTGGATCAAGCTCTGCACCAGCGGCGGCGTCCTCTCGGCCAACGACGCGCCCGAATCGGCGCAGTTCAGCGTGGAGGAGATTCGCGTCGCGGTGGAGGAGGCGGCGGCGCAGGGCAAACGCTGCATGGCCCACGCCCAGAGCAATCAGGGCATCAAAAACGCCATCGTCGCCGGTGTCGCCAGCATCGAGCACGGCATCTATCTGGATGATGAAGCCATCGCCATGATGCTGGAGCGCGGCGTCTATCTCGTGCCGACGTTGATCGCGCCACAAGATGTGGTGGACGCCGCCGTGGCCAACCCCGGCATGCTGCCCGCCTACGCCATCGAGAAGGCCGGGCGCGTCATCGAGGCGCATCGGCGCAGCTTCCGACTAGCAGTCGAGGCAGGCGTGAAGATCGCGATGGGTACCGACACAGGCGTCGGCCCGCACGGCGGCAACGCGCGCGAACTCGATATGATGGCGCGCTACGGCGGCATGACCAACATGCAGGCCATCGTCGCCAGCACGCGCGTGGCCGCCGAACTACTGCGCCTGGACGAGCAGACAGGCACGCTGGCCGCTGGCAAGCTGGCCGATCTGCTGGTGGTGGATGGCGATCCGCTGGCCGAACTGGGCATACTTGCTCAGCCCGACAGGCTCGCCCTGGTCGTCAAAGCCGGAGCCGCCGCGCGAGATCGCCTCACCGCCGCGCGCCGATGATGCCCTGCCGCACCCCCCTCCCTTTGGGAGAGGGGCTGGGGGTGAGGTCGCGCCCGATCAAATCCGATTGATCGTCTTGCCCATGAACCTGCCAAAGAGCTTGTAGGCGAACTTGCGCAGGAAGTAGCGCTCGATGCGCTTCGGATTGCCGCTGGCGAGCACCTCGCCCATGTAGACCGTGCTATCGACCTTGCGGGCGGTGCGCGCGGCCTTGTGTTCCTCCGCCGCCATGTGGTTCAGTCCGCTCGAGGTTCCGTGATGCTGGTTCGAATGGCCCTGGCTCATCGGTGATCGCCTCCTCGTACTCACGCACGTCATTCCCATCGACGGGGCCGAAGCCATCGGCCCTCGCGGCAGATGACCACTATCCGCATGCTAGGCAAGCGCGCGGCCACTGTCAAACGCGGGGACGATTGGGGCGCCCCAATTGGCGGCGCCGCCCTCGCTCATCAGGAGAATGCCAGCGATGGCAAGCCAAGCCTACCGCGACTGCCCCGGCTGCGGCCTGCGCCTGCCCATCAGCGACGCGATCGACGATCCGCGCTTTTTTGCCTCGCCCGAATGCCAGCGCCTCCATGCCGAGCTAACCGGCTACACCGTCATGCGTGGCGATCCCGGCTTCATCCATCAGCATCTCGTGGACGCCTACGCCGCCCAGCACGCCAACGACGGGCAGCCGCCTATCACCGTCGCCTTCGCGCTCGTCGGGCTGTATCTCACCTTCGAGCAGGGCGCCACCGGCAAGCAGGCTCAGCGCATGCACATGCTGCTCGCCCAGCGCTCGAAGCAGTGGTCGCGCTTCCCACGCCCGGCGCACACGGGCGCGCTGACCGTGCAAGATGTCATCAGCGCGCCGCCAGGCCCGCAGCGCGATGAGGCGCTGATGCGCTGGGCGCGCAGCGTCTGGGACGCCTGGGCGCATGAGCGGGAAGCCGTGAAACGCCTAATCGACACAGTGATGGGCAACTGAGTCGCGGGTGCGCGGTTGCCCGACCGATTGCGAAACGTGTATGTGTATTAGAGAGTGACAACTCCCCACGGCTACAGCCGGGGGCTTCTCAGTTCAACCGGCAACCCAACGGTTCCCGTCCCTGAAGGCAGTGCCCCTGCCTGTTTGATATTCCTGGCGGCATTCACGTCGCGGTCTTCCACCAGGCCGCAGGAAGGGCAGATATGGGTACGCACGCTCAGGCTCTTATGGACGTACGCTCCGCACCGACTGCATTTCTGAGAGGTGAAGCGCGCCGGGACTCGCACCACCACATGACCGGCTCTTTCAGCCTTATCCGTGAGGATGTCGAGGAACGCGCTCCAACTGGCGTCGTGAATGCTCTTGGCAAGGGAGTGGTTTTTCACCATTCCATGAATATTCAACTCTTCCACACAGATGCGACCGTAGCGCTCGGCATAGTGCTTGGCCGTCTTGAAATGGAAATCGCGTCGCTGGCGGCTGATCTTGAGATGCTGTTTCGCTACCTCACGCTTGGCCTTGCGGCGACGATGGCTGCCCTGCTTGCGACGGTCACTGATGTGTTGCGCCCTCGCCAAGCGCCGCTGACCGCGCCGGTAATAGCGTGGATTCTCAATCACCGCGCCCTCGGAATCGGCCAGAAATACTTTCAAGCCCACATCCAGTCCAATGTCGAGATGCGCGCAGGCAGGGGGTGGTTTTTCCGATGCGCGCTCAGGGGAGTAATGAACGCGCCCAAACTCGTCTTGCGGCAGCATCTCGCACACGATCAGCGCATACCAATGTCCATCCGCACGCAAGACCAAATGGGCCGTGACAGGCGTCCCTTCCAGTGGGCGATGCAGCTTGATCTTGAGCAGGCGACCAAGTTTTGCGGGGACATGCAGATGCGCACCGTCATCATCGAGCCAGACATCACGACTGGGCGCGTATTGACGCAACTGGATGGAGTGCCAGCGATTCGGGGTTTTGAAGCGCGGGAAGCCGACGGGCAAGCCCAGATCTTCCATCTGGAGGTAGCGTTTGAGCGCCTTGCTGAGCCGGTCGGCCAGCGTCTGGACGGTCGTGGCAGGCGCCGACTCGCCGCCACGTCCCTTGAAGCGCGCCGTCAGGTCATACTTCGTCGGGAACGTGGCCGTCTCCTCGTACTGCGCTTTCAGCGTCGCCAGCATCTCGTTATAGATGACGCGCGATTCCATGAGGCAGGTCATCAATTGCTGGCGCTGTGCGCGGTTGGGATACAGGCGATACTCAAAAGTCCGCATGTCCTAATTGTGCTACATAGGATATGAGAGCAGCAAGCAATGGGGGCAACTGTCGCCTGCGGGCGCCGCGGCTTTCATCCCCCTGCCTCAAGGCAGGGGTACTCAGCCGCGAATCTTCGGTAGCGACGCCTACGCAGCCCGTTTCCCCGACCGTGAGAGGATCGATCAGCGATGGCCCGTGACGAGTCGCCACCTATCTCCGCCGCCTGGCGCGATGGTGAGCTTTCGGATGACGACGAGCTGATCGTCACCCGCGAATCGCTCGACGCCGTAGCATCTTCGCCTGCGCCGAGGGAGGGTCATATCTGGCTGCTCCACGGCGATGGACGTGACGAAGCGAGCGGCCAGCGTGGCAGCGGCGCCTCAGCCGATGGCGAGGGAGCCAGCGGGCCGACCTTTCCGGCGACGGGCGCGCTCATGGGTATCGTCTGGAGCCACAGCCTGACCTTTCGCCAGAAGGCGCTGCGCACGGGCGGCATGCTCCTGCTCGTGCTACTGGCGGTCTATCTGGTGATTGGTGGGCCAGCTGCGACGCCCGGCGTGCTTTCCAGCGCAGGTGATGCGCTCAACGCGCGTCTGCATCCGCCCAAGCCGCAGCCCACGCTGGCGGAGCGTGGCTACGCCTCCATCAAATCGCCTCCCGGCTCGTACAACCTGCCAGAGATCAGCATCGCGCCGGTTGTCGATCACGCCAACGCCGCCTGGGCCTGCTGGTCCTCGCCCTTTTCGGCGAGCGGGCCGCGTGGCGTCTGGCGCGCCGAAGCCTTCTACACCGACAGCAACGGCGCCCACTGGAGCCGCCTGCAATTGCCGCAATCCGCCGCGCTGGAGTGCTCTGCGCTCGCCGATGGTGAGAACAGCGCCAATGCGCTAGTCGCGCTGGGGCAGGGACTGGCGACCGACGGAAGCTGCATCGCGCCGTTCCTCTATCTCACCACCGATACGGGGGCCTCGTGGACGCAGGTGTCCTGGCCACATGGCCCATCGGAGGCCGCGTGCCAGTACAGCGCCGCGCTCGAAGGCGGCGCCATCTATCTCTGGTCGCAAACGCCCCTGGCGCCTGGGACCAACCTCTATACACCGCCTACTGGCCGCCTGATCGTCTCGCGTGATGGTGGCCAGACCTGGGCGCTGGCCGACAACGAGCTGAATGATGTCACCGGGCTGGATATCATCGGCTTCCGGCCTGGCGGCGCCATCCTCGCCGACATCGCCGATGTCCATGGCAACGGCTCCTCATCGCTGCTCATGGCCAGCGACAATTTCGGCGCGTCGTGGCACAGCCTGGGTGATCTGCCCGGCGCCTTCCCGCAGGTCTTCGTGTCCTCCGACCACCATGCGTCCGATCCCGCTGGCTGGGGACGGCTCTACGTGCTCTCGCGCACCGTCATCAACAACTCTCCCAGCGTCCCGCCGACCTATGCGCTCTCCACGGGCTTCGTCGGCGGCAAATGGGCCGATGTGCCGCTGCCCCCGCTGGTCGCTGGGCAGTCGGCAATCGCGAACGCCAACCAGCCGCTGGTCATCGGCGTGGGCCCGGCAGGCTCGCTGGAGGTCGAACGCGGCATCGTCGAGTCGCGCAATGCGCAGCTCAGCCCGGCGCGGCTGCTGTGGGTCTGGGATCCCATCCACAGCCAGTGGCTCGAGGACCCGCAGGGCATCCCCGGCAATCTGGCGCTGGAGGGGTCGAGCTGGCGCGCGGGCGATCAGATTATCTGGGTGACGACGCTCCAGCTCGGCGTGCCGCCCGTCCTGCAGATCTACACCAAGACGTACCCCGCCGACCTGCTGGCGCACATTCAGAGCGGGCAGGGGACCAGTTGACGCCAGTTGACGAGCCATAGCCAGGAAGACAGGGCAGAGAGGGCAGGCAGGAACGCATATGATATAGTGCCGTGGATTCACAGGATTGATCGGATTCATTGGTATTCAGCGAGCGAGGCGAGAGCATGACAGCGGCGACAGACGGCGCACGGCGGTACGATGTCCTGATCGTGGGCGGCGGCCCGGCGGGCCTGAGCGCGGCTGAGGCGGCCGCCAAGGCGGGCGCGCGCGTGGCCGTGCTGGAGCGCCGCAAAGAGATTGGCTATCCCGTCCACACCAGCGGCGGAAGCTGGATCAGCGACATGCGCGCCATCGGCGTGCCAGCCGACCTCTACTACCCCATTCGCGCCGTCACGTTCCTCTCGCCCAAACGCTCCGTGCAGTTCGATTATGACGATCCCGTCTGCTGCGTGCTGGATGTGCGCGGCGTCTACCAGTTCCTGGCCAGCCGCGCCATCGCGGCGGGCGCCGAGATTCACCCCAACTCGCCCGTTGAAGGCCCCATTGTGGAGGATGGTCGGGTCGTCGGCGTGACCGCCAAAGATCATCGCAACCGCGTCGGCGAGTGGCGCGCCGATGTCGTCATCGACGCCAGCGGCTTCTCCAGCACGCTCGTCACGCGGGCGGGGGTGCGGCGCGGCTTCCAGCGCTACGGCTATGGCGCCGAATATGACCTCGTCGCGCCTAACTACGACCAGAACATGCTCTATCTCATCATGGGCAGTCAGGTCGCGCCATCGGGCTATGCCTGGGCCTTCCCACGCGGCAAACAGCGCGTGCGCCTCGGCGTCGGCGTGATCCGCCCCGATGTCGTAGCTGACGCGCGCGAATATCTGGACTCATTCACCGAGCGACTGCCGCAACTCGCCGACGCCTTCAAGGGCGCCAGCCCCATCGAGTACCACACGGGCCTCTTCCCATCCGAGGGCGTGGTCGAGAAGTTTGTCGGCGATGGGCTGATCGCCACGGGCGATTCGGCGGGCCACGGATCCACGCTGGTCGGCGAGGGTATCCGCTTCGCCATCTACAGCGGCCAGATGGCAGGCGCCGTCGCGGCGGAATCCTCGAAGTCCGCTGATACCTCCGCCGAGTTCCTGGCGCGCTACGACCGCCAGTGGCGCGCGCGATTTGGCCGCGAGATGGACATCTCGTACACCGTCAACCAGCGCATCGCCCAGTGGAGCGACGAGCAGTGGGATGAGGGCGTCGATCTGCTGACGCGCGTGACTCCTGCGCAGGCGGCGGAGCTATTGCGTGGCGACTACAGCGTCGGCCTCTTTCTCAGCCTGCTGCGTCGCAACCCCAGCCTGCTACGCACAGGCGCGCGCAAGTTCTTCGACATCGCCATGCAGCGCCTGGGCCGCGCCAACCCCGTCACGGACGCCGACGTCTCCGCCAGCGCCTGAAAGGCAAGCATACATAGAACGGGCGGATGAACCCGCAGCTAGGGGCCGTTGGCCGCAATGCCCGCCTGCGCGGGCTAGGGCGCGGTGGAGTCTCAGCCTGCAGAGGCAGGCTTTGCGGCCGCCCGTAGGGCTGCCCTTAGCGCGCGGCTTCAGCCGCCAGTGGCCATCGCTACGCCATCAACTCCTGCCAGCTCGACTCCTGCACGTCCACATGAAAGTGGCGCGCGGCCTTCTGGATGTTCGCGAACGCTTGCTCGCGGTCGTCGTCCGAGACGCCCTCAACCTGGTTGAAGCGCGCCACCGCATTCCGCACATGCGCGGCGTCGGTCAGTGGCTCCTTGCGTTGTTTTGGGAAGGCATAGGCCGAGGTGGGCAAATCATTGCGCTTCTCAGTGGTCAGGTCTGCATGCGTCTCGATGGGTTTCCAGCTCGCATCCG
>DATBTW010000127.1:0-1800 GCA_036559055.1 Ktedonobacterales bacterium
CTGGCCCAACGCCAACGCGAACCACAGGCTGGCGACCCCGTCCACGACGCCCACCTGCTCCGGTCCACCGACATAGACCGGATGCAGGCCGACATCGGCGATGAGCCGCTCCACTGTTGCGCGCCCGCCACTCTCCGGATCACGCTCCGAATCACCCGCTGAGCTATCCTGCGGTCCGGCATAGAAGAGGTCCGCCTGGACACCGTTGAAGAGCGGGTCGGCGAAGTTCTCCCAGCCGAGTGAGTTGAACGCGCGGTAGACATGCGCGGTCGGCGCCGCCACGCTGAGCGCCGCGACACTATTCATCGGGCCGCCGTCCATGCGGCTCTCCATGCGGTTCGAGGCGTCCACGATGGTCTTGCCGTCGAGTTGGCCCGCGTGGGTACGAATGAGGTCGTCCACCACGCGACCGGGAACCGCTAGCACGACCACTGCGCTCCCCGCCAGCGCCTCGGCGACGCTCCCGATGGTGGCGGCCTGCCCCAGGTCGGCGCGCAGCGCCTGCGCGCGTGGCGCCGTCGGATCGGGTACGCCGAAGGTCACCTGATGCCCAGCGGCTACCCATTTGCGACCGAGCGTGCCGCCGATGTTCCCTGCGCCAAGCACGGCGATATGGAGCGCCATAGAGATCCTCCTGCTCTGTTACCGGTTTCGAACGTCTCTTCCAACGATCGCTTCTGCGTTTCCGATCACCCTATCACCCGATCACCCATGTGGCGCAGTTGCAGCGGGCGAGGGCGCGTCATCGGGGAGCAGTGTGAACAGACTGAGGTAGAAACGGCGGATGTACGTTGGGACGAGGCGGATGTCTGCCATCATCCCGCTGGCGAGGCCCGCGTACATCTCCCAGTCGTTACGCTCTGCCAGCAGGCCGGCCCATCCTTGCGCTGGAATACCGTGGATGTAGCCATACGCCAGATCATGCAGACGACGATAGCGAGCCTCAGAGTCCGCAGCGAGCGCGATGGTCGCCTGGATCAGATCCTCCTCCTGGCCGATGCGACGCGGATGCCACCAGGCATGGGCCAGTTCGTGGATGGCGGCCTCATACTGCGCGGTAGCGAGCGCGACGCGGTTTCGCTCAGGCAACCAGTATCCGCCACCACGCACGCTGCTCAGGTCGCCGACCTCAAAATCGATCGCATCGCGCAGCCACTCCCTGGCGCTGGCGGTATAGGGGAAGCGCAGCAACACGTCTTCGCGAAAGGCCTCCACTGCAGGGTTGGCATGGGCGGAGTTGGCGCTATATGCGGGCATCGGGTGTCTCCTCCCCGGGCTTCCTTGCGAACCCCAGACGTCCCGTCACCCCAGCAGCAGTGTCAATGCGTCGGACGTCGTGGGCGCCAGCGCAATGGTTACTCTATACCACAGAAGGCCCAAGGAGCCACCCGACCTGAAGCGCCCTCAGTGCGCGGCAAACTGGCGCCAGAAGAGGTAGACGCGCTCGCGTAGCGGGGCGTGCTCCAGCGAGTGCAGATAGGGGTCCTGCCGCCAGAGCCATTCCGCCTGCGTGCGCGATTCAGCCATCAGGCGGGTGTCGGCCATGCTGGCGACCTTCAGCTCCGGCAGGCCGCTCTGGCGCACGCCGAAGAAGTCGCCCGGCCCGCGCATGCGCAGGTCGGCCTCCGCCAGCGCGAAGCCGTCGGTGGTCGCCTCCAGCGTGCTGAGGCGCTCGCTGGCGCTAGCGCTGGCCTCCTTGCTCAGCAGATAGCAATAGGACTGCTGCGAGCCGCGCCCGACACGCCCCCGGAACTGGTGGAGCTGCGAGAGGCCGAAGCGGTCGGCGTCCTCGATAAGCAT
>DATBTW010000128.1:0-8671 GCA_036559055.1 Ktedonobacterales bacterium
GGATGAGCCTGACAAGGAGACGGTCACGTGCGGCAGCGGCAGGCCGACCCATCACCCGCCGACGACTGAGATGAAGATATTGCCGTCATACTCGCCGCTCTGCGCATCCACGAAGGTCCACAGCACGGTGGGCAAGATCACCACCACGCCGGAGCTTCCCAGCGTGGCGGGCGTGCGCCAGCCGACGACCCAGACAATCGCGAAGCGCGGCGCCTCATAGCGCATCGATTGATCGACGAAGTACAGGCGTGGCGTCGTACATGTGGCGTCGGCTGGAAACTGGTCGCCGAGGCCCTGGCGGCCCGCTGTCCGCGCGGCCTCCGCTGTCACCAGCGTATCCTGGATGGAGGGAATCAGCGAGACGCCCGCGTCGCGTAGATGCTGGATGTCTGTATCCGTCATCGAGGAGGGGCACGGCGCGTTCAGCGCCAGCAGCGTCGCGATCCAGAGATATAGCGATGCGGGCGGCGCGCAGGATGGCGTCGACATCTCTCGCTCCTGCCGAGTCCCAGTCCACGTAGGCGGACTTCGCGGCGGCTTTGCCGCCTCCCAGGCGCGGTTTCAACCGCCAGCCCACACCCATACGACGCCTGCTCACCACCACCTTTTTCGCCGCCTCCTGCGCTTCTGCCCTACCGCGCCTGCCCCAATCCGGTATAGTCTTCCTCAGGAGCGACGAGAGCCGACGAGTATGCGGGAAGAACGAGAGGACAAGCGCGCAGATGACGCACGATGACGCTGCCCACACCAATCGGCTGATCCACGAGACCAGCCCCTATCTCTTGCAGCACGCCCACAACCCGGTGGACTGGTATCCGTGGGGCGATGAGGCCTTCGCGCGGGCCAAGGCCGAGGACAAGCCCATCCTGCTCTCCATCGGCTATTCCGCTTGCCATTGGTGTCACGTCATGGCGCATGAATCCTTCGAGAATGAGGACACCGCTGCCATCATGAATCGCGCGTTCGTCAGCATCAAGGTGGATCGCGAGGAGCGGCCCGATGTGGACGCGCTCTACATGGAAGCCACCATGCGCATGACGGGCGGCGGCGGCTGGCCGATGACCGCCTTCCTCACGCCCGACGGCGCGCCGTTTCTGGCTGGCACATACTTTCCACCTGTCGCGCGCCACGGCCTGCCCGGCTTCCCCACGCTGCTGACCAACGTCGCCAACTGGTACGCGACCAGCCGCGAGGAGGTCGAGCAGCAGGCGCAGGCCATGCGCGAGATCTATCAGACGGAGCGCGAGCGCACGCTGCCGATCCCGCCGGGGCTGCTGGAGGATGGCGCCGCCGCGCTCGACCCGACCACGCTGGCGCAGGCGGCCAACGCCGACCTCGACGACTTCGACGCGCAGGAGGGGGGATTGCAGCGCGCTCCGAAGTTCCCGCACGCCCTCGGGCTGGACTTCCTGCTGCGCATGGAGCAGCGCCGCCGCGCTACGGCGCTCGCCGCGCGGGCAGGGGCCGAGGGGCTGCGCGACGACCTGCTGCCGCTGGTGACGCTCGCGCTCGACAAGATGGCCGCTGGTGGCATCTACGATCAGGTTGGCGGCGGCTTCCATCGCTACTCCACCGACGCCATCTGGCTCGTGCCGCACTTCGAGAAGATGCTGTATGACAACGCGCTGCTGGCCCCCGTCTACCTGCGCGCCTGGCAGCTCACCGGCGAGCCGCGCTACCGCCGCATCTGCGAGGAGACGCTGGATTATGTGCTGCGCGAGATGACCGACCCCAGCGGAGCCTTCTACTCCACTCAGGACGCCGATAGCGAGGGCGAGGAGGGCAGGTTCTACGTCTGGACGCCCGCCGAGCTGCGCGCCATCCTCGGCGAGGAGGATGCGGCGCTGGCGCAGACCGTCTGGGGTGTCAGCGAGCGCGGCAATTTCGAGGGCAAGAATATCCTGCATGTGGCGCGCAGCGTGGAGGCTGCGTCTAGCGCGCTGGGCATCGCTCCGGCAGAGGCGCAGGCGGCGCTGGCCCGCGCCCGCGAGCGGCTCTACGCGGCGCGCGCCCAGCGAGTCTGGCCAGGGCGCGACGACAAGGCCATCACCGCGTGGAACGCCTGGGCGCTGCGGGCCTTCGCCGAGGCGGCGGACGCGCTGGGCCGCGACGACTATCGCGCCGCCGCGCAGAAAAACGCCGACTTCCTGCTGACGACCATGCTGCGCGATGGGCGCCTGCTACGCACCTGGCGGCAGGGGCAGGCCAGGCTCGACGCCTATCTGGAGGACTACGCCGCGCTGGCCAACGCCCTGCTGAGCGTCTATGCGCTGACGGGCGAGCCGCGCTATTTCACCGCCGCGCGCGGCCTGGGCGACGATCTGCTGCGCCGCTTCTGGGATGACGAGACGCAGGGCTTCTTCGACACCGCCGCCGACCACGAGCAATTGATTGGCCGCCCGCGTGAGCTGAGCGACAACGCCACGCCGTGTGGCGCCAGCCAGGCCTGCGAGGCGCTACTGCGGTTGACCGCGCTGACAGGCGAGCCGCGCTACGCCGACCACGCCGAGCGCACGCTGCTGCCGCTCATCCCGCTGATGCTGCGCTCGCCCTCCGGCTTCGGGCGCTATCTGGCCGCGCTGGATGACCTGGTTGGCCCGTTCTACGAAGTGGCGCTGGTCGGCGCCGCAGATGATGCGCGGCTGGCGGCCCTGCGCGCTGAGGTGGCCAGCCACTACCAGCCGCGCATGGCGCTGGCCTGGGGCGCGCCGCCGAAGCCCAGCGAGACGCCGCCAGAGGTTCCGCTGCTGGCCGAGCGCGGGCTGCTCGATGGCGCGCCCGCCGCCTACGTCTGCCAGCGCTTCGTCTGCCAGCGTCCCGTCACCACGCCAGAAGAGCTGCGAATGCTGCTGGAGGGATGATCGAAGCGCGGAACCGCGCAGCGATCGTTCTCGCGTCCGCGCAGGCGGCAGGCGTAGCCGAGCGTTGTGGGCGCAGCCCTTCAGGCGCGATTTCAATCGCCGAGCAACCTCGCCAATGCGGCGCACTTGAGTAGATGAGGAGAGCGCGTGGACTGGAACACCTATCGGCGCCTGGCCCTGCGAACGGCAGGCTCGACCTCGGCGCCGCGCGACCGCCTGGTGATGGGCGCGCTGGGGCTGTCGGGCGAGGCGGGCGAGGTCACCGACCACGTCAAGAAGATCGTCTTTCAAGGACACGAGATCGACCGCGCCGCCCTGATGAACGAACTGGGCGACGTGATGTGGTACGTCTCCTACCTGCTCGACACCCTCGACCTGGAGATGGACGACGTCTTGGCGGCCAACATCGCCAAGCTGCAAGCCCGCTACCCCGATGGCTTCGATCCGCAGCGCAGCCGCGCCCGCGAGGCTGACGCGACGGATGAGCAGTCATAGCCCGTTCACGTCGATGGGCAGGCGGCCGCTGGGGGTGAAGGCGCCGAAGAGCGCATCCACGGCGGCGGCCAGCGCGGGCGGCGTGTAGTCGTAGGTGGCGAGGTACGTGGGGAGCTGCGGAAAGGCCGCCACGTCGTAGGGGTCACTGGCGGCGATGGCGACGATGGGCTGCCCTGTCTCGATGAGCCGCTCGATCAGCGCGGCCTGGCGCGCGTCGCGGCTGGCGTTGAGCGTCGCGAGGATGATGAGATCGGCGGCCAGCGCCTCGGCCAGCGCCGCCGCCACGCTGGCAGGGTCGGCCTCGGCGTCGATCAGGACGCCGCGCGTGTTGGCGTGGTACGCCTGCGCGCGCTCGACCAGCGCCTGATGCGCGTACGGCGTGTCGCTGGCCTGCGTGAAGCTGGCTGTGGCCTGCGCCAGCGCGACGGCGCGCGCGTCGGGGGCCAGCCGCAGGGGCAGCAGCCCCGCCGCATCGCGCACGAGCGTCACCGCGCGCCGGTACGACTCCACGCTCAACCGCTGATGCGCCTCCGAGCTGACGGAGGCGCTGGCGACCGGCGCGGGCAGCCGATCCCACGCCAGATAGCGCGCCTTGAGCCGCATCACGCGCTCCGCCGCCTGGCGCACGGTCTCCGCTGGCAGCTCGCCCGTGGCCAGCGCGCCGCTGGCCTGCCCGATGGCGGCGCGCTGCTCATCCAGCGTGTGCGAGATCAGGATCAGGTCGGCGCCTGCCCGCAACGCCAGCGTCGCGCCGCGCGCCACGCCGACCGTTTTCGCCACCGCGCCCATCTCCAGGCAATCCGTCATCAGCACGCCATCGAAGCCCAGCGCCTCGCGCGCCAGCCGTGTCACCGTCGGCGAGAGCGATGCGGGAACCGTCTCATCAGGCGCCAGCGCGGGCAGTCGCAGATGCGCCAGCATGACCGTATCCGCGCCCGCCGCCACGCCCGCCCGAAATGGCGCCAGCTCCACCTGCTCCAGCCGCTCGCGCGCATGCGGCAGGCTGGGCATGCCAACATGCGAATCGTCGGCGGTGTCGCCATGACCAGGGAAATGCTTCAGCGAAGTGATGATTCCGGCGGCGTGGTAGCCGCGCGTGGCGGCGGCGGTCAGGCGGGCGACCTCACGCGGCTGCTGCCCAAATGAGCGCACGCCGATGACTGGATTGGCGGGGTTGCTATTGATGTCGGCGACGGGGGCGAGGTTCATGTTGACGCCCAGCGCCAGTAGCTCCTGCCCCGTGGCCTCGGCCACCGCGCTGGTCAGCTCCTCGCTGCCAATCGCGCCTAGCGCCATCGCGCCCGGCATGCTGGTGATGGCATCGCCCAGCCGCCGCACGATGCCGTTCTCCTGATCCACCGCGATCAGCAGCGGCGCCGGATGTCCCGCCGCTCGCGCCGCCGCTTGCAGATCGTGGGTGAGTTGAGCGACCTGGCTGGCGCTCTGGCAGTTGCGCGAGAAGAGGATGATCCCGCCAATCTGCTGGCGCGCGATCAGATCGAGGGCGCCGGGCGGCGGCGTCAGGCCAGTGAAGCCGACCATGAAGAGCTGGCCCATCTGTTGATCCAGCGTCCAGCCGCTCACGTCAACGCTCATGTCGATCTGGCTCGGCTCAGACATCATGCGTCTCACCTTTCGTGTCGGGGATGGCGGCGGGCGCGGCGAGCAGCGTGATGGCGGCGCGCGCCGCGCTGAGGGCTGGCCACTCCACCAGCGCAACCTCGCCCAGCGCCATCTCGCGGCTGATGGCGCGCACAACGGTCTCGCGATAGCCCGCGTCGCGCAGCAGCAGGCTCCCACCCAGCGCCAGCGGCAAGGGCGCGACGCCGAAGCCAAGCTGGCGACCGGCGGTCAGCGCGGCCAGCGCCAGCTCCTCCGCCCCGCGCTGGATGATGCCCTGCGCCAGCGCGTCGCCAGCGCGAGCGGCCTGCAACACGATAGGCGCCACCTGCGCCACGGGCGCGGTCGCGCCGCCTCCGGCGCCCGCATACACGCGCGCGATCAACTGGTTGGCGGCGTCCAGCCCCCATGCGCTCAGGATGCGCTCCAGCAGGATGGTCGGCTCGCCACGGCCATCGGCGGCGCGGACGGCGGCCACCAGCGCGGCGGCCCCAAGCGCGTAACCGCTGCCCTCGTCGCCCAGCGTGTGGCCCCAGCCGCCCACGCGCGTCGCTGCGCCTGCCTCGTTGCGCCCCACGGCGATGGAGCCAGTGCCAGCGATCAGCGCCACGCCGACCTGCGCGGGCAGCGCGCTCAGCAGCAGCTCGGCGTCATTCACCAGATGCGTCACGGCCGCCAGCGACGCCAGCCCCGGCGTCAGGGCGGCCTCGTCGGCGGGGGAATCCAGCCCGGCCAGCCCCAGCCACGCGGCGGTCAGCGGCAGGCGCCCGCCCGCCCGCCGCGCCGCCTCCGCCGCGACGGCTGCGATGGCGGCGACGGCGCGCTCGGCGCCGACCCGATGAGGATTCGCGCCATCACCCTGCGCTGCGGCGCGCTCCACGCCCGCGTCGTCCACCACCACCGCGCGCGTCTGCGTGCCACCGCCATCGACACCCAGAAAGAGGCGATTCGGCGGCGCATCGAGCGGCAGGGTCATCACTCCGCCTCCAGCGCGGCGCGTAGCGCGCCATCGTGCACGGCCAGCCGTGTGCGCGCCTCCTCTGGCGAGACGCCCGCGCGGCAGATCAGAACGGCCACCTTCACGTCGCCATCCGCCTGGCGCAGCAGCGCGGCGGCCTCCTCGGCGTCCAGCCCGGTCGCCGCCTGCACGATGCCGCGCGCGCGAGCGCGCAGCTTGTCGTTGGTGGCCTGCACATCCACCATCAGGTTGCCGTAGGTCTTGCCCAGCAATACCATCGCGCCGGTGCTGAGCATGTTGAGGATCATCTTCTGCGCCGCGCCCGCCTTGAGCCGCGTCGAGCCAGCGATGACCTCCGGCCCTACGCGCGGCGCGATCATGATGTTCACCAGTCGCTCCAGCGGCGAGTCCGCATTGCACGCCAGGCCAATCGTGTAGGCGCCGTGTTCGCGCGCGGCGGCCACACCGCCCAGCGCATAGGGCGTGTGGCCACTGGCGCTGATGCCCACCACCACATCCGGAGAGCCGACCGCCAGCCGCTCGATGTCCGCGCGCCCTGTCTCGGCCTCATCCTCCACCGCTTCAGCCGCGCCCGCCAGCGCGTCCACGCCGCCCGCCACGCAGGCCACGATGCGGTCGGCGGGGATGTTGAAGGTGGGCGGGCATTCGATGGCGTCGAGCGCGCCCAGCCGCCCCGAGGTGCCCGCGCCGAGGTAGATCAGGCGCCCGCCTGCGCGCAGCCGCTCGGCGATCACCTGCATGGCCGCCGCGATCTGTGGCAGCTCGCGCTGCACGGCGCCCGCCACGCGCGCATCTTCAGCGTTCATCGCCTGCGCGATCTCCAGCGGGTTCATGCGGTCGATCTCAGCGGTAGCGGGATTGCGCTGCTCGGTGATGAGCGCGCCATCCTCTGGCTTCCCGGCGACGTGGGGCATAACACCTGGCTCCCTGCTTGAAGTCCTGCTGCGGCCTCGCATCCGACAATCCTTACGAGAAGAGCTGCTCGCGCCTGAGGTGCGTATAGAAGGTGTATTTGGCGCCGCAATAGACCGACTTGGCGTATTCGATGGGCTGGTTGCGATCCACATAGGTGATGCGGCGTGTGAAGAGCACCGCGCTGCCCTGCGCGATCTTGAGCAGCGCCGCTTCGTCGGCGCCCGCCAGCCCGGCCTCCAGCTCCTGATCGGCCTCCATCAGCGGCAGGCCAAACTTGCTCTCCAGCACACGGTATAGCGACTGATGCTCCAGGTCTTCGTCCAGCAGCCGCTCGCAGCCTTTGAAGTTGAGATGCGAGAACTCGATGGCCAGCGGCTCTCCATCGGCCAGACGGAGACGTTGCAGGCAGAAGATCGGCGTTCCCACGGCCACGCGCAGCCGCTCGGCGGATAGCTCATCGGCGGGGGCCATGATGGCGGAGAGGGTCTTGGTGCTGGGATGCTGGCCGCGCGCGCTGATGTCCTCGGTGAACCCCGTCAGGCGGATCAATTGCTGGGTGATCTTGTTGCGCGTGACGAACGTGCCACGTCCCTGCTCGCGATAAAAGACGCCCTCATTGACCAGATCGGTGATGGCCTGGCGCGTGGTCATGCGGCTGATGTGATAGGTTTCACTCAATTCGCGCTCAGAGGGGATCAGGTCGCCGGGTTTCCATTCGCCGGAGCGGATGCGCTCGCGCAGAATCTCTTTGAGTTGGTGGTAGCGCGGGACTGGACTATTCCGGTAGATGGCGTTCATGGTCCACCTCAGCCTTTCCACGTACTGGTCATCGCCTGCGCGTGACCCGCCTATGACCTGGTCATCGCCCGATCAGCGTCCCGGAGCCTACTCCCCATAGTGTACCAGCAGCCTCCGGCGCGCGTATACGTCGGCGTTTCAGCCACTGGCGGGTCAACGGGAGTAGACAAGGCGGCTGGCTGATGGTATAGTTGGTATGTTGTATAGACCACATTGCTGCTCATAGCATGCCATCTCAGCCGCGCGCTTGTCAAGCGCCGCGCCGCCCAAGCCGCTGACGATGGCGCAGCGGATACGGCGTTCAGATTGCTATCATGTGGCGAGATCGAGCGGCGATGCGGGCGGCTGCGGGCCTCAGCGGGGATGATGTGCGGCGACAGCGACCATGGGCAGGCTCCGATAAGGCGGCATCGTAGTTGGTTTGGAGCGACGGCATGAAATGGACGATACAGGGCGCTCGACTGGTGGACGCGCATGACGATGTCGCTGGCGACATCACGTTCGAGGGGCGCAGCGTCACGACTGTCGGGCCGCATCGGGGCGCATCCGCCGCAGATGGCGCGTCGGTCGGCGACACTGGCGCGACGCCCGCTGAGACGGTCATCGACGCCAGCGGGCTGATCGTCATGCCAGGCTTCATCGACGTGCATACGCATGGCGGTGGCGGCGCCAACCTCCAGACCGCCGACGCCGACGAGATTCGCGCCTACGCGCGCTGGGCGCCGTCCACGGGCGTCACCGCGTTTCTGGTCGGGATCGTGGGCGCGCCGTACACCCTGCCCGAGGCGCAGATCACGGCGGCGGTGGCGGCCTGCGCCGAGCCAGCCGCAGACGCCGCCCAGCCGCTGGGCATCCATCTGGAGGGGCCGTACATCAGCGAGCGACGGCGCGGCGCGCACCTGACCGCGTGGCTGCGCACACCCGACGCCGCCGAGACCGAGCGTCTGCTGGCGCTGGCGCACGGCTGGCTGCGCATCGTGACACTGGCGCCAGAGCTGCCCGG
>DATBTW010000129.1:0-12733 GCA_036559055.1 Ktedonobacterales bacterium
GGCAGTGCGAACGGCAGGTCATGGGGGAGGACGCCTGATGAGAGGCGGAACAGGCCGACGTCACAGTGATAGGCCATGGCGAGCAGGCGCAGCGCCAGGTCGAGGCGCTGCTCGGCGCTGGCGTCAGGTGGTGGCGTGGGAGGGGTGGGCTGATCGGCCATGCGACATCGCTCCTGATTCGCTGGCGCGTCTGAGGGCGGCGCGCTGAGACGACGAGAGATGATGCGGTGTGATGCGGTTCCTTGCCGACAGTATACGTCATGCGGCGCTCTGGGGCCTTGCGCTGCATCAGCGCAGCGTCAGGAAGTTAGCGGCCTCGGCGGCGGCGACCATCGCGCGGATGTCGTCGTAGGCGGCGTCTGCGATGGGGACGAAGCGCGCCACGTAGCCAAAGTCGAGGCTGTCGCGGGCGTCGGGATCGTCGCCCAGCGCGCACAGCGCGGCGCACAGATCCTCGCACATCGTAGCCGAAATGTGGCGGGCAGCGACGACGGGCTGGATGGTCGCCGGGCCGAACGTGGCGATGACCCGCACGCGCGCGGCGAGATCGGGATGCTGGCGCAGCTCGATGGCCAGCGTCTGCGAGTCGATGGCCGCCGCGTCCACCTGCCCGGCGGCCACCATGCGCAGCGCGCGCTGGTGGTAGCCCGCCGCGACCACCCGGCCAAAGAAGCCGCGCGTCTCACCCATCTGCGTGAGCGTGTAGCGGGTGATATTGTAGCCAGAGTGGGATTCTATGTCGTTGTACGCCCACGAGCGCCCGCGCAAGTCAGCGAAGGCGCCACAGGGACTGTTCTGGCTCACGACGACATCTGAGAAGTAGATCGGCTGACCGCAATAGCGCTCGCCCTGCAACACTGGCGCGGCCAGCAGCGTGACGGGCGGCGGCTCCTGGCGGGCCAGCTCGACATAGGGTAGCCCGCAGATGAAGCCCACATCGGCCTCACCGCACGCGAACGCCGTGAAGGACGCGCCAACGCTGAGTTCCACGGCGCAGCCGAGCCGCTGGCCGACCAGCTCGGCGACACGTCGATAGACCGGATACATATTCGGCGCGAGAAATGTCTTGAAGCGGATCACGCGCGACTTCATCGAACCCACTGCCTTCCTCCGCACACCTGCGACCCAGCTATACCGCGCGCTCTGATTCAACACAATCCGCAGAAAGGCACAGACACAGCATGGCATAAAGTTGCGTGGCGCTCATCCGGCATCCACGTCGCCAGCGACCAATGCGCGCAGAGCAGAAAACGAGGCGCCGGGCACGTTCGCCCAGCGCCTCGCATTTTTGCTACCCACCTCGCAAGCAACCCGTGTGTAGCGCCCCTCTCCCGCAAAGCGGGAGAGGGGCTGGGGGTGGGGGCTACTCGATCACCGCGACGGTGACGGAGTAGATCGACGGCAGGAAGTCAGCGGCCACATGCCAGCTCTCGCCGCCATCGGCGCTGGCGAAGAGCTGCCCGGTGTTGGTGCCAACATAGACGCCACAAGGATCGTGGCTATCTGTGGCCATGCCGTGACGCAGCACGCCCAGACGCACGCCACCGCCGCCTGGTAGGCCCTCGGTCAGCGATTCCCACTGCTCGCCGCCATCGCGCGTACGATACACGGTGAACTGCTCGCCGAAGTTGTTGCGCCCCTCGTTCTCGACGATGGTGAAGACAGTATCGGGATGGCCAGGGTCGATCGCGATGGGGAAGCCGAACTCCGACGGCAGATCGCGCTGGATATCCGTCCAGTTGTCGCCGCCATCATCACTCCGGTAGACGCCGCAATGATTCTGCTGATAGAGCGTGTTGGACTGCGTCGGGTGTTGGAGCATGCGATGCAGACACTGGCCGTACTCCGGGTAGATGTCAGGCTGGAAGCCCGCGCGGGTGTTCTTGTTCTTGAACTGCCAGGTCTTGCCGCCGTCATCGGTGCGCACACAGCCGACCGCCGAGATGCCCACCCACATGCGCTGCGGATCGGAGTGATCGGGGACGATGGTGTGCAGGCAGAGGCCGCCCGCGCCCGGCTGCCATTCGCTGCGAGTGGGGTGCTGCGCCAGCCCTTCGTTCAGGCTCCAGGTGACGCCTGCGTCTTCGCTGACCCACAGGCTGGCAGGGGCCACGCCCGCATAGACTACATTTGGCTCAGTTGGGCGACCCGGCTCGATCAGCCAGATGTTTTCGAGGCTCAGTCCGCTCTCCTCCGGGAACTGGATGCCGCGCTCCGGCTCCTGCCAGGTCTGGCCGAAGTCGTCGCTATAGCGCAGGAATGTGCCGAAGAAGTCGCCGTTGTCGGCGGCATAGATGCGCCGCCTGCCGCCGCGCTGGTCGAGTGTGGCATTGTAGACGCGCGTGCCATCCAGTGTCGTGGGCGCGCACTCCCAGGTGACACGGTCGCGCGAGCGTACGGTGAAGAGGCCGCGTTTTGTGCCGAGCAGCACGACCGTCTCGCCAGAGCGGAGAGCGGTGGAGTCAGAGGACGCCATCGGGGAACCTCCTATGCCAGAAGAAGTCGATTGATCTGCGTTGATCGCGCGGCAAGCCGCCCAGGCCAGCGAGACTCAGCCGCCCGCCACCGAGTGGACGATGTGTACCACCGAGCCAGCGGCGACGGGCGTGTCGAGGGCCGAGCCGAAGCGTACATTGCGCCCATCGATGAAGATGTTGACGAATGGCCGCAGCTCACCTGTCTCAGCGCAGAGGTTGAATCGCAGGCCAGGGAACGCCTGATCGAGCGCCGCGATGATCGTGCGCATGTCGCCGCTGGCGACCACGATGCTGGCTTGTTCGCCTGTGCGGGCGCGCAGCTCCGCCGGCAAATGCACCAGCACGCTGGGTGTCGTCGGCGCGGTTGGCTCTGGGGTAGTTGGCGCAGTCATCAGCGTCTCCCTTTTCATGGCGGGCGGGCAGGCGAAGGGTCGCCGCCAGCTCCTCACTGCTTGCGATGTGTAGCTTATCCAATGCAGAGGGCGCCAATCGGAAATGAGGGGAAATCGCGCCGCCTGGGCTAGGCCAGTTGGCGCACAAGCTGAATTGTGCGGCATGGAGCAAAATGAGCAAGATAGAAGTAGCTGGACATCGGGTTGATTACTACACTTCGCGCAAGGCGTCTCAAGGTTGATACGGCGCCAGAACCTTGCTGATCGAGACGAGCGGGAGCGCTGAGCAATTGAGTTGAAACGCTCGAAAGGAGCGCAATGTCATGAGTACGCCGGTAACAACCCTGGATCCACGTTACAGCGACCCAGACGCTGTGGCCACGCAATGGGAGCAGACACGTCAGGCGCTGGAGACAGCCGAAGTGTTTTGGCTCTCGACAGTCCGCGCTGATGGCCGCCCGCATGTCACCCCGGTGGTTGGCGTGTGGCACGATGGGGCGCTGCACTTCACCACGGCTGACACCGAGCAGAAGGCCTTCAACCTGCGTGGGAACGCTCACGTCGTTCTGACGACCGGCTGCAACCACTGGCAGGACGGACTCGATGTCGTCGTTGAGGGCGACGCTGTGCGCATCACCGAACAGGATCAACTCGAACGACTCGCCAGCGTGTGGGCGACACGTTGGGATGGGCGTTGGCAATATTTCGTGCGCGACGGCTACTTTTACCATCACGACGAGCACGAGACGCTCCCTGATAGGATTCTTGTATTCTCTGTCACGCCAAAGAAAGTGTACGCGTTTGCCAAGGGCGACCCCTTCAGCCACACGCGACATCAGTTCTGAGCGCGGCGCCGACGTCACGCGCCCTCTGGCTCACCCTGCGCCTGGAGTCGAGCGCATGGCGAGGCTGATGAACACGGCCAGGAATCCAGCCGCCGCGAGGTAGATGCCGTATGTGGCTGTGGAGCTGAGAAATGGCCAGAAAAAGGACAGATCGAAGGGGATCGCCCCCGCCGCTATTCCTGTAAGGAGCGAATTCAGCAGTGTGAAGCCAAGGACGGCGATAGAAGCTTGAGCGCGTCTGCGCTCAGCGCGGGTGAACGCGAGCGTCAGACTGCTCGCCGCCATGCCGAGAGTGAGCAGCAGGAATGCCCACGCCGGCATGTCCAGTGAATCATGTGGCCCACTCTGCACGATCATCCAGGGGCTAAATCCGCGCATGGGAAACACATAGCTCGGATCATTCAGCTTGTACACGTCAAACCAGGGCAAGAAGAATGCGACGATGGCTAGCAGGTTGCCCGTGAAGAGCAGGAGCATACTCAATCGTCGCCGCGACATACGCTTGCTCCTCCGTGTTCTGCTAGCCGACGTGGTTAGGGCGACCGCAATGTGAGCGCCTGCTCCCCGTATAGCCCCTCTCCCGCCGCAGCGGGGGAGGGGTTGGGGTGGGGGCTTACGATCCGCGCTGGCCACAGGCGAGGTAGAAGGGTAGCATGCCACCGCTGCGTTTGTTGGCGAATTCCTGCTCGGTCAGCGCAAAGAGGCGATCATACTCGGCCTCCGGCAGCACATGCGCCGCGATCACGCCCGCGCGCAGCGCCCGCCCCACGGCGAGGCAATCGGTGGCAGAGGCGCGGCCAATGCGCCCGCCCCAGTCGCCCATCGGGAAGTTCATCTGGCGCTGCCGCACAGTGCCAAAGCCGCCATTGGCGAGCATCTGACCGGTATTGTGGCCCAGCGTGAAATCCACACCACGCCCTTGCAGGAACTCGATCCAGCTTCCCCAGAGGCCCATCAGACCCTCGCCGCCGCGCTCTGGCACGCCGCACTCGGCCAGCTCCACCCATCCGCCGGGGCGCGTGACACGCGCCAGCTCGGCGACGACGCTGGGCCAACGATCCTTGGGGATGGCGGTGATGAGCAGGCGCTGATGGACGAAATCGAAGCTGGCGTCGGGGAAAGGCAGCCCTTCGAGGATGTTGCCCGTAGCGAAGGTGAAGTTGACGGGGCGCATATCCAGCCCGTGCCCCAGCACCTGCGCGTCGTCCACCGTTGGCGGCACGAGGTCCACGCCCACCACCTGCGCCTGCGGAAAGGTCGCCGCGATCTCCATCGACCAGCGACCAGAGCCAGAGCCGACATCGAGGATGGCACGCGGATCGCTGACGGGCGCGATGAAGTTGCCGCCGAATCCCGTGCGCAAGAGGTAGTGCTGGAAGTCGAGTCGGTTGATCTCACTCATATCTTTGGGCAGCGGATACGGCACCGCGACCAAATGGCGGCGGCCACCAAAGAGGCGGAATCGCTTGTCCTCGCGTGACTCATCCAGCACGACGGTCGGGCGGCGGAATCGTCTGAACAACGTGACCATACGGGGGTTTCACTCCTTGCGCGCAGATTGGCGCGCTGCCTGGAACGCCTTCTCACGCTGCCAATGCGACGAGACTATGGCCACAGGGCAATGGCAAGCCGTCAGCAATGCAGGGCCATCATAGCATATGCCTGTAGCAAGTAGCGTCACTACACGCTCCCAGCCCGTGCTACCGTCCGCTCACGAGAAACAAAAAGCCGCCACGGCGCCTCCTCTCTGAGGCGCCGTGGCGGCGGTATAGATTGTTTCTCAACTGCGCGCAGTCAGGTCAGGTCGCGCCAGGGTTCCGAACGGCTAGCTGTTCGACGAGGGATCGTTGTAGCCCTGGCCGCCCTGGTTGGGATCATCGTTCTGGTCGCCACGCATGCCACCCTGATTGGGGTCGTTCGACATGCCACCCATGCCCTGGTTCGGGTCGTTGGGCATGTCACCCATACCCTGATTGGGATCGTAGCCCTGATTGCCCTGGCCACTCATCCCGCCCTGATTGGGATCGTAGTTCTGGTTGGGATCGTTGTTCATGCCGCTTAGCCCTCCGTGGCTGGAATCATAGGCCTGAGAACCCAGACCCTGATTGGTCGTGTCGTAGCCGCGTGGATCGATACCCTGGCCTGACGCGGGCGACGCCAGATCGCCTGCTGGCGTGTCCGCCATCCCCTCATATCCCGTGGCGCCTGCGGAGCTTCCGGCGATGCCGCTCGCGCCCGCGCCCGTGCCCGATGGCTCGCCGACCACGCCCGTCGCGCCCGCGCTGGCGCCCGATGGCTCGCCCAGCAATCCCTCATAACTGGTATCATCGGAAGCGCCAGAGCGATCCAGCGCCTGCTGCGCTGGGTCGCGAAGGTCGCCCTCGGAGGCGGGGGAGTTGGTTGGATCGAACTGTCCGCTGGGGTCCATTGCAGAATCTCCTTCGCTGTCCTGGTCGTCATCTGCGCGCATGCACATCTGTCGCCGTTGACGATGTAGCGCTCGTTTACCTTGCAGATTTGGCGCCAGATACGGACGGGCGTCATCGGTTTCCAGTGGCGATGGATGTGGGCGTTGATGTGGGCGTTGATGTGGGCGCTGTGGTACATCGCGCGGCGGTTGCTGCGCACGGCGACGCGAGATGCTATGCTACACGGGCGTTGTGGAGCGCGATGAGGCATTCTGGACGAAGGTGATATGCAGTTCCTGCCGGATATGACGCATTTCGCGTTGCATTTCCTGCATCTCTATGGCATGTGGGCGCTCTTCATCCTGCTGCTGATCGAAGAGGCGGGCGTGCCGCTCCCCGCGCCGGGCGATACCTTCATCGCGCTGGCGGGCGCGCAGCCCCATCGCACGCTGGCGTCTACAATCCAGGTGCTCGCCCTCTGCACGCTGGCCGTCTTCCTCGGCTCATCGGCGCTCTACTGGATGATGCGGCTGGGTGGACGCTCATTCCTCAATCGCTATGGCCGCTACCTGCATCTGAATCCGCAGCGACTGGAGCGCATCGAGGGCTGGATCGCCAAACGCGGCCCGCTGGCGATCATCCTGGGGCGCCTGATCCCTGGGCTGCGCATCCCGACGACGGTGATGTGCGGCCTGTCGAACGTCCGCTATCGAGTCTACGCGCCCTCCGCCGCGCTGGCCGGGCTGATCTGGTCGGCGCTCTATTTCCTGCTGGGAGCGGTATTGCAGCGGCGTGTCGGCCTGTTGACCTCCTACATCACGGGCCTGTTCGACACGCTGGATGACAGCACGATATTGACGACGCTGGCCGTCGCGCTGCTGCTGGTGGCGCTGCTCGGTGGCTGGGGCCTCGTCCACCGCTGGCGGATGCGCCGCAAGCAGCGCACGCGCACGCCCTCGCGAGCGCCGGGGCAGGTGTCAGCCAAGGCGTCAGCCAAGGCCGAGGTGGCTGCGGAATCGCCGACCCGCCAGTAGAAGCTGGAGGAAACCCACCAGCGCCAATCAGCGATAGTTGTTGAATTGCAGCGGGACGGAGTAATCTTTGCCCCGCAGAAATTGCTGTACGGCCTGGAGGTCATCTTTGCTCTTGGCGGTCACGCGGATGGCGTCACCCTGAATCTGCGACTTGACCTTGGGGAAGCTGTCGCGAATCGACTTGCTGATCTCGCGGGCGAGATCCTGGTTGATGCCCTGCTGCAGCTCGATATGCTGGCGCACCATGCCGCCGCTGGCCTGCTCCAGCTTGGTGTCTTTGAGGATCTTGAGCGAGAGGTTGCGCCGCAGCAGTTTCGAGTCGAGCACGTCGCGTACACTCTTGAGTGTGAACTCGCTGGCCGTGAGGATGGTCAGGCTCTTCTTGCCGTCGTAGTCGATCTCGGTTTTGGTATCTTTGAGGTCGTAGCGTGTCTGGACTTCGCGGCGGGTCTGGTCGAGCGCGTTGACCAGCTCCTGCTCATCATACTCGGAGACGACATCAAAGGAACTCTCGGCTGCCATAGTATTTATCTCTCGCTTTCAGAGGCGCGGACCTCTCCCCCTGTCCCCGTCTCCCTGCGGGGAGAGGGGGAACCCAGGCCAGGCGAACCGCGCGGGGCGACCAGGCGTTTGTCCGCTCCCGGCGCCGATGTCGGTGAGCGCCGTGATGGATGTGGACGCTGTGAGCGTCAGGACATTCTATCACCTGCCTGCGCGCGAGCCGCCCGCCAGTGGCGCGACGCTGAGCGCGGTGTAGCGCGCGCCGGTCGCCGCCAGATCGCTGCGCATGACTCGCAGGTCGTCCACCCGCCAGCGTGTGGGCGCGGGAGGCGGGCCAGCCAGCAGGGCGCGCAGCCGCTGAGCCGCCGCGTCGTTCAGCGGTCGCTTGAGGCGCGCCAGGGTCAGGTGCGGCGAGAAGGGGCGCTGCTCGCTGGGGAAGCCCAGCGGCTCCAGCGCATCGGCCAGCCGATGCTGGAGCGCGAGCAGGCGCGGCGTCTCGCCGCTAACTCCGGCCCAGACGACGCGCGGCACGTGTGGCGGGCCAAAGACGCCCAGCCCCGCCAGCGCCAACTCGAATGGCCTGGTATGGCTCGCTACGTCGCTGCCCAGCGCGATGACCTGCGCCAGCGTCGCATCGTCCACCTCGCCCAGAAAGGCCAGCGTCAGGTGCAGATCGTCGGGCGTGGCGAAGCGGACATCAGGCAGGGCGCGGGCCAGCCGCCGCTCCTCGCGCCGCAGCGCCTCGCGGGCGGCGTCGCTCAGCGCCAGCGCGATGAAGATGCGCGTCATCGGATGATCCCCTTTTCGCAGGCTCCTACGCTCTGTGTGCTGCTGGCGGATCGGTTCTCAGACGACGCGCCGCCAGGCGCCTTTGCGCCAGTGAGCACGGGGGATGGCTGTAGCGTCTTGCGCGTAGAAGAGCGCGGCGAGGTCAAATGGAATGCGGCGCAGCGAGATGTCGAGCTGACTGCCAGCGCTGGCAATGACGGCGTACTCGGCCCACGATGGATTGCCAATCGGCGTGGCGGGCGCGATGGCGTCCTTCGCGAAGCCTACGGAGCCGGGATTGACCACGAGCGCATCGCGGTGTCGACGCAGCAACTGCTGGTGCATGTGACCGCCAGCATAGAGATGTGCAGGCGTCGCGGCCAGCATCTCGCGCAGCACAGCGTCGGGCGTCTCGGCGGTAATACGCTCATCATATGAGCGCGGCGAGCCATGGTAGCACAGCAGCGTCACGCCGTCGCCGAGCGCCACGCTGATCGTCGGCTGAAACGTGCGGATAAATGCGAAATCGTCGTCTGTGAGCTGCGCGGCGCTCCAGCGGTCGAAGTCACCGTTGCTCTCGATGGCCCTCGCGTCGCCGTCCTGCGCATCCGCGTCGCGCTGGAGCGCCAGCAGGTCGGCGTCGGTGTTGCCCATCACGATAGGGCAGCCCAGCGCGCGCAGCCGGACGACGACTCCATGTGGCTGCGGGCCGAGCGTGGCGACATCGCCCAGACAGATGACGCGCTCGATGCCCTCCGCGTCAATCGCCGCCAGAACCGCGTCGAGCGCTGTCAGGTTGCCATGAATATCGGCGAGAATGGCGGTCTTCTGCACGGCGCTGCCTCCTCCGCTCGCAGGGCGCGAACGCATCTGCGTGCCCAGCCGTCACGGCGTGCTCTCGCAGTTCAAGGCCGAGAGCGCATCTCCCGCCAATTCTGCTTCTGCCTGGCGCATCGGGGTGTGAACTGGTCAAAGTTGGGCTCCAACATGAGTATAGCTCGGCGCGTCACGTCTAGCGCCCTCACTCAGTTGGACAGATGTGGAAGCATCTATCGGACGCCTTCCCACAGCGCTCGCTCGGCCGCGAGCGGGTCGCCTACGACTGTGGGCGTCGTGTCGAAGCGCATGGCTGGCCTGAGTTGCGACTCATACCTCGGCCAACCCGGATCTCCGCTGGTCGCAAACGCTACCCAGGCGGCATGCATGGTGTCAGCGAGCCCTTGCGGCGGGTTGGTTCCCCAAAGCGTCTCCGTTCCGAAGCCCAGAGTGTCGAAGACAAAGGGAATCTCCAGCGCATGGCAGGCGCCGAGCCGCCCTTCGAACTGCGGACTGCGCCATGCGAACTCATACAGGTATGTGGGCGCGGCGCTCTTCCCCTGGGCGGCGCGGGTGTCGGCCAGCCGGAGGGCGGGGACGCGAACCCACCAGTCACCCTGGAGCGCCGCGAGCAGATCGCCAGCGCTCGCATCCGGGTGCGCAGCGCGATAGCTGGCCAGTGTCACGGTGACGGGAAGCCCGTAGGCCGCCGCCGTTGCGGCCAGCGCTTCGTCGGTGACGTGGTCGATCGCGCCATTGAGCGCCAGAAACAACCTCCACTCGTCGCTGTTCGTGCCAATCAGGAGATTGATCCCTGCGCCAGCTCCGGCGACGATGCGATCCATCGGACGGGCAGTGATAACCTCCCCGTCGAGCACCGGTTGCCACGGTGTCATGCTGACTGCCACCTCGGCGCCCCAGCGCGCGGGGTCGGGATGCGCGAAGAGGTCGCCGATCAACGCGATCTGGGCCGCTACCTCACGTTCGACGGGAACCGCTGCGATCGCCTCGCGCGTCGCCTCAACGCCCAGCTTCTCGGCAAGGATCTTTCCGACCTGATACGCGGTCGCGGCTGAGATCACCGGATGCGCCGCTCCGCTCTGGCAGATGGCGCGCCGAAACAACCCATCGGCGCGAGCCATAGACAGCAAGATGCCGATGCTCATGGCGCCGCCAGACTCACCAAAAACGGTAACGTTACGAGGATCACCCCCGAAGGCGGCGATATTTTCCTGCACCCACTGTAAGGCAGCGATCTGGTCGAGCAGGGCGCGGTTAGCGTTTCCGTCTCGCTCCCCCATATAGAGGAAGCCCTCGGGGCCGACCCGGTAATTGATGGTCACGCAGACAACCCCATCGCGGGCGAAGCGCCTGCCGTCATAATAGGTCGTCGCCGCCGTCCCAAACTGAAACGCGCTGCCAGGAATCCAGACCATCACCGGGAGCCTGGCTGCCCCGAGATTGGGGGACCAGATATTGAGATTCAAGCAGTCCTCACCAGGGCTGGCAAGCTCTGGCAGAATCGCGCTGACATCAGGAGGATAGTTCGGCTGGGGTGGCTTCGAGCCAAAGGTGAGGGCGTCGCGCACCCCACTCCAGGGCTCAACGGGTCGCGGGGGGAGCAGGCGGTTGGGGCCAAAGGGCGCCGCCGCGTAGGGAATGCCTTTGAACATGTGTATGCCGCTGGCGACACTGCCTCGTACCGCGCCCGAGCGCGTCTTGAGGACTGGCCCCTCTATCACATTCCTCATGAGTACACTTCCTTCACTGGGCGTGGCTCACCGTGCGCGGCTCGGACTCGATCTTCAGGTCGTCCAGGCCATAGCCACTTTCGATCAACTCTTTCAGCCGTCGGACAAAGCGTGCGGCGGGCGCGCCATCGATCACGTCATGATCCACGCTGATTGTCAGGCTAAGATACTCCCTGGTCGCATCATGACTGTCGACGATTTCCCGCTTCGTGCCGATGCCACCCACGGTGAGCATCAGCGTCATCGGAATCGGTGGGGGAACGCCCCAGCCCGCGCCATCTCCAAACATTCCTATGGCCGTGAGGCCCACCGTCCCGACGGTCTCCTTCTGAAGCTGGGGAAACGCCCTCCCGATCCAGCGCCAGAGCCACAAGTAGGGGCCGAATAGGGCGGCTGGGAGCAGGCGAAGTCCCTTGCCGACGCGTGCGACATCCGCTGGCTGGGCGGCTGCCTGGGCGGCCCGCATCTCGTGATGAATCGCACGGAACGATCTGAGACTGGCGGCTCGGAAGGTATGAGCGATGAGTTGCTTCTGGCCGCCGACGTCAAGTTCTATAGGGGTCCACACGTCGACGTCATCAAAGACGACGAGGCGCTTGCTCCCTTTGCGCATCGCTTGCACCGTCTTGTCCTCGTCAACTGCTTTGGCCAGACAAGCTATGAGAAACGCTGTGAACGACAGGGTCTCCCCCGTCTTCGCCTTATGGTTCCGGAGAGCTGCTCGCGCTTTGGTCACATCGACTTCGAACAGACCGTGGATCATGGTCTTGTGATGGATAGCGCGATACGCCGCTGCCCGCCACCGTCGAGAATCGGAATATGGGAGCTCCCGATAGCACGCGTGCTGCTGTTTCATGGTCGCTCCCCTCCTTGTGTTTTCAGTGGCGGCGGGCGAACGATTTCGTTCACAAGGTAGGCGCCACTGGGCCTGACGCGCGCAAGACCGGCACGAAAGTAAGGCCAGAAGACCTGGCAGCCGCGATGAGTTGGGCGCGTGGCGAGCCCGCGCGTCGTGCCAGTAGTGTAGGCGCGTGTCGTCTCACGAGGCTCCCAAACTGGCGAATATCCCTCACGGCGCTGTCACGGGATCAGAGGGGCTGCCGCCAGGCGCCAGAAAGATGTCGCGCGCTCATCGCGATGAGGCGCCTGCGGCGCTTCCGCACGTGATCGCCCGGCCACCGCAGGAAGGCAGCAAGGGCGCAAAGGCGGTTCAGGGCTTGTTGGCCTCTTCACGTCGCACTGCCAGCGCGAGGTGGCGCGCTGGCTGTGGAGACAGCGAGGATAGGGGATTCCTCAGGCCTTGTCAGGCTGCTCTCTAATGCCGGAAGTGGCGCTGGCCGGTGACGATCATCGCGATGCCGTAGGAGTTCGCCATCTTGATGGAGTCTTCGTCGCGTTTCGAGCCGCCCGGCTGGATGATGGCGGTGACGCCTGCCTTGGCCGCCGTCTCCACGCTATCGGAGAAGGGGAAGTAGGCGTCGGAGGCCATCACGGCGCCGCGCGAGCGGTCGCCCGCGCGCTCCACCGCGATCTGCACGCTGTAGACGCGGCTCATCTGCCCGGCCCCCACACCGACGACCATCAGATTCTTGGCCAGCACGATGGCGTTGGATTTGACATGTCGCACGGCCTTCCAGGCGAAGAGCAGATCGGTCAGCTCCTCCAACGTTGGCTCGCGCTCGGTCACGACCTTGCGCTGCGTGTCGAGGTCGCTCGCCACATCCGCCGTCTGAATCAGCAG
>DATBTW010000130.1:0-28286 GCA_036559055.1 Ktedonobacterales bacterium
TGCCCGTCTCGCGTCCGGTGAGGGGGAGGGGTTGCGCGGGAACTTCCGCACAGGAGAAGATCACATACCAGCCATCGGCCTCTTTGGAGAGTGTGACGGTCTTCGGTATGCCCTCCAGCGAGCGACTCCAGCGCACCGCGATGCGCCCGAGCTTCGAGAGCACGAGAAAGCCGTTATCGAGGCGCGCGCCATTGCCATACTCCTTGTAGATGAAGGAGTGGTAGCGATTGCGTCCCTGAAAGTGGGGGAAGCCGGGCGCCTGGCCCGCCCTGGCCCGCCTTGACCCGGCGAAAGAATGCTTGATAGGTCTTGTCGAGTCGCGCCAGCACATCCTGCAAGACATGGCTGTGGATGGCGGCATACTCTGGCAGGTCGGCGCGCAGGTCTTTCAACTCCGCTTGCTGCTGATAGCAGGTGAGCGTGACGCCACAGCGCCGATAGGCGCTGATGCGCTGCTCCAGCGCCGTGCTGTAGAGCGTGCGGCAACGCCAAAGCACTTCTTCAAGTTGGCGTTCTTGTTCAGGCGTCGGCTTGAGCTTGTACTTGTAGGCTTTGCGCACGGTCTGTTCAGACACACTTATCTCCCCGTTTGGGCATCGATGTAGCGCTGAATGGTTTGCTGGTTCACGTTACCAGCCGTGCTGGCGAAATACGAACGTGTCCACATGGACGGCAGTTTGAGCAAATGCAGGAACTCGCGCCGCAGATGTAATGACGTGATGCCTTTGCACGCCTTCACTACATCTGCGGCGCTATCTCCGGGCCACACCCGCACGAACAGATGGATATGATCGGGTTGGATGGCCAGCGCCAACACTTCCCAGCCCTGCTCAGCGCACTTGCCTTCCAGCAACTCACGACACCGTGACGCGACCGACCCGACCAGCACCGGCTTGCGGCGGCGTGGACACCAGATGAGGTGATAGATGATGAGGTGAACACGATGCTCATCTCGTCGGTATTCATGCGCTTGCTTCATGGTCTAACAATAACCTACTCTAGACCGCATCGCAAGGCGTGAGGAGGACTGGCTCAAGTCAGAACACGCCTCACCTCCGCCGTTGAAACGGCGTGGCTTGCGGCGCGCTAAAGCCCTTTTCTGTCACGTTGGTCACATCGCCTGCCCGCCCCGGTGTGATAGACTGGCGACTGATTCCACCGCAAGGGAGATGTGTAGAACCGATGCGTGTCGCGTATCTGATCGAGGCCATTCCTGGGCCGCTAGCCGAGGCCGCAGCGCGGCTGGCGCTGGCCATCAGCGACTGGGACGGCGTCCACCGCGAGCATGCCGCGCTGGCCCGGCGCTGTGCGGCGCTGGCTCGCGAGCATGGCGCGCGCGCGGCGGCGCTGCTGCCGTGGCCCTCGCCGGAGGGCGCCGACAACACGCCCAGCGCGCGACTGACCACGCTGGAAGAGCGCATCGCGCGGCTCGATCTGCTCGGCTGCTTCGAGACACTCTACATCGCGCCAACGCCAGCGACGCCGCACGAGCCAAACGCCGCGCTGGCATGGCTGCGGCGGCTGGGCGATCTGCGAGCGCTGGCGGGTGAGTCGGCGCCACACGGCGCGGCGGCGCGGCTCTGGCCAGCCGGGCTGGCGGATGCAGCGCGCGAGGCGGGCGTCATCGTGGAGCAAGGGCCATGGGGCGCGCAGCCAGGCGATTTGAGCGCGCGGATTCGCGAGTGGGTCATGGCAGGCCGCATGCGTGAGGCAACGGCGGCGCTTGGCTATACGTATACCGTAACAGGCGATGTAGTTGGCGGCGATCGGCGTGGGCGGCTGCTCGGCTTCCCCACCGCCAATCTGCGGCTGGAGCCATCCAGGCTCACACCGAAGAACGGCATCTATGCCGGCTGGGTACGGTTGCCGGGCGCGGATGAGCGCTGGCCAGCGGCGGTCAGCATCGGCGTACGCCCCACCTTTGGCGAGGGGCTGCGCCAGCAGATCGAGGCGCACCTGCTGGATGCGACGATGGACTTATACGGCTTGCAGCTACGGCTCGAATTCGTCGAGTATCTGCGCGACGAGCTGCGCTTCGACAGTTTCGAGGCGCTGATCCAGCAGATGGAGCGCGACCGCGAACAGTCGCGAGCGATCTTGCGCGCTGAGGCGTCAGATCATCAGGATTCCCAGGACAAACACGCGAGCGACATCTCGCGTGTAGAGTGAGGATCGAGATGGGCATCTTCAGTTTCGTCGAGTCTGCGGCGCGCCGCGTCATGAGCGGCGCCGTGCAGACCATCTTCCAGGGGGGCGTGCAGGAACAGGAAGTCCTCGATGCGCTGCGTCAGGTGATGAGCGACAACGTCGAAACCGAGAATGGCCGCCAGATCGCCCCGCATGTGCTGATCGCGCGGCTCAATCCGCGCGACCTGGACGCCCTGCGCGCCAAGTCGCCTGCGCTCGATGAGCGACTGGCCCTCGACCTGAAGCGCATCGCCAACGACCAGGGCTACCTCCTGAAGGGCGCTCTGCGTGTCATCTTCGACCGCAACCCCAAGCTTGGCTCCGGGCGAGTCGTCTGCGATGTGGTCAAAGATGGGGCGCGTGTGGCTCAGCCGGTAGGCGCGGCGGCTGGCTCAGACGCCACCCAGACGATGGACGCTGGAGCCATCGCTGCGCCACTGCCTCCCATGGGCGACCCCAACGTACAGATGCCGCCCGCCTGGCTGACGCTCATGCGCCCCTCGCGCGGCGAGCCCATGCGCCTGGACCGGCAGACCATCCGCATCGGGCGGCATAATACCAACGACATCATCGTCAATGAGCGGCGTGTCTCGCGCTTCCATGCGGAGATCAAGTATGAGCATGGCCAGTTCATCCTGTATGATCTGAAAAGCGTCAACGGTGTGCTGGTCAACGGCGCGAAGGCCACGCGCCCGGTGCCACTGCAAGATCATGACATCATCACGGTCTGTGGCTACGATTTCGTCTTCCAGCGGAGGTAGTGGAGCGGATGGACTATCAGGCGCTGCTTGCCCTGCGCATCGGGCTGGTGGTGGTGCTCTATATCGCCGTGCTACAGGTGGTCTTTGTAGCGCGGCGCGAGCTACGCCATGAGGTTCGGGCGGTGGCGCAGGGGCAGACACGCACGCGCGAGGTCGTCGGCCACCTGATTGTGATCGACCCCGGCTCAGCGCCGCTGGTAAATGGCGCTGAATATGACATCGAGCCGATCACCACGCTGGGACGCTCGCCCACCAATAGCGTCCCCATCGATAGCGGCTTCGTCTCCGCCGACCATGCGCGCATCATCTATCGCGATGGCTCGCTGTGGGTGGAAGATTTGCAAAGCCGCAACGGCGCCTTCGTGGATGGCCACAAAGTCGGCGCTCCGGTGGCCGTCAGCCCTGGCTCCATCCTGCAGATCGGCGACAGCCGCTTCAAGTTCACCACCTGAAGCAGACAGATCGCGGCAGGCTGACTCGGCGTGGTGGTGAGACCGGGCGTATGACACGAGGGTAGACATGACGAACGCAGGCCCAGTGCGAGGGAATACGGGAAAGGTTGGCGCGGCGCCAGCGCAGAAACGCTGGACGACGCCGCGCAACTACCGCTGGACGGAGCTATGGCTGCTGCTCTTTCCCTCGCTCTTCATGCTGCTGGGGCTGGTGACGCTGCTGATCGTCACTGGCCAGCACATCGACCTGCGGGCCAAGGTGTTGCCGCCGCTTTTAGCCTTCACGCCCGTTATTGGCCTGCTGATCGCACTGCTGGGCGCGCACGTCGCGCTGATCTTCGTGGCGCCCGACGCTGATGAGACGCTGCTGCCTATTGCCGGGATGCTCTCCAGCATCGGCGTGCTGATGTCCCTGCGCCTCGGCCCCGACCTCAATCAGCCGTCGCTCGGATCGAAGCAATTGCTGTTTGTCATCGCCGGGCTGGCGCTGTGCGTGCTGACGGTCTGGGCCACGCGCGACCTCAAGTGGATTCGCGACTTCCCCTACACCTGGGCCATCGTCGGCGCGCTGCTGGTCGGCGTGACCCTCGTCCACGCAGGCGGATTCAACCCCTCGGCGCCGAGCCGCGATGTGCTGAGCATCGGTGGTGGCGCGCTCTCGTTCCAGCCATCCGAGGTCTTCAAGATCTGCCTGGTGGTCTTCTTCGCTGGCTACCTGAGCGAGAACCTGAAGGTGCTGTCGGAGGGCGGCTATCGCTTTGGCCCGCTGACGCTGCCGCCAGTGAAGAATCTGGCCCCGCTGCTGGTCGTGCTGGGGCTGGCGCTGCTGATCGTCCTCTTCGCGCGCGAGCTGGGGCTGGCGGTGCTGATCCTGGGCATCTTCCTGGCGATGCTCTACGCCGCCAGCAGCCGCCTGAGCTATATCGTGATGCTGGGCGGCATCTTCGCCGTCGGCGCCATCGTCATCTTCCGCATCTTCAGCTATGCCCGCGACCGTGTCTCCCTCATCACGCAGGCGTTCGACCCGAAGGTCTACACTGGCGCGCCGCCGCTGAGCAGCTATCAGATCGTGCAGGGGCTGGTGGCCTTCGGGTCAGGCGGCGTCTTCGGGCAGGGGCTGGGGCTGGGCCACCCAACCTTCGTGCCAGCCGCCACCACCGACTATGTGGCCGCCGCCTTCGCCGAGGAGTTTGGGTTCGCGGGGCTGCTGGCGCTGATCGCCATCTTCATGCTGCTGCTCTATCGCGGCATGCGCATCGCCACGCGCTCGCGCCAGCCCTTCAATCAACTGCTGGCGCTGGGGCTGACGGCGGTCTTTGGCCTGCAAACAGTGGTTATCCTGGCAGGCAACCTGAAGCTGATGCCGCTGACCGGCGTGCCGCTGCCCTTCGTGGCCTATGGCGGCTCGTCGCTGCTGGCGAACTACATCATCATCGGTCTGCTGCTGCGCCTCTCGCGCGAGAAAGCATAAGAAGAAGTGCGTTTTTGGGGGCGCCCCAAACCCCCGACAGCCGCCCGCCCCTGCTGCTGCGCCTCCTACTCGACTCCTGCGCCAGTTACTCAGGCGCTCCCGCCTCGTTCGACGTGTTAGTTTGAGCGATGTGCGGAGGGAGAGAACGTGAGGAGCGATGGCGCCCGCATGCAGATCATGGTGGGTGAGACTGACGACCTTGCGGTAACGCTGCCGAGGCAGCGTGTATCCGTCACGGCGCCTCGTCTCCTTGACCGGCTAGCCTGGCGCGACGCGGCTCTCGCCTGGATAGCGCAGCGCATCCTGTTCGTGCTCGTGGCGTATTTCGGTCGCCTCCTGGTGAGCTCGAAGGGGTTCGCGCAGCAGACATCCTCCTGGCCATTGCTCTTCAAGGGCATATTCGGCTGGGACGCCAGCCTCTATGCGACTATCGCGCGCGAAGGATACGCCCATCCCTGGGAATCGGCTTTCTATCCTGTGCTCCCCGGCCTGGAGCATCTGCTCATGGGACTGGTGGGAAACAATCCCGCGCTCGCGGGCCTCATCGCCGCCAACGTTGCGACCCTGCTCGCGTTCGGACTCCTTCGCGTGCTGGTAGAGCGCGAGCTTGGCCGCGCCACAGCGCGACGAACCTTGCTGTATCTGTCCTGCTTTCCAGCGTCACTCTTCCTGGTTGTCCCCTACACTGAATCGCTGTTCCTCCTGTTTAGCCTCGCGAGCGCTGGCTGCTGGCTGGAGTGTGCGCCGCGCTGGCGGAGTTGACACGCCCGCTCGGCATACTGCTGATCGCGGCGATGGCCGCGGAATATATAGCGCGGCATGGCAGGTCGGGCAGATGGAGAGAGACGCGGCGACTGGCGCCGCTGCTGGGCGGTATGGCGCTCCCGGCGCTCGCACTTGGGGTGTTTACGCTCGCGCTGCGCTCTACATCCAATTCGGCCTCGCCAGTCGCTGGAGAACTGGCGACTGGCTGGGCCAGGGCGCTGGCCATTCCTGGGTAAGGCCTATGTCATCTATGCCTGGGCGACCCTGGCGGTAGTACTCGCCACGCCGTCGCACCACTGGTATGCGCTCGCCTCGAACATGCGCTTCTGCTGGTCGTGTTCCCGCTCTTCATGCTGCTGGGTACATGGGGTCAGCGCCAGTGGGTTGACCGACTGATCCTGATTTGCTCGATACCACTGCTGACGATCTTCATCATCACCTTCCTCAGCACCGGCTGGGTAGCGTGAGCCATCCGTGAACCTCCACGGGGGCGTCGGAGGCTATCGGCGCCAGTCCCGCCGCGCCAGGCCCAGTATGCTATACTGTGCGGCGGAGGGATGGCAGAGTGGACGATTGCGGCGGTCTTGAAAATCGCTAGGCCAAAAGCCTCGTGGGTTCGAATCCCACTCCCTCCGCCCCAGAAACGAAGCGGTAGTAGGCCAACTGTCCTGCTACCGCTTCGTTGTATGCGAACGTCATTGATGCCAATTGTCATATGGTGTCACATGAGCCCATGGGTCACGACTGACGGACTGCCCAGGAGTCGGTCGAGCGCCGATGTCGCTTGCTGCTGCATTTCGGACAGCGCATGGCTGTAGAGATTGAGCGAGATGGCGAAGGCGCTGTGGCCCAGTATCTCGCTGCCTGGTTGACGGGGAGTTCGAATGGAAGCCTGCTTAGACATTTTCTGAACTGGTGATGGTCTTCACCCGTGGATCGGGCACCCAGAAGCGCAGCAGCAGCGCTGCTGCCGTTGCGAACAGCGCCGTCAGCGCGAACACCGGAGGATAGCCCCACTCATTGGCTATGAAGCCCCCCAGGATCGGCGCGCCGATCACGAAGGGCGCATACGCCACCGATGCCAGCGCCACATAGGTTGGCCGCCGCTCCTCCGGCCCGAACTCCGTGATCAGTGTGAAGCCTGCCAGCAGCACGCCCGAGATGCTGAGCCCGAGCGCCAAGAACACCACGCCGTACGCCAGGAAGCCGTGCGCCACCAGCGCGGCCAGCCCTGCTATACCTGCACACGCCGTTCCCCAGAGCAGCGTCGCGCGATGCCCAAAGCGGTCACCCACCGCGCCCCACGCGAAGCTCCCCACCGTCATCGCGACGAACAGCACCGTGCTCTCTGCCCCGACCTCTGGATCGCTGAGTCCGCCCAGGCGTGTCGCCGAGACAGCATACAGCGCTCCAGCCATCGTCGCCATCCCGACGAGACCGTTGGCGATCAGCAGCCGCCGCAGCGCTCCGTCTTGCCGCACCAGCGCCACGATCTCGCGCACCTGCGCGGGCAGGGAGAGGCGTGCCTTTGGTGGGTGATGCGTGACGCGCGCTGGCTCTCGCCCCAGGGCGAGCAGAACGAACGAGATCGCCATCGCGGCGAACGTCATCGCGAAACAGAATGCAAAGTTCAGTGGCCAGGTGACGCTGGCCAGCAGCACTGTGGCGATAGCGGCGCCGCCGATGCCCATAACGTTCCCCGCGCCCCACCAGAATCCCATGAACCGTCCTAGCCACGTCCGCGGGATCGATCGCGCGATCATGTCGATCCAGGCCGGATATGTGATGCCACCCGCGAACAAGGCCAAAAAGATCATCCCGAAGAAGAGGGCGAGCAACGCCCCGGAGTTCCTTCCCGCGAGCGCGATGGCGCCAAACGCCAGCACGATATACGGCACGCGCTCCAGGATCGTCGCCAGCAGGATGAACGGCAGCGCATGACGTAGCCGCTCGACCAGCGGCGCAACCAGGAGTTGGGGGCCGTAGAGGCCCAGACCGCGGATCGCCGGAATCAGCGCGACCGCCACGTTGCTCCGCGTGAGGTGAGCGACAAAGAGCGGCAAGATCGTGTAGCTCGAGGAGATGCTGAGCCCCAGGCTGAACAAGGCGATGTCGCCGCCGAAAAACGCGAAGTTCCAGCGCACGTTGCGCGCGTTTCTGGCGTCATTCTCCCGCGCACCCGATTCGGCGCCAACCTGCACGCTTGTCCTCCGCTCTCGTCGCCCGGCAGCGTGATGCCCGACGCCCATAACGTGCATCGCCAGCATAGGCGCGCAGTATACTCCCGCGTTGCGTCGCCCGGCAAGTCACACGTCTCCCAGTTGGCCGAATCTCGGGTGGTTACCAGGCGCCAATCATGCGCCGTTGCGTCATGCCATTGCAGAGTGATTTTCTGTTCCCATGCCGACTCGGGGATTGATAAGGGGACAAACGACATCACTACAATGCGACGCGGTATCACCCACTGTTGAGGTACTCCCCAATGTCTATGGCCTGTCTGGCGAATCATGCGGGATCTGGCTTGTGGGTGGATGCGAGTTGTTCAACGCACAGCGTCATGACACAGCACGGCAGATCTATGGTTCCGGCGTTGAGGGCAGCATAGAGACTGCCCCAACCACGCTGGCAGGTGGGCGACAGACTCAGGCGCGCGGGCGGAGCCCGACGCGCTCAGCGCTGCGTCGAGGATTCCAATGAGGGCGTCGCGCCCGAACTCTGCCTATCTCCTCTATCCTGGCCGGGCTCTTGTTGTTGGCTAGAGTGCAAGCTCAGGCATGCCAGCAACCCAGATGATCACCACTGGTGATGCTGGCTGGGCGCTGACATGACAGCACGCGGCGCGTGCCGCATTCTACGCGATTGCCATGGTTTTTCGCCACTCACGCCGCGCCAGGGAGAGCAGTGTGATCGTCATGACCAGCAGGCCCCCAACTACAAGCCGCTCCAGCCATCCCGAGGCGTTATCTGGATCAATTCTGAACAGCGCCTCGATCCATTGGGGGTAGAGCAGAGTAGCCAGAAACAGCGCCGTCGTAATGACTCCAGCGCCAGCTTCAACATAGAAACGCCATCGAACGCCGTACGTCATCGATCGTCCTCTCTGCTTCAAAGTCAGGTTGCGTGAATCCACAGCAATAGTACCACCGGTTGGCTCATGTAGTGGCAAGCGGATTGTGAACGGGTGACTCGTGTGATCCGACAGACGAAATCTGAGCGAAAGGTGGCGTTACGGCGCTGATGGCGCTTCGTCATCACCGTCGGGTCGCGCGCGCCTCTGCTCTGGCTTGCCCCAGCCGCCGCCACCGGGTGATGATACCCTCAGATGGTCGCCAGGCGCAGCGGTAAAGCGTATTTTGCCCGGCAGGGGGCTCTCAACACCATCACGGATCAGCAGATTCTCACCGGGCAACCCTGAATGGCCGCCCTGCAACCCATACGGAGGACGGCGGCGGCGGTCGGACAATAGTGTCACCTCGGTGGGTGTTTCGAACACCAATTCGCGCTCCAGGCCGTCGCCTCCACGGTATTTTCCCGCTCCACCTGAGCCGCGTCGCAGGCGATACGCGTATATGCGGATGGGATAGGCGTATTCGAGCGCCTCAATGGGTGTGTTCATAGTATTGCTCATGTGGGTATGCACGCCTGAGAGTCCGTCGCTCGTTGGCGAGGCGCCCATGCCGCCCCCCATCGTCTCGTAATAGGCAAATGGCTGACCGGTGCGTGGATCACGCCCACCCGCTGTAACGTTGTTCATCGTTCCCTGGCTGGCGGCAGGGATGACCTCAGGCAGCGCCTGCGCCAATGCCCCGAGGATAACGTCGGTAATGCGCTGCGATGTCTCGACATTCCCGCTCGCCACCGCGCCTGGAGGCAACGCATTGACGATGGAGCCAGGTGGAGCAATGACGCGTACTGGCGCGAATGTGCCGGCGTTCGTCGGCGCGTCCTCTAGCATGAGACAGCGAACAACGTAGTAGGCCGCGGACTTGGCGACAGCTTCCACTGTGTTGACGTTACCTGTTGTCTGCGGGCTGCTGCCAGTGAAATCTACCGTGAGGCTGGAGGCCGCAACTGTGATGGTTGCGGTAATCGTCAGTGGCCCCTCTCCGAACCCATCGTCGTCCAAATAATCAGTCATGGAATAGACGCCATCGGGTATCGTCTCAATGGCGGCGCGCGTGATGCGCTCTGCATAGGCGATCAGCGCTTCGGTGTGTGCTTCCACGACGGGCAGCCGCCAACGGCTCACGAGCTCGTCCATGCGCAGCGCAGCGGTTCGATTCGCGGCCATTTGGGCGGCCAGGTCGCCGCGTCGCTCATGCGGCGTGCGCACATTGCGCAGGATGAGCGCCAGCGCCGCCTCATTCGCTCGCCCAGCTTCCCACAGCTTGATCGGCGGAATGATGATGCCTTCCTGGTAAATCTCTG
This sequence comes from Ktedonobacterales bacterium, assembly GCA_036559055.1. Taxonomy (GTDB): domain Bacteria; phylum Chloroflexota; class Ktedonobacteria; order Ktedonobacterales; family JADMIN01; genus JAKAIY01. Next base: position 10,065 of record DATBTW010000130.1, read on the forward strand.
TCGCGGTTGGCATCGAACCCGCCGAGATTCCGCCGACATCCGCATGGTGAGCGCGGTTGGCGGCGAAACCGATGAGGCGTTGCTCGCCATCCACAGGGACGTGAATCGGCGCGACGAGTGTAATATCCGGCAGATGAGTGCCGCCACAATACGGATCGTTGAGCGCGACGATATCACCCGGCGCGAAGCTCGAGAAACCACGGAGCGCCGCCGAGACGGAATCGGGCATCGAACCGAGATGCACGGGCATATGCGCCGCCTGCGCGATCATGCGCCCGCGTGGGTCAAACAGCGCGCATGAGAAGTCTCGCCGCTCTTTGATATTTGGCGAATAACTGCTGCGCGTAAGCGTCACGCCCATCTCTTCCGCAATGGCAGTCAGCGCGCTGCGGAAGATTTCGAGCGTGATCGCGTCCACCACAGGACGAGTCGACATAGGCCCCTCCTGAGAGCGCCAGTCAATACCAATCGTTGAGAGCGTGCCAGCAGATGAGTGGGTTATCCAGGCAGTCCCGGTAGGTGACCGCACGCTACATCATGCCAGATCATGCCAGGAAGCGATCGTAGGCAAAGGGGCGCAAGAGCTCGGGCCGATCCGACCCCGTGACCCAGTCGGCCAGGAGCTTCGCCACCGCCGGCGCGATGGCGAAGCCGTGTCCCGACCAGCCCGTGCCGACGAGGAGATTCGCCGCGCCAGGGAGGCGGCCGATGATCGGGATGTCGTCCACACAGACCGACTCGGGACGGCTGGCGTCGCTCTCGGCCAAGCGGACGCCGGCCAGCGAGGGATAGACGGCCGCAGCCTCAGCGAGATTGCCCGCCACCTGCTCCGGGATGACGGCGCCCTGACCGGCCTGGGCATCCCAGCGCCCGTGCCACCCGCCCGAGATCATCACCTGCCCACCGGGAACCGGCTTCATCGCCAGCGTGCGCCGCTCGTGCCCGATCAGGCGCCCCACCGGCGGTGGGTTCAGCGGCTCCATCAGTAGCACTTGCGGTAGTATGGACCAGACGGGCAGGGTCACGCCGAGCTGCTCGTGCACGAAGCCAGGCGCGTGCGCATTGGTGAGGAGCAGAGCAGCCTCGCCCACCGCGATGTGCTCGCCCGCTGCCGTCACCACTGCCGTCACGCGGTCACCCACGCGTTCCAGACTAGCGACCGCCGTCCCCTCGCGGATCTCGGCGCCCAGACGCGCCGCGGCCGCGGCCAGACCGCGCGTGGTGGCCGTGTGGTCCGCGATGCCGTCGTCGGGGCAGAAGAGCGCGCCAGTCACCGCGTCGCATACGTCAGGCTCGAGCGCATGCACGGCGTCGCGGTCGAGAACCTCCGTGACGATGCCGCGCTGGCGTTGCGCCCAGGCGCGGGCAGGGGCGCTCGCCCAGCCGCCGTCAAGGCCATCAGGCTCGCGCTCGAAGAGGTGAAGCAGGCCGGTGCGCTCATAGCCGGTCGGCGCGCCAATCGCGCCCGCCAGCCCTGGCCACAGGTCATACGCCAGCCGCATGAGCGGCAGCTCCCGCGGATCACGTCCGCACGCCCGCACGCCACGCTTGCCGAGCCCACCCGACGCGCCCGCCGCGACGGCGCGCGCTTCGAGCATCAGCACGCGCGCCCCGCGACGCGCCAGTTCCCACGCTGCGGCGCAGCCATAAACGCCGGCGCCTATCACCACGTAGTCGTAACGCACAGCGCAAGCTCCTCTCGCTCCGCTCGCCCGTCTCGTCGACTGTCGTCGCCGGATGGCGGCGCAGCGGCTCACCATCCGATACCACTGTCCCACGGTCGCGCCCCTGACCACGAATGTACGCATCCATGGACGGGTCCGTACGCACGATTCCAGTCTATCATCGGTCATGGTAGGCGCTCTTCGTCAGCGCTCAAGGACTTCATGGACTACACAGACTTGTCGACTTCATGCCTTCGCGTGGCGCACCGGTGAGGGCTGGCTCGGCTGGGCCAGGATGGCGCCTGTAGCGTCTACGGTGGCGCTCCAGTCTGGTGGCAGCACGGTTGTCGTATCGTACTGCGCGACAATCGCCGGACCCGTGAGGATCGCGCCGGGCGCGAGCCGCACACGCATATAGACGGGCGTTTGGCGCCAGATGAGCTGGCCATCGGCGCTACTGAACGCCACGCGATGTGAACGGCGCGTCGCGGCGTGCGCCGCCGCCCTGTCGCCAGTTTGGGTTGGCATGGGTGGCGTGTCCACGGGCCCACGCGCCTTGACGCGCACATTCACGATCTGAACGGGTTCGCCTTCATCGCTGTAGCCAAAGCGCCGCGCGTGTGCGCGGTGAAAGGCGCTCGCCATATCAGCCCCATCATCGAATGGCACGGTCAACTCATACGATTGGCCCACGTAGCGTAGGTCCAGGGCGCGCTCGATGAGAATGCGCCCCTCAGCGCAGCCCTCACCGATGAGATCGAGCCGCCCCCGATCGGTGAGCCTTGCCAGCTCCGCCGCGATGACCGCATTGCTACCAGCGAGTGGCAGCATGACCGTGCGGACATAGTCTTTGACGATATCCGCAGCCAGCATCCCAAAGGCCGAGAGGACGCCCGCGACTGGCGGGATGAGGATGCGCGGAATGCGCAGCGATGCGGCGAGCTCGCATGCGTGCAGCGGGCCAGCGCCGCCAAACGCCACCAGCGTGCACTCACGCGGATCGTAGCCGCGCTGCACCGAAATGACGCGGATGGCGCCTTCCATATGAGCAGTGACGATGCGCAGCATCCCCAGCGCAGCCTCCTCTGGCGACAGCGCGAGCCGACGCGCGATCTTCGAGACAGCCGCGCTCGCCGCGGCAGGGTCGATGGGGAGCGCGCCGCCAAGTACATGCTCCGGAATGAGTCGACCCAACACGATATTTGCATCGGCGACCGTGGGCTCAGTTCCGCCACGCCCGTAAGCCGCTGGGCCGGGGTTGGCGCCCGCCGAAGCTGGGCCAACGCGCAGCGCGCCGCCAGTGTCAAACCAGGCGATGCTGCCGCCGCCCGCGCCCACCGTGTGAATGTCGATCATCGGCAGGCGCATTGGGTAGCCGCCGACGCTGCCCTCAGAGGTTTCCGCGATCGCTCCCCAAACATGCGCGACATCGGTGGAGGTGCCACCCATATCGAACGAGATGATCTGCTCGAAGCCGGAGGCCTTCGCCATGAACGCCGCGCCAACCACACCTGCCGCTGGCCCGGAGAGCAGGGTGCGCGCGGCCTCGCGCCGCGCGGTGGTGGTCGAGATCGAGCCACCGTTTGATTGCATGATGCGCAGCGGGGTGTCTGGCGGCAAGCCACCTTCCAATTGTCCGAGGTAGCGGTCGATGATCGGCCCGACGTAGGCGTTGAGGACGACCGTGCTAGCACGCTCATACTCACGGAACTCTGGCAGCACGTCGGCTGAAGCCGAGACATACAGCCCCATTGCTCTCGCTTGCTCGGCGATGATGTGCTCATGCTCAGGATTGACAAAGCTGAACAGCAGGCAGAGCGCCAACGACTCCACCTGCTCGCGCGCCAGCGTCGCCAGCGCCCCGGTCATAGACGTCTGGTCGAGCGACAGCAGCGCATGTCCGCGCTCGTCGAGCCGCTCGCGCACCTCCAGACGTAGCTTCGCTGGTACCAGTGGCGCCGCACGGCGCATCTCGAACCCGTAGATACGGGGCCGCGTTTGCCGTCCGATTTCGAGTATATCGGCGAATCCCGCTGTGGTGATGAGGGCGACGCGTGCGCCCTTGCGCTCCAGGACAGCGTTCGTCGCGACGGTAGAGCCATGAATCACGGTCATCTGGCTCTCCACGATGCCGAGCGTGGCCAAGCCATTCAGGATGGCGCGCGAAGGATCATCCGGAGTGGACACCTCCTTATGGATGCGAACAGCGCCATCCTGAATCAGGACAAAATCGGTGAATGTGCCGCCGGTGTCAACGCCGACGAGCAGCGGGGCGCCCTCGGGCGGAGCCGACATGCCTGACACCTTTCCTCAGCTCAGCCCGCATAGCTGGAGTGAGCCAGGCGGGCTGGCGCAGACGAATCACAGGCGCTGATCGTGCGAAGGATCGCGTACGACCAGCGCCTGCAGAAACGCGGGAGGCGCGCTAGACAATCACCGCGGGAACCTCAGCGTTGCGCGCCTCCGCGTTGAACGCGGCAACATCCTCGCTGAGCAGGCGGTCGAGATCGGCTCGTCGCTCGTGCGTCTGCTGGTCGAGCAGCGCAAAGACCTCCTGGGCTCCGCGCGTAGGCGCATCATCTGACTCGTCGATCATCGCGCTGAGAATGGTGAACCGTTCCGCGAGTCGTCCAGGGCCAGGCTTCAGCTTCTCTTCGTCCAGGTTCACCAGCTGGCCTTCCAGCGCCGTCAGCTTCTCTTGCAGCGCGTCAGCCATCTCGCGCCAGCGCGCCCAATTCTCGTGTGACTTGGCCCGCTCGCTCCAGTCTACCACTTGCTTGCGAATGCGACGGAGCTGATTCACCATTTGATGAATCTCCTGCACTCGATGATAGATCGCTTGCTTCATGGTGAACTCTTCCTGGAGCGCCTCGGCTGCGACCCCCAGTCGCTCATCAGGTACGATGGTAAAGCGCTGACTCACCGTTGTCTCGCCCAGACGTAGACGCGCCTCGTACTCACCAGCCAGCGTGCGTGGGGCCAGCCCCGCCAGCGTCTCGCGCGTCTCGCGCTCATTCGCCTTCGGGTCATCGACTAGTGGCTCGACCGGCGTATAGCGCAGATCCCAGACGAAGCGGTTCGCCCCCTGGCGCGCTGGGAGCTGTGGCTTCTGCTCGCCCTTGCTGTCGCCCTTGCTGCTGAACGTCCGAAGCGTCGCGCCGCTGGCGTCGTGAATGCTGAGCTCGAGGGGCTCGTTCGCGGTCTCGGCGAGCGCATAGTGGAAGATCACCCCGCTCGGCGGATTGGCGCCTGCGTCGAGATACTTCCTTCGCGTCGACCCATCAGCCGCTTTCGCCAATCGGTATGCGACGATGAGTGGCCCTGCGCCTTGATACATCGTATATGCCGCTGACTCGCCACCTTCCGTGCGGTTTTCGAAGCGCGAGCGCACGGTGGGTCTTGGCGCGAACAGGGAGAGCGGCTGTTGCGGCTGCGCATTGCGCATCTGATAGAGCGGGCTGAGGTCATCCAGAATCCAGAAGGACCGCCCATGCGTCGCCGCGATGAGGTCTGTCCCATGAATGACCAGATCGTAGACGGGTGTGACTGGCAGATTGCACTGGAAGGGCTGCCAGGTGGCGCCATCATCGAATGACAGATAGACGCCGAGCTCCGTACCGACATAGAGCAGGCCGCGCTGGTTCGGATCCTCACGGATGACGCGCGTAATCGTCTGTTCTGGTAGGCCAGCGGAGATGCTGGTCCAGGTGGCGCCATAGTCGTTGGTCTTGTAGAGATAGGGCGCCGTGTCGTCGTGCTTGTAGCGCGTCGCGGCTGCATATGCTGTCGCCGGGTCATGCGGGGATGGCTCGATGATGCTAATGAGCGCCCATTCGGGCAGCGCGGGTGGCGTGATGTTCTGCCACGTCTCGCCGCCATCGCGCGAGAGGTGGATGAGCCCATCATCTGAGCCAGCCCAGAATACTCCCTGCTCATGCGGCGACTCGCGGAACGCGAAGATCGTGCAATAGATTTCCGCGCCGCTGTTATCGTGGGTGATCGGGCCGCCAGAGGGACCGAGCTTGCCGGGATCGTTGCGTGTGAGGTCCGGGCTGATTGTCTCCCAGCTCGTTCCTTCGTCGAAGGAGCGGTGCACGACATTCGAGCAGATATACAGCACATTGGGGTCGTGGCGCGACACCTCGACCGGAAAGGTCCACTGGAAGCGATACTTGAGCTGGTTTGCGCCGACGCCACCGACGTTGTCGTTGACCACTTCCGGCCAGACGGTTATATTGCGCGCCTGTCCCGTCTGTGGATTCCAGGCGAGGAGGCGTCCGTGGCCAGATCCCGAGCCGATGCCGCCAGCAAATACGGTGTATGGAGCCTTGCGGCTCACCGCGATGTAGCCGCTCTCGCCGCCGCCTGGCTCTGTGTAGTTGCGCCAGCTGATCGCGCCCTCCGCCGCACTGCTCGGCAGACGCATCGCGACGTTGTCTTGCTGCGAGCCATAGACGTTATAGGGATTCTGGTCATCGGTCGTGACATGGTAGTACTGCGCTGTCGGTTGATTGAGCAGCGATGACCAGGTGTAGGCGCCATCGTAGGTGACGCACGCGCCACCATCATTGCCTTCGATCATGCGGTTAGAGTTGCGTGGATCGATCCACAGGGCGTGATTATCGCCGTGTGGCGTCGGCGCCGCGGTGAACTTTACGCCGCCGTCGGTCGACTTCCAGCATTCGAGGTTGAGGTTCCAGATGGTATCGGCGTTTTGCGGATCGGCGACAAGGTGCATGTAGTACCATGGGCGACCGCGCAGCTTGCTCTCTTGATTGGTGCGCTCCCAGGTCTCGCCCCAGTCGTCCGAGCGGAAGATGCCGCCAACGTCCGCGCCATCCTTGCCGCCCGCCTCGATGATCGCCCAGACCCGGCCTGGACGCGCGGGTGAGGCGGCGATGCCGATCTTGCCCAGCAGTCCAGTTGGCAGGCCGGGCGCCCGGCTGATGTCTTTCCACGTTTGGCCGCCATCTGTGCTTTTCCACAGGCCAGAGTCTTCGCCACCGCTGACCAGCGCATGCGGATAGCGCTGCGCCTGCCAGATCGCGGCATAGAGCGTATCCGGGTGATTCGGATCCATCGCAAGGTCGTTGGCTCCCGCGCGCACGCTCTTGAAGAGTACCTGCTCCCAGGTCGCGCCGCCATCACGCGTGCGATAGACGCCACGCTCGGCGCTCGGCCCCCAGGCATGGCCGAGCGCGGCCACGTAGGCGACCTCAGGTCGCTGCGGGTGGACGACGATATCGCCGATGTGGCGAGAATCAGCCAACCCGCTCTTGCGCCACGTGCGGCCGCCGTCCAGCGACACGTAGACGCCGTCCCCATGGGAGACATTCCCACGGATGGTCGACTCACCCGTCCCAACGTAAAGGACTTCAGGCGCGGATGGCGCTAGCGCCATGGCGCCAATAGCCGCGGTCTGAAAGAATCCGTCAGAGATGTTTTCCCATTGCGCGCCACCACTCGTGGTCTTCCACACGCCACCCGCGCATGCCCCGAGGTAAAAAGTTCCCTGCTCCATTGGGTGTCCGGCGACGGTTACTACACGACCGCCTATATGCGGCCCGATGCAGCGCCACTCAAGGGACTGAAACATTGCGTTGTCCAATTTCCCTGTTCCTCTCGCTCGGCGTGAAGTCGCTGAGAACTATGCGACGATTGACTATGCGCGGCGCCGTCCGTGGTGGCTGCGTCAGGGTAGGTCAAATCCCTGTGCGCTGCCGGTACGTGGCAGCGCGCCTACCTGATCTGAGAGATGGGGCGCCGCAATGTGATTATAACCAGTCGTGCCCTGAGAGTGGTTACCATCATGCGCAAGCGAACTACAAGACATGCGCGGCGTCGTTGGGCTGCTGACGGCGAGAGGGGTGGGGCCAGTTCGAAGCGGGGGCCAGCAGCTTGACCGCATCGCGTAATGCCTGGAGCGAGCGTGTAAAACAGCGCCAGCGACGCTTCAATCGGCCAGCTAGCGCGGCGCCTCGGCGTCGTCGCCTTCAGCGGAGTGGGTTCGGCTTGTGTGTACGGGGCTTTCTGCGACGCTCGCGGTAGCTCAGGACGGGCCCACGTTCGGAGTCGATAGCGTGGGAGAGAAATAAGCACAGGATCCCAATGGCGCTGGCGACCAGCCCAACCACCACCGCCGCAAAGTCTATCGGTTGGTGGGTCTGTTCCGCAGAGGCCGCAGTGAGCGCCAAACTATAGAGGGCGCTAGCGAGCGTGATCAGCCCGGTCAGGAACGCCAAAATAGCGGCCACGCCACGGAGCAGTTTCATAGCGCAGTCGCACTCTTTCTCTCAGCCTCTCGTTCAGCGTGGAGGCATGCGTCGATCGCAGCCGAGCCCTCAGTAGAATAATACATCTAGCGTGATGCGTCGGCTCTGGATGCACGCTTACAGTGCACGTCAACTCGAGGGGCCAGAGCCTGCCATGCCTATACCTGGCCGCGACCGCGGCGCGTTTCGGGTACGCGTATTTGCCGACAGCTCGTACTGGCTTACGCTGTGTTTCGACACGGTCTAGCAGGGGCGCGATACCTGGCGCGCTCAGTTTACGCCAATCTCCGCAAATTGGCGACAGCTTGGCGGCAGTTTGGCGAGAGAATTGGCCCGGTGGCAACGTATTGTGAATTAATATCATCCAGCAGACCATCTTGAGGCTCGGGGACGGTCGCTTATCTGTGCGTTGGCAGGGCGTATTCGTGATCACTCGGGAGGCTACCAGGATGCTCAAACATCGCAGTGTCTGGTCGGTCGCGCTTGGGGCCATCATGCTGTCCATGATGGTGTTGTCTGGCTGCGGCCCCGCAGGTGGTTCCAGCAGTACCACAGGAGGTCAGCCAAAATACGGTGGCACCGTCACCGACGCTCTTTACGAGCAACCCGACAACTTGATCGTCGGGCAATCGGTCGAGACATTTGCCCAGTTGGTCATGAACACGATTTGGTCGCCGCTCGTCTACACGGACAATTCAGGCATTCTCCAGCCTGGCCTGCTGAGCGAGATTCCCTCAACGACCAATGGTGGCTATTCGAGCGACTTCAAGACCATTACCCTCAAGCTACGCCCCGGTCTCAAGTGGTCTGATGGCTCGCCGCTGACCTCAGATGATGTCGCCTTCACGATGAATCTGATGAGCAACCCAGCCTACGCGCAGAAGACGGGTTGGAAAGGCAAAGAGATCGCCAGTGTGACGACGCCAGACCCACAGACCGTCGTCGTCGTGCTCAACCAGGTGGACGTCACGTTCGTCTCATACTGCCTGACGGACGTGCTCGACTTCTCGCCGATCCCGAAGGCTGTGTACGGCAGCATGGATCCCTCCAAGATCACAGCGTCGCCGCAGGCTTTCCAACCGCCAGTGTCCAGTGGGCCATTCAAGATCAGTGAGCGCGTGCCGGGGTCGCACATCACTGTCGTCAAGAACTCCAATTACTTCCAGGCGGGCAGGCCCTACCTCGACAAGATCGTGTTCAATATCATCACGGACCAGAACACGATCCTGACTGCCTTCCAGAGCGGTCAAATTGACGCCTCCTGGTTCCTTGATATCACCAAGGTTTCCCAGTACAAGGCGCTTGCCCCAAACTACGTGCTCGGTCTGCCGAAGCAGGCGGCTACCTGGGAGGGGGCCTTCTTCAACCTGTACAGCTCGACCAACCATATCCTTGAGGACGCCAACGTCCGCAAGGCGATCAGGGAGGCCGTCAACACCAAGGCCATGATCTCGAACATTCTGGGAGGCACCGGCCAGCCCACGTGCGACGACGCCCCGGCGACCTTCGCGCACGCCACCGACTTGATTCCGTGCAACGGCTACGACCCCACAGCGGCCGGCAAGTTGCTCGACTCAGACGGCTGGACGATGGGCTCGGACAACTACCGCCACAAGAATGGGGTCACCCTCGAGTTGCGCTGGAGCACCACCTCCAAGAATAACCGCCGCGAGGAGACCGAGCTGGCAGCGCAGCAGGACTTGAAGAACATCGGCGTCAAGATTGACATCGTCAATTACCCGTCCGATACGTACTTCGGCACGATCCTGCCGAATGGCACCTTCGACATCGGCGAGTTTGCCAGCTCGGCGACCGCTGGAGATCCTGCCGACAATACCCAATGGGACTGCGACCAGTTCCCAGCCGCGGGTGGATTCAACATCGAGCACTGGTGCGACCAGACAGCCACCGCTGCCGACAAGGCCGCGACGACCAACCCGGACCAGACCTTCCGCAAGCAGCAGTATCACACCCTGTACACCCAGATCCAAAGCCAGGTACCGATGTTCTTCCTCTACGCGTACCCAGACGTTGCGCTGGCCAGCGCTAAGCTTCACAACTACGCCCCCGGACCATTCGGCCCGGAGGAAACCGTAGCAGTGTGGAACTGGTGGCGCAGCTAGACGTATAGTGGAGGCATGCCGTCCAGCATGCCTCCATCCGCTGCGCGGCGGCTCTCTTGCCGAGGTCGCCGCGCTCTTGCACAGCTAGGCCCTTCGTTCATTTCTTTCGGCATGTGCTATGCTCCGCAGACGCGAGATTGTAGAGACTCCGTGTCTGCGGAGCAGGGCGCCTGGTTTCTCGTACTCATGCGTATCCTCCGAGTCGTAGCCGAGCATGTAATGGCCACCGGCTGATCAGGCGAGAGGAGTCGAAGGCAGATGGGTCGATACATCATCCGGCGCCTGGCGCAAGCAGCGCTCATGCTCTTCCTGCTCTCTATTGCGCTTTTCTTGCTGCTCTACCTGATACCTGGCGGGCCGCAGGCTGTGCTGTTCAATCCGCGCCTTGATGGGGCCGCGCGCGCCGCGCTGGCTGAGAAATATGGACTGAATCAGCCGCTGCCATTGCAGTATGTCTCGTACATGCAGCACCTCTTCCAGGGTAATCTCGACTCCTTTAATACCGGCCGACCGGTGCTGCTCGAAATCGGCGACCGGTTGCCATATACGCTCCAACTGTTCGCACTCTCGCTGATCTTCGCCGTCATCCTCGCCCTGTTGCTGGGGGTGATCTCCGCCATCCGCCAGTACTCCATCACTGACTATGCCGCGACTATCGTAGCGTACTTCGGCATCGCGATGCCCATCTTCTTCACCGCCCTTGTCCTGCAATATCTCTTCGGCGTCATCCTTCAGTCGTTCTTCGTGACCGTGACGGGATCCCCCTGGCCGGTCTTTGGCATCTCATCACCCAATGCTGACACCTATACTCCCCTCCAACTCATTGCGGATCGGCTGCAACATCTCGTACTGCCAACGATTGCGCTCTCTTTGCTCTTCGTCGCCTCCTGGAGCCGCTACTTGCGCTCCAGCATGCTCGACACTGTCAAGCAAGATTACGTTCGCACCGCACGCGCGAAGGGACTCAGTAGCCGCGTTGTGTTCTTCCGCCACGCCCTGCGCAATGCGCTGATTCCATTTGTTACTGTTGTTGCGATCGACTTTGCCGGATTCGCCGGTGGCGCCGTGATTACCGAAACAGTATTTGGATTGCCCGGCATCGGCAAACTCTTCTTCGACTCGCTTGGAGCTCGGGATTACCCCGTCTTGCTGACGTTGCTGCTCTTCGCCGCCACGATGGTCGTGTTCTTCAATCTGCTCGCGGATCTGCTCTATGGAGTCCTGGATCCGCGCATTTCGTACTCGTAACTCGGCTTCGCCGGGGAGGTAGAGCGATGGACATCACCCAGTTCGAAGGGCCGCATGCGCCCGTGCCGCCAGCGCCCGAAGTCATCGAGTTGACGCCCGAGCTGGCGCGCAAGCGTCGCGGACAGTTTCGCATTATCACGGACAGGTTCCTGAGAAATCGCGTTGCTGTGGCGGGGTTCGTGATCCTGGTGATCGTGACGTTGCTTGCCTTGTTGGCTCCCGTCATCGAGCCTGTACGAGGACAGTTCGATCCAGCCACCACACCCAACTTTGCCATCGCCTTGCAAGGCCCCAGTTTGGCGCACCCCTTCGGCACGGATAACGTCGGTCGTGACGAGCTGGCGCGCTGGCTCTATGGCGCACGTGTCTCACTGCAGGTGGGCCTCTTCGCGATGCTCGCCTCGATCTTCCTCGGCGTGACCGTTGGCGCTCTGGCTGGCTTCTATGGCGGCTGGATCGACAGTATCCTCATGCGAATCGTCGACGCACTGCTTGCGATCCCGCTCTATCTGATCCTCTTTCTGCTGTCCGCCACCTTCTTCTCTCGCGGAACAACGTTGGGCCTCGTGCTCCTGATCGCAGCGTTCTCCTGGCTGTATACCGCGCGTGTTGTGCGCAGCGAGTTCGTCGCGCAAAAAGAGCGCGAATTCCTGTTAGCAACACGTACGCTGGGCGCAGGCGACCTGCGGCTGATCCTCCGCCACATCATCCCCAATGCGATTGGACCGATCGTCGTCAGCGCGACGCTGCTCGTAGGCATCAATATCATTACCGAGTCCACGCTGAGCTTCTTCGGCTTTGGTCTGCAACCTCCGGCATCGAGTTGGGGGGTGCTGCTGGCCGACTCAGAAAGCTACTTCACTCAGCAGCCGATGCTGGTGTGGGCGCCCGGCCTCGGCATTCTTCTGACAGTGCTCGCCTTTAACCTGATGGGTGATGGGCTGCGCGACGCACTCGATCCGCAGATGACGGAGCGCTGAGCACGGTACGCGTAAGCACGCTACCAGACGGAGGCGTAAGTGCCTAAACTACTCGAGGTACGTGATCTCAAGACGCAGTTCCGCACTCGCGAGGGGCCCATCCAGGCGGTCAACGGCATCAGCTTCACGATAGACGAGGGTGAGGCCGTCGGCATCGTGGGCGAGAGCGGTTCGGGCAAGAGCGTCACTGCGCTCTCTATCCTTCGCTTGCTCCCTATGCCACCAGCCCAGATCGTAGACGGAGCCGTGCTCTTTCAGGATCAGGATCTGGTGGATCTGCACGAAGCCGAGATGCGCCGTATTCGTGGCGGCAAGATCTCGATGATCTTTCAGGACCCGATCTCGAGCCTCAATCCGGTGATGCGCATCCAGGATCAGATCACGGAGACGCTGCAACTCCACCTGGGATTGTCCAAAGTAGAGGCCATCGCGCGCGTGCGCAGTCTACTTGAGGCGGTGGGCATTCCCGACGCCGAGCGTCGCATGCGTGGCTACCCGCACCAATTCAGTGGGGGCATGCGCCAACGTGTGATGATCGCCATCGCTATTGCCACCAATCCCAAACTGTTGATTGCCGATGAGCCCACCACCGCCCTTGACGTGACCATCCAGGCCCAGATCCTCGAGCTGCTGGCCCGGTTACGGCGCGACCTCAACACGTCGCTGATCCTGATCACGCATGATCTCGGGGTCGTCGCCGGCGTGACTGACCGCATCCTGGTCATGTATGCTGGCCATATCGCTGAGCGCGCGCCGACCGAGGAGATCTTCGACAATCCACGTCATCCGTACACGCTGGGGCTACTTGGCGCGGTGCCGCGACTCGATGCTGAGCAAGGCAGCGATCTTGTCACGATTCCTGGCTCACCACCGGACCTGCTGCATCCTCCCGCAGGCTGCCCGTTCCAACCGCGTTGCCCCTTCAAGATCGATAAATGCGCCACCTACCCCCCCGACCTCAAGGTGGGCAGGGACCATTATTCAGCCTGCTGGGTGGACGTGACCAATCCGAAAGAGCAACAGCGCGCGATGCAGAAGGGTTTCATTCCGCTTCGCCCGGTTGGTGGCACGTTAGCTGGAGAATTTTCAGCAGGGGATGCATGATGGCGCATGAAGAGAACATCGGGTGGTCAGCACGACCCGCGCTGGAGTCCACATGCATTTGAGAGGTGAATGAGATGGCGGCGCAGGAAATCGCTTTCAAGCCCCAGGCCAATAGCGATGTGCTGATGCGTATCGAAGACCTCGTCATGCACTTTCCCATCATGCAGGGCATCGTTATCCAGCACAAAGTCGGCGCCGTGCACGCTGTGGATGGTGTCTCTCTCTCGATCCCGCGCGGGCAGACGGTGGGACTCGTTGGCGAGAGTGGATCGGGCAAGTCCACCATTGGTCGCACGCTCGTTCGCCTCTATAAACCAACCAGTGGCCATCTGTACCTCGAAAACGTCGACCTCGCCCAACTGGAAGGTAACCAGTTGCGCGCCGTTCGACGCCGCGTACAAATGGTCTTTCAGGACCCGTTCGCCTCGCTCGACCCGCGCTTGACCGTTGGCGCCCTGATTGCCGAGCCGATGGTTATCCACAGCATTGGTACGCGCAACGAGATCCGGCAGCGTACCGAGGATCTGCTGCGCACGGTAGGTCTCAATCCGAACTTCATCGACCGCTATCCGCACGAATTCAGCGGCGGGCAGCGCCAGCGCATCGCGATTGCCCGCGCCGTCAGCATCGAGCCACAGTTCATCATCGCTGATGAGCCAGTCAGCGCCCTCGATGTCTCCATCCGCGCGCAGATCCTCAATCTGATGCAGCGCCTCCAGCGAAGCATGGGACTCACCTATCTCTTCATCTCCCACGACCTCAGCGTTGTCCGCCACGTTGCCCAGCGCACCGCTGTGATGTACCTGGGCAAGCTCATGGAGGTGGCCGATGGCCCGGAGGTGTATGTCAATCCATTGCATCCATACACCGCAGCGCTCCTCTCGGCCGTGCCCATCGCCGACCCAAAGACTGAGAAGCGCCGCAGCCGCATCCTTCTGGGCGGTGACCTGCCCAGTCCCATTAACCTCCCGAGCGGCTGCCGCTTCCACACACGCTGCCCGCTGGCGCAGCAAATCTGTCGAGAGGTCGAGCCCCCGCTGGAGGACAAGACCGCAAGTGGTCACTTCGCGGCATGCCATTTCTCTGAAAAGGTAGATGCGCTGGTCAAGAAAGGCAGCATTAGCGGCATGGGCTCCATATGAGCATGCAGTCGCTGCAACGTTGGCGCTTGGCGTACACGTTACCCAACAGGAATCGACTGACAGCGGGTCGATGGTCAAGACTGGCAACTTCACCATGGGTTATTGCCTTGTCCACGCGTCCACTGGCGGGTAGGGCTAGCGGTTGAACGCGCGCCTGGGAGTCGGCCAGCGGGCGAGCTAGACGGACTTGCCCACGGCGCCGGATCCGGAGCGGGTGGCGATAGCGGTGGCCGACATCGCTCCGGACGACGGGCGCTCATACATCGGGATCATGAAAAGGATTGACAGATGCCCCGAGCGGACTGACTCAGGTTGTGGGGGCGCCCGGCGTGTCATACTCCCGACGCACCTGTTCCCAATGCGGGCGCCCGCTGCGCTGGACGATGTCGAGCAGCGAGGCGACCGCGAACGGCGCCTGGCGGAACTCCACGCTGACCGTTTCGGGAGTGACGGTCAAGATCGCATACTCGGCCCAGGGATCAAGATGAAACTGGTCGTCAGGCTGATCGTGGCGATAGGTAACGCCAATGCTGCCGGGATTGAAATAGAAGCCGTCGTCGATACGGCGCAGCTGTTGCACATGGGTATGTCCCCCAGTGAACCACCGCGCGTCATGCCCCTGAAAATAGGGCCGCACGTCTGCATCAGGCGTGGTGGGCAGGATGATGTCGTCAAAGGATGCCGGTGACCCATGGAAGCAGAGCAAGGCGGCAGTATCCATGACCTGCAGCCGAATCGTCGGGGTAAACGCGGCAATGAACGCCCGATCCGTAGAGCTCAGCTGGGCGAGTGACCACTGGCGCACGGCTTCCTGCGCGGGCGTCACGCCCTCGTTACCCGTTTCCCGTCCAGTTAGCAGCCAGGCATCGGCATTGCCCATGACGACCGGACAGCCGAGGTTCCGCAGGCGCTGCACCGTCTCGGCGGGCTGCGCTCCTCCCTGAATGGCGTCACCCAAACAGACGATCTGGTCCACACCCTGCGCGGCGATATCGGCGAGAGCGACCTCGAGCGCATAGGCGTTGCCATGAATATCGGAGATGATCGCGAGGCGCATATTCGTTGCTCGTTTCGTTGCTCGTTTCGTTGCTCGTCGTTACGCGTCATTTCCTGGCGTTGCACGCTCACTGCACGAGGAGTGGCAGCGCCGGGGTATGGACCCGGGAGCGGATATGACCCTACTACTACACCAACCATCCGAGATTACATGACAGCCTGGTCGCTGATGTCGAGCGCTGCGTCGATGATGTCGAGCCCTTCGCGCAATTGCTCCTCGGTGATCGAGAGGGGTGGATTGACGAAGAACGTGTTCCAGCGTACCAGCGTGTAGAGGCCATGTTCGCGAAAGAAGGCGTTGAGCTTCGGCATCGGGCCAAGCTCGCTCGCCTTAGGGTTGTACGGCGTCATCGGTTCGCGGGTCGCGCGATTCTTCACTAACTCGACGATACTGAACAGCCCAATCGCGCGCACATCGCCGACGGAAGGGTGCTTCTCCTTGAGCTTGTTCAACTCGACACTGAGAATCTCGCCCATTGCCCTGGCGTTCTCGATCAGGTTATCTGCCTTATAGACGTTGATACAGGCGACCGCCGCAGCGCAGCCGATCGGGTGGGAGTTGTAGGTCAGGCCAGCATAGAGCGGACGATCCTCGAACTGAGCCGCGATCTCGTCGGACACAATCGTGGCGCCGAGCGGGACATAGGCCGAGGTCAGGCCTTTCGCCACGGTCATGATGTCGGGTACGACGTTCCAGTGGTCGACGCCGAACCACCTCCCGGTGCGACCAAAGCCCGCCATGATCTCGTCGCAGATGAGCAGGATGCCGTGCTTGGTACAGAGTTCGCGCAGCCCTTGCAGGTACCCGTCTGGCGGGATGATGAGGCCGTTCGTGCCCGTGATGGTCTCGACGATCACAGCGGCGATGGTCTGTGGCCCCTCAAAGGTAATGATGTCCTCGATGTGTTTGAGACAATCGAGCGTGCACGCGGGCTGGTCGCCGCACCAACGGCAGCGATAACGATCGGGATCCATCGCGCGCACGACGCCGGGGATTCCCGGCTCTGCGGCCCAGCGCCGCGGATCGCCGGTCAACGTGATCGCTCCTGCTGTCCCGCCATGGTATGAGCGATAGCGCGAGATAATCTTGTGGCGTCCAGTCACCCAGCGCGCGATCTTGATCGCGTTCTCGTTCGCCTCGGCGCCGCCGTTCGTAAAGAAGGCCTTGGATAGGTTGCCTGGCGTGATCTCCTGGAGCAGCCGCCCCAGCTCAGCGCGAATCGCCGTCGTCGAGGTGGTCGGAGCCACGTAAGCCACCTGCTCCATCTGTGCCTTGACAGCGTCGATGACGCGTTGGTCGCCATGGCCGATGTTGACGCACATGAGCTGCGAGTTGAAGTCCATGTAGCGCTTGCCATCGGTATCCCAGAAGTAGATGCCCTTGGCGCGATCAACGACGATCGGTGTGATCACGCTTTGCGCGGTCCATTCGTACAGTGTGGTTTGCCGCGAGAGGTCAACAATCTCCTGCGTGGTCATATCCAAGGTAAAGTCACTAGCCATTTACGTGGTACTCCTCTCGAGATGTTCCCAGATAGACCTTCCCAGGTGTTCCCATCGGAGCACTGGCTGCGTCTACACACCGCATCGCTTGTACATGCACGTCACGTCTGTTGACGTGACACGACGCGTTCACAACTCTTCCGACCAGCGGCCCTTCCCCTGGGCGACCGACAGTGGCGCCTCCCCTCGCGCGCTCCAAACGTACCATACCATTGATCCACCGATGGAGCGCAGGCTGGAAGCCGGATAGGCGAGTAGTGCGCAGCGAGCTCGAAAAATCGCTAGGTGCAAGCCTCGTGGGTTCGAATCCCACTCCCTCCGCCAGATGCGACCAGCCAGACGTGACGACGGCTCAGCCAGAGTAGCTGAGCCGTCGTCGTGTGTTTCAGGGGTTGTGGCGCCCAGATCAGGGATCGGGCGTGAAGGTTCCCACGCAAGTTCCCAGCGTCATCACGCCCTTCACCTGCTCCACACAGGCGACACCGCCGATGCTGGTCGCGCCAACTGAGCCGGAGGACGACGGCGTGAACGTGCCGCTGCAACTACCCGTCTTCAGCGCGCCGTTGGGCGCCTCCACGCAGGCGACTGCAGGCGTCGGCGTCGTGGTGGGCGTCGTGGTGGGCGTCGGTGTCGGGCTGGCAGAGTCAGGCGACGTCACCAGCACGTTATCCAACTCGCTCTCGGCGCTCGTGAGGAAGCCGATCTTGCCGCTCTTGAAGGTGGCATCGGTGGCCGTGGCGACGACCTGAGCGTTGATGGAGGCGCTGATGGTGTCGCCGTGGACGGTGAGGGCCAGGGTGGAGAACTGGCTGGCATAGGGGAAGGAGCCTTGGGCGAAGGTGGTCCAGGTTGCACCGCTGCGCATGCCCAGATACCACTGGTCGCCGTTCTTGAGCAGGAAGGAGTAGTGGTTGTTGGGGTCGGAGAAGCGCGCCATCAGGTCGCTGGTCTGCTTCAGGTCGTTGGCGCCGGGCTTGACGGAGGCCTGTACGGTGTAGTCGGTCCAGGCCGCTGAGCCAGCCGAAATGGTGTACTCGCTGGCGGTCGAGGGATTGCCCTGCGCTAGCACGAGATTTGGCAGACCTGAGCTGGCCATCCCATCCTGCTGGACGGTCCAGTTGCCGCTCACG
>DATBTW010000131.1:0-36643 GCA_036559055.1 Ktedonobacterales bacterium
CGCTACTTCGCGGCGCGCTTCGGCTTGGCAAAGGCTGGCTCGGCGGCGAGCTTGAGGTTGTCCTGTCCGGTGGGGCACAGCGGCGCCAGCGTGCACTCCGCGCAGAGCGGCTTGCGCGCCTGGCAGATGGCGCGGCCATGCATGATGAGCATGTGCGAGAGGTCGAGCCAGTCGCGCTGGGGCAGCAGCGCCATCAGCTCTTGCTCCACCTTCACTGGCTCGTCGCTGTCGGTCAGGCCCAGGCGACGCGCCAGCCGCCCGACGTGCGTATCGACCACCACGCCCTCCACGATGCCAAAGGCGTTGCCCATGACGACGTTGGCGGTCTTGCGCGCCACGCCCGGCAGCGCGATCAGCTCATCCATCGTGCGAGGCGTCTCGCCACCGTAACGCTCCACGATCATCTGCGCCGCCTCGCGGATGTGCTTCGCCTTGTTGCGATAGAAGCCTGTCTGCTTGATGTCCTGCTCCAGCGTCTCTGGATCGACGCTGGCGTAGTCCTGGGCGCTGCGATACTTCTTGAAGAGCGCCTTGGTGACCTGGTTGACGCGCTCATCCGTACACTGCGCCGAGAGCATCGTCGCCACCAGCAATTCGAGCGGATTGGTGAAATCGAGCGAGCATTTCGCATCGGGGTAGAGCTGGCGCAGCCCTGCGACGATCTGTTCAGCGCGCTGGCGTTCGGCGGCGCTGGGGCTGGCATGATCGGTGGTCGGCATCGTATCGCTCCTCAACTTCAACTTCACGGCTGAACATTACCTGTGGCGCAGCCCTCCCGGCTGCTTCCTCCATGCTACAACACGCGTCCCATCCGTGGGTGGCGTAGCGGGTCACGGGATGAGCGGGCCGAGCAGGTGCGGGAGATGCGTGGCCAGCGCGCCCGCAAGCCCCAGCGCCGCGCGGCCCAGCGTCAGCGCGATGTGCAGACCGACGGAGCTGGGCGTGTAGCCGCCTGGCTCGGCGGGCAGCGACGCCTCGAAGTACCAGTAGAAGGTGCGGATGGCGCTGGCCATCAGGAAGATGAAGAGCGCCAGGCGGCCGATCTGTTCGGGCGTGGCGAAGACGCGCACGCCGTTCATGCGATCCAGCACGATAGGCAGACGTCCCAGCGCGCTCGCCAGCTCATAGATGGCCACCGCTGGCACGATGCACATCACGGGCAGCACGCTGGCGGCCTCGATCACCCCCGTCGGCGCGGAGATCGCCACGCTGGAGAGCAGCGGCAGCGCCAGCAGCAGGGTCAGCACCAGCGAGGTGAGGTCGCGGTGGCGGATCAGCCGATAGAGGATCAGCGCCAGCCCCAGGTAGAAGAAGACGCCGAGGTAGGGCGGGGTGATCGGCTCGCCGCCGACGGCAGGATAGCCCGCGCTGTAGTCCTGCGTGATGAGCAGCCGCAGCACGTCGAGCGCGTTGGCGCCCACCTGCTCCCAGAACGCGCCAGTGAAGGGCGAGAGTGGCGGCGCCAGTGGCTCGCCAGTGCGCGCGAAGATGTCGCTGCCCACACGGAAGCCGATCTGCTGGCTCAGCACCGTCCACAGAGCAGGCAGGCCAGAGAGGAAGGCGGCGGCCACCAGCGTCGCCAGCGCCAGCCGCATGCGCTTGAAGATGGCCGGTCGTCGCCAACGCCAGGCCAGCGTCACGCCGATGACCAGCATCGGCACGAGCCACAGCCCCGGCGCCAGATCGCAAGCCAGCCCCGTCGTGATGCCCGTCAGCGCGTACAGCCCCAGCACATAGGCCCAGTGCGGCGCGGGCGTCGGTGGCTCGGATGGCGCGCCATCCACCGGCGCGGGGAGCGTGGGTTGCGCCGCGCCTTCGGCCTCGCTCGCCTCGCTGGCCTGTGTGGCGGCGTCCATCGTGTGGAAGGCGCGCAGCAGCGCCAGCACGGCCAGGCACATCAGCAGCGGCAGCAGCACCACCTCCATGCCAGAGCGGCTGAGCGAGACATGCCAGCCAGAGGTAGCCGCCAGCAGCGCCGCCAGCAGCGCGATGCCGTGATGGGTCTGGCCACCCGTCTGGCGCAGAATCTCCAACGTCAGGAAGTAGACGACCAGTACCGTCAGTGTGCCGATGATGGCCGAGGGCAACAGCGCCGCGAGTGGCGTCGGCCCGAAGATATGCACCAGGAATCCCTGAATCGCCACGAATGGCCCATTCAGCCCCTGCGGATCGGCGAGGAAGAGCCGCAGATCGCCACTGACCTGCTTCAGCACGTTCACGTCATCGGCGCCGCCAGTCAGATTCTGGTTCAGGTTGCCCAGCCGCAGCACCCGCAGCAGCGCGGCCACCACCAGAATCAGCGCCAGAGTGGCCCGCTGCCAGACCGTCGTGCGTCGCGCGAAGCCCTCGCTGAAGAGGCCGACATAGCGCCGGATGATGCTGACCCAGCCCTCCTCATAGGGCGCCGCGCGCAGCAGCAGCAGCGGCGCGAAGATCAGCAGGACATCGAAGAACTGCACGAAGAAGTCGCGTCCGGAGCCAGGCTCGTTGACGAAGAGGTAGTTGCTGACGGCGTAGGTCAGCAGCGCGCCCGCCGACATCAGCACACCCTGGCGGCGCACGTAGGCCTGGCGAGCCAGCGGGCCGAGCGTGAGCAGCCAGACGATGTACCACGGCTGGAACCAGAACGTAATCAACGCCAGCGCCGCGAAGGTGACCTTGGCGGCGGCGGTCAGCAGATCGCGGATGTCGGCCAGTGGCCCCAGCACCCACAGCCGGCGCGTCTGGATGGCGGCGTACAGCACGAAGACCGTGTAAAAGACCAGGCGCACGGTCTTATCCAGCGCAGGATATTGCGCGGGCTGCACCAGCAGCTCCAGCGGCGCGGTGATGAACTGGACGATGCTGCTGTTGTAGTAGAGCGGGCGTAGCTGCTGCCCCAGCCCATCGAACGTGCGGATGCCGTCCCAGAAGGGGGCGTAGAAGACGGCGACCAGCGCGGCCCCGATGATCGTCGCGCCCGCCAGCAGCCGGAAGGTCGCGCCGCGATCCAGCTCGCCCGCCATATGGCGGAAGTAGCGCGCCAGCGAGCCGAGCCGCCGCCAACCCGTCGGCGGGTGGCGCGGCGCGGGCGGCATGCTGGTGAGGGCGCGGTGGCGCAGCTCATAGACCAGCCACAGCGGCACGAAGAACGCCGAGACATATTTGACCAGCGCGCCCAGCGTCAGGAAGCCAAACGCCATCTGCGCGCGCCCGCGCAACATCAGCGTGAAGGCCGCCAACACGCAGACCATCATGGCGATGTCGTTGTGGCCCATCGCCACGGACTCGTAGAGCAGCAGCGGACTCCAGCCGAACAGAACCACGATGCGCAGTCGCCGCTCCGGATAAAGCCGTCGCGCCAGGATGTTGATCAGCCAGAGCGCCAGCACGATGCACAGCGCCGCGAATACCTTATAGAGCAGCATGTTCAGCAGCAGGTTCTCGCCGCTGATCCACGAGAAGATGGCCGCCACGATCAGCCACGCCGGGCCATAGGGCGAGGCGGGACGATCAACCGCATAGCCGCCTGGCAGCTTGTACGCCGGGAAGACCATCGGGTTCTGATGCAGATGGGTGAAGAGGTAGCCGCGCGCAACGTAGCCATACAGATCAGTCGTCGTGACGGGCTGCATCCAGATCAGAATCACACTGAAGACGACCGGCGCCAGGAAGATCAGCCGCTGAGCCATGCGCGCCGCGCGGTCGTCCTCGCCGAACTCCCGCTGCGCGCGATTGGCCGCCAGCATGGCGACGAACTGCGCGCCAAAGAGGAAAATGATCACGACGACGAAGGCGATGGCCGCCAGCGGATTGTAGCCTGTGATGGCGCCCATGTCTTTGATCTGCGACGACTCCGGCGTGATGTGTGGCTCATTCCAGTAGGTGACGATTGGGAAGGAGAGCGTCAGGCCGAGATAGCAGATGATGGAGACCAGTCCCGCGCCCAGCAGCGCCGTCACTGGCGAGACCTGCGCGAACATATGGGCGAAGACATCCTCTGCGCGCGGCTGGAAGCCAGGGATGGGCGGAGCCGAGGCCAGCAGGCGGCTCCAGCGCTCACGGGCGCGCGCCGCCAGTGGCTGGCGAGTGGGCGTCGCCTGATCCTCCGCCACCTCGGTGGCATCACTCCCCTCGGCGACGCGGCGGACGCGAGGCAGGGCATCGCGCCAGAGGCCGCGCGCCAGCGTGAGCGCCGCCACCACCCACAGCGCGTTGCGCGCCACCAGCAGCGCGATGGCGGGCGGTTGCAGCGCGACCAGCGATGTCCAGACGGCGGGGATGGTGACGATCTGCCCCAGCACGGCGGCGCCGATGATCGCGCCCAGCCACAGCGCCATGCGACGGGTGGGGCGAAGCTCCAGCAGCGGAATCAGCGGCAGGAAGTCGAGCATGTAGTGGGCGGGCAGGGCACGGAAGGTCAGCGTGAAGGCCAGCGTGACCAGCGCGACGCCCATCACCAGCGCCTGGTTGGCGCGCAGCGCACAGTCATCGCGGGTAGCGGCGCCATAGTTCAGGCGTCGGCGCAGGGTGAGCCACAGCGCCAGATAAACCGCCGCCAACGCGACGCCCAGCAGCGCGGTGGAGAGTGGGCCGATCAATTCGGGCGCGGTGGCGGGTGAGAGCACGACACGCGAGAGCGACGTGGCATGGAACGCCGTCTCCGCCGCCATCCCCGGCAGCCAGCCCAGCGCCAGCGCCGCCGAGCCATACAGGCTCTCGATCTCCACATCGCGCCCGGCCTGTGTCGCCACGCTGTGCAGCATGGGCGCCCAGCCAGCGAACGCCGCCACCGCCAGCGTGATCGCGCCGATGACGCCGACCAGCCAGCCCACACCCAACAGCAGCGGTCGCAGCGCCGCGCGCGCCGCCTCGCGCAGTCGCACGCGCCCCGTTATTTCCAGCTCATACAGCGCGAAGACAGGCACAGCGAAGATCGGGAACCCCTTGATGAGCGCCGCCGCCGCCAGCAGCGACCACGCCAGCCCGCGCCGCCTGCTCACCAGCGCGTAGACCGCCGCCAGCAGCAGAGCGCCCACCGCCAGATCGAACTTCTGCATCACCGCGCCGCTGAGGAACGCCAGCAGCGTGTAGAGCAGCCCGGCCCCCGCGATGACCACCTCGTTGCGGGTGAATCGGCGGGTCGCGCGCATCACCAGCCACAGTGTCAGCGCATCGATGATGGCCATCTCGATGGCGAAGCTGATGCCATAGGCGCCGTAGCGCACCGGATCAGGCGTCGGCAGATGTGTGATCGGCAGGTTGAAGGCGGCGTCGGGCCGTGGCGCGATGCCAGAGAACGGCAGCAGCGGAATAGCGGGCAGCAGGATCAGCAGCATCGCCAGCGGCGGATACTCCACCGTGACGTTGCGATAGGGCCATAGTCCACTGGCCAGATCGCCCGCGTATTTGTAGAACTGCGGGTCGCAGTAGCGCTGACCGATGATGACGCCCGCCAGCAGCGCCAGCCGCGTCAACGCCCACAGGCCGATGGTCAGCGCGCGCAGCGAGCCGGGGCGACGCGCCTGCGCGACCAGCCCGCTCCACCACGGCGGATGCGGCGGCGAGGCCGGCGCATCGTCGATCGGCGTGCGCGGGGGGTCGGCCATGATGCTCATGCTGACTCCTCCCGCGGCTCCGATTGTGGCTCCGATGCGCGCCGCAGCGTCGCCAGCCAGAGCGCCAGCGCGGGCAGCGCCGTGAAGTAGAAGTACGTGGTGAGACTGCGCCACGCGAAGTAGAGCGGCGCCATCGCCAGCGCATAGCCCAGCGCGGGGGCGCGCAGGCAGTTGTGCCAGTACCAGATCAGCGCGCCGACCAGCGCCAGCGCCTCCAGCGCGGTGTAGACCGGCGCGGGCGCCAGCGGCAGCGCGCCAGAGAGCGACAGACGAATCAGCCCGTTGCCCAGTGGAAACATCGGGTCGAGTTGTGGCGCCAGCACGCCCGCCAGCCAGGCATGCGGATCATTCAGGAAGAACGGCGCGTTGATGGCGGCGAAGAGCGCCACCGCGCCCGCCAGCAGCGTGGCCGCCGCGCGCCAGCCGCGCTCGCGCCACACCAGCGCCAACAGGAATGGCGCGGAGAACCACGCGAGCTGCTTGGTCGCCAGCGCCAGCCCCAGCAGGATGGCCGCCAGCGCGCCGCGTTCGCGCCAGCGCCAGGCCGCGAAGAGTGGCACGAGATAGAGGATATCCGGGTCGGCGATCAGCGCGGCGTTGAGCAGCGGCACATCCGCCAGGCACAGCAGCGCGACCCACGGGCGCAGCGTGCGCGGCGCCGAGGTAATGAGCAGCGCGCCCAGCGCCAGCGCGCAGAGCAGCGTCAGCAGAGTGGCACTGGGCAGGCCCGCCCAGACGAACGGTACCAGCGCGAGGAAGGCCAGCGCGGGATAGCTCAATTTACCCTCGAAGCCCTGCCCATCGGACGAGGCGTTGAACGCGGCGGAGCGCTCGCTGGCCGAGGGATAATCCGTCAGCGCGCGTCCGGCGAACGGGCCAGTATGCAGCGGCGTGGTGTACTCCGCTGGCTGGTGATAGAAGCGCACGGCTGAGGCGATGTTGGTCGTCACATAAGGGTTGTGGCCATCCAGCAGTTGCTGGGCGGCGTACTGATCGAGCGTGGCGCCGTCATTGGGATAGAATGGCGGCTGGAAGCTGGCGACCGCCATCGCGCCAAGTTGCTTGACGCCGACCAGCGCCGCCGCCAGCGTGAGCGCCAGGATGATCGCCTGTGCCCGCCGACTGCGCAGCCAGCTCCACGCAGGCGGGCGCTCGGCCAGCGCCCACAGCAGCAGCCCCATCGCGGCGCTGAGCGCCAGGAAGGTCAGCGCGCCTGTCAGCGGCGCGCCGATGGCCTGAGTCAGCGGGTCGCGCGGCAGCTCCAGCAGGTTGTGCAGCACGATGACCACACCGACGAGGGTCAGGCGGGCGGCGATGTCGCCCTGCGGCAGAGCGACGCTCCACCAGGGCCGCGTGGCGCCGTTTGGATGGGTTTCCGCCGCATGCGCCTCGATCACAGCCAGCCTCTCACAGTTGGGCGCCGCGCCGACGCCCCATGCGCAGGGCCACACGCGCGGCGAGTCGCGGACGGGGCTAGGCCTCAGCCAGCCACCGCGCCGCCTCAATCGCATGGTAGGTGATGATCATATCGGCGCCCGCCCGCTTGATGCCCGTCAGCGTCTCCAGCGTGGCGCGGCGCTCATCCAGCCAGCCATTGGCCACCGCCGCCTTGAGCATCGCGTACTCGCCGCTGACGTTATAGGCTGCGATGGGCAGATCCCAGCGGTCGCGCACGCGCGCCAGCACATCCAGGTACGGCAGCGCGGGCTTGACCATCACCATGTCGGCGCCTTCCAGCACATCCAGTTCGACCTCGCGCAACGCCTCGCGGCCATTCGCGGGGTCCATCTGGTAGGCGCGCCGGTCGCCAAACTGCGGCGCAGACTCCGCCGCCTCGCGGAATGGCCCGTAGAAAGCCGAGGCGAACTTGGCGGAGTACGCCAGAATCGGCGTCTCGCTGAATCCCGCCCCATCCAGTCCGGCGCGCAGGGCAGCGACCCGGCCATCCATCATGTCCGATGGCGCCACGATGTCGGCCCCCGCCGCCGCATGCGAAAGCGCCTCGCGGGTCAGCAGGTCGAGCGTTTCGTCGTTCTGCACCTCGCCATCGCGGATCAGCCCGCAATGCCCGTGGCTGGTGTATTCACACATGCAGACGTCGGTGATGATGACAAGTTCCGGCGCGGCGGCCTTCATCTCGCGGATGGCGCGCTGCACCGGCCCCTGCTCGTCCCACGCGGACGAGCCAATCTCATCCTTGTGCGCTGGCACGCCAAACAGCAGCGCCGCGCCGATGCCCAGCCGCGCCAGCTCCTCCGCGCGGCGCCCCATCGCGCTCACCGGCCACTGGTACTGGCCTGGCATCGACGAGATGGCGACCGGCTCGCTGACGACCTCGCTCACGAACAGCGGAAAGATGAAGTCGGCGGCGTCCAGCGTCGTCTCGCGGGTAAGCCGTCGCAGGCTCTCGCTGCGGCGCAGGCGACGCATACGGCGGGCCGGAAAGCCACCCTCCACGCGCGGAATCACCGACGTCGGCTGGCTGGCGGCGGCTGTGGCGGCAGCGCGAAGCTGGCGATCGAGTTCTGCTGGATCAATCTGTGTCGTCATAAGCGGAGGACCTCGTATCCTCAGAGTGCAGGTTCATCGCGGCGAACGGCCCGCTCCAGCGGACTCTCAGCGATCACACAGGATGCCGCATATCCCAGGCGTCGCCAGCGGCGTCATTTTTGCTCTTCGTCGCGCATGGGCTTGAAAGGCAACATGATCAGCGCGACAAATGCGGCGATAGCTGGTACCAGATAGAGCAGGCCGACAAAGACGTGATCCGAGTCTTTGCCGGTGATCAACGTGTACACGCTGAATATGCCGAATCCCGCGCCGATCAGAAAGAGCAGCACAGTACTCAGCAGCTTCTTGGACATAGTGGGCCTCACGTTCGCGAACGCTGGACGACATCGCATGCGGCGCCAGGCGTCGCAGTCACCAGTGATTATACCATCGCGTCCTCTGAACGCATCGCGCCGTGGGGGACTGGGGTGAGGGGCCGAAACTGATACACCGCGTTTACGCATTCTGTGATACCGTAGCAGTGATTTACAAGGCGCTCGATTCGTTCATGATGCGCTGGGCGCCCGATACATCGCAGTTGGCACGATTCAAGCGAGGAATGACGCGCGATCTCTGCCGGGGTTGATTATGCTGGAGCGCAGGCGCGCAAACCCCGGGCGATTTCAGGAGGAACGACATGACGGCGCTCCCGCGCTGGCGAGGATGGCTCATTCTGATAGCGACCCTGTTGCTCTTCTCGGCATGCTCCACCGGCCGCCCTTCACATTCCGTCACTGGCGCGACCGCGACGACGGGGTCAGTGACGGTGACCACCAACCTCTCGACCTACACCGCCGGAGACGCCATTGGCGCGACCGTGACGAACAACTCCAAGTCGGACTTCTACACTCAGAACGGCAAATCTGGCTGCACTATCATCCAGCTCGAAAAGTTCGATACGGCGTCGGGCAAGTGGACCCGCCTGGACGGCTGTAACGGCGCCTCGCCGACGCAGATATTGGCGATCGCGGAGAGTTCTTCTGTGCCATATACGCTTGCGCCCACCTCGTCCACCGATCAAAACGCCTGGCAGTCGGGGACGTATCGCGTCTCCGTCGCCTACTCCACACAGGCCGATGGCGCCACCAGCCCGCAGGAGGCGCACTCCGCCGCCTTCACCGTGAGCGGATAGCCAATTCGCCAATCGCAGAAGGACGCTCGCATGTCTCAGCAGCCACACGATATCACCCTCATGGTGACCAGTTTCCCATTCAAGGCGCCCGATGTGGAGCGGCTGCGCGCAGCGGTCGGCGCCCATGCGCTGATCACGACGCGCAGTATGCAGGGGCTGATCGATGCGCTGAAGAAGCATCCAGAGGCCGACGCGCTGTGCGTCTATGGCGCGCCTGATAACCTGCTGGAGCTGGCTCCCCATCTGCGCTGGGTGGCGCTGTCCAGCGCGGGCGCCGAGCATGTGGTGGGGCAGCCGTGGGCGCGCTCGCCTCTGGCGCCGCTCATCACCACGGCGAACGGCGTGCATGCCGTCTCCATCAGCGAGCACGTCCTCTCTGGCATGTTGCTGTGGGCGAGGCACTGGCCCGAGATGCTGGAGTTGCAGCGCGAGCGGCGCTGGCCCGAGGGTGGCTTCTACTCGAATGAGTTGGTGGGGCGCGAGCTGGACAGCGCCACGCTGCTGGTAGTGGGGCTGGGCGCTATCGGGCGGCGGGTCGCGCAGCTAGGGCGAGCGTTTGGCATGCGCACGCTGGCCACGCGCCGCAGCGCTGCCGCCGACGCTAGCGATCCCGATGTGGATGCGCTCTATCCGATGGCGCAGCTCGATGAGGCGCTGGCGCAGGCCGACTATATCGTGCTGGCGGTTCCCAGCACACCAGAGACGCAGGGGCTGATCAATGTCGAGAGGCTCGCGCGCGTCAAGCCGGGCGCGCTGCTGGTCAACATCGCGCGCGGCGCCATAGTAGATGAGCCTGCCCTACTGGCGGCGCTGGGGGATGGCCGCCTGGGCGGAGCCGTGCTGGATGTCGCCGCGCAGGAGCCACTGCCCGCCGAGAGTCCGCTATGGACGGCGCCGCATGTCATCATCTCGCCCCATGTCTCAGGTCGCTCGGTGCGCTACAGTGAGCGGCTCACCGATCTGATGCTCGACAACATCGCCCGCTACCGCGATGGACGCCCCCTGCGCAACCTGGTGGACGTGGCGCGCGGCTACTGAGCGGCTTCATCCATCGCGCGGGGCGGGGACCACCAGCACGCTAGCGCAGAGGCGCAGGCTCAGCAGTCGGCTGGCCAGCGTGGGACGCGCACGTAGCCAGCCACTCGCTGGCGGCCCCGCGCTGACGATCACCAGGCTGATGCGCCGCTCGCGAACGAACTGCGCAATCGAGTCGAGGCGCTCCGCGCTGAGCGTCGCGATGACTTCCGCGCCCACATCCTCGGCCATACGCACGCAATCAGTCATGGGCGCGGCGGACTCCGTGGTAGCCTGTGGCAGCCTGCCCGGTGAAGTGATGGCCAGCGCATAGAGCGGCGCCCGCAGCGCGTGCGCCATGCGCCAGCCCTCATGCAGCAGGCGCTGGACGTGGGGGCCAGCCTCGAACACGACCAGCACGCGGTCGTTGACCGGCGCCGTCCGCATCACCTCGCCTTTGACCTCATCAGTCTGCATCAGGGCCTCGAGCTGTTGCTCGGTCTTGGCGCTGACGCGCTGCAACGCCAGATCACGCAGCGCCGTGAGATTGCTGATCGAGAAGTAGCGCTCCAGCGCCAGCCGCGCCCGCTCTGGCGGGTACACATTGCCGTGACGCAGCCGCGCCCGTAGCGCCTCTGGCGAGATGTCCACCAGCTCGACATCATACGCCTCGTCCAGCAGACGATCTGGGATCGTCTCGCGCTGGCGAGCGCCGGTGATGGCCTCGACCAGATCGTTCAGCCCCTCCAGATGCTGCACATTCACCGTCGTGATGACCGTGATGCCCGCCGCCAGCAGCTCCTCGACATCCTGATAGCGCTTCTCGTGGCGCGAACCGTGCGCGTTGGTGTGCGCCAGCTCATCCACCAGCGCCACAGCGGGCTTGCGCGCCAGCACCGCATCCAGGTCCATCTCCTCCAGCTCGACGCCCCGGTAGCTGATGCGCCGACGCGGGATGACCTCCAGATCGCCAAGCTGCTGCGCTGTCAGCGCGCGCCCGTGCGTCTCCACCCAGGCCGCCACGACATCCGTTCCGCGCGACTTGCGCCGCCGCCCCTCGTTGAGCATGGCGTAGGTCTTGCCGACGCCCGCCGCCATGCCCAGATAGATGCGCAGCCGCCCGCGCTGAGGGTGCGAGGAATCCGTCGCCGCGCCGTCTCCGGTGGGCGCAAGGTCGCGAAGCTGATAGCGGTCGAGCAGCGCGTCGGGGTCGGGGCGCTCATCGCCGTGGGAGCGCGCATGTTCTGCCACGTCCGGGTCTCACTTTCACGGCGGCGTCAGGCGGCGCCATTGCTGAGCGCATCGAGCGCCAGATTCAGCTCCAGCACGTTTACTCGTGGCTCGCCAAACAGACCGAGAAAGCGCCCGGTCACGTGCGCGTCAACCAGCGCGCGCACGGTGGACTGGCTGAGCTTGCGCGCCTTCGCGATGCGTGGAATCTGGTAATACGCGCCAGCGACGGAGATATCGGGGTCCAGCCCGGAGGCGGAGGCGGTCACCAGATCGACTGGGATCGGCGTCCCGGCTGGCACGTCGGGATTCTCCTTCCTGAGCGCCGCGATACGCTGCTGCACCGTCTCCACCAGCGCCTTGTTCGTCGGGCCGAGATTCGAGCCGCCGGAGTTATTGGCCTGGTAAGGCGCGGGCGTTCCCTGCAGATTTAGCGTGGCGGAGGGGCGCCCGTGGAAATACTGCGGCTGCGTCCAGTATTGCCCGATCAGGCTTGAGCCGACTGGTTTGCCGTTCACCGAGACCAGCGAGCCGTTGGCCTGCGAGGGGAACAGCGCCTGCGCGGCGCCCGTCACCGCCAGCGGATAGAGCACGCCCAGGATCAGCGTGAGCAGCAGCGTCAGCAGGATGGCCGGGCGGAATTGCGCCAGCAGCGCGCGCCGCCCACTGGCAGGCGCCGCCTCGCCGGAGCTCGCATCGGGCGCCTCGTTCTCCTTCGGCGTGATGGGTTTCGTGTGGAGCATGGGAATCTATCACTTTCTGGATGGCGCTACGCCGTCAGATGCAGGACGACCAGAATCAGGTCGATCAGCTTGATGCCGATGAAGGGCAGGATGATGCCGCCGAGGCCATAGAGCAGCAGGTTGCGCCGCAGCAGCGTCGCCGCGCCGAGCGGGCGATAGCGCACGCCGCGCAGCGCCAGCGGAATCAGCGCCACGATGATCAGCGCATTGAAGATCACCGCCGAGAGCACGGCGCTATGCGGCGTGGCCAGCCGCATGATGTTGAGCGCCTGAAGCTGCGGATAGGTGGCGGCGAAGACCGCCGGGATGATGGCAAAATACTTCGCGACGTCGTTGGCGATGCTGAAGGTGGTGAGTGCGCCGCGTGTCATCAACAGTTGCTTGCCCACCTCGACGATCTCGATCAGCTTGGTGGGGTTAGAGTCGAGATCGACCATGTTGCCCGCCTCTTTGGCGGCCTGCGTGCCGGTGTTCATCGCCACGCCCACGTCGGCCTGCGCCAGCGCGGGCGCGTCGTTCGTGCCGTCGCCCGTCATCGCCACGAGCCGCCCGCAGCCCTGCTGTTCGCGGATCAGCTTCATCTTGGTCTCCGGCGTCGCCTGCGCCAGAAAGTCGTCTACGCCCGCTTCACCAGCGATGGCGGCGGCGGTGAGCGGATTGTCGCCCGTGATCATCACCGTGCGGATGCCCATCCTGCGCAGTTGATCGAACCGCTCGCGCATGCCGCTCTTGACGATGTCCTTCAGGTAGATGACGCCCAGGACGCGCGGGGGCTGCGCGCCGCGCCGTTGGGCCACCACCAGCGGCGTGCCGCCCGCATGCGCGATGCGCTCGACGGCTGGCTTCAGGTCGGTCGGTACCGATCCAACTCCCTCGCTCACCCACGCGATCACCGCATCGCCCGCGCCTTTGCGAATCTGGCAGGCGGGTGTGTCGCCGTCGGGCGGCAGATCAATGCCGCTCATGCGCGTGGTGGCGCTGAAGGGGATCAGCGATGCTTGCGGCGCGTCAGCCTCGCGCGCGTCCACCCCATAGTGATCGCGCGCCAGCACGACAATCGAGCGCCCCTCCGGCGTCTCATCGGCGATGGAGGAGCGCAGCGCCGCCTCGGCCAGCTCACGCTCCGTGACGCCCGCGACCGGCAGGAACTCCGTCGCCATGCGGGCGCCCAGCGTGATGGTGCCAGTCTTGTCCAGCAGCAGCACATCCACATCACCCGCCGCCTCTACCGCGCGCCCGCTCATGGCCAGCACATTGCGCTGCACCAGGCGATCCATCCCCGCGATGCCAATTGACGAGAGCAGTCCGCCGATGGTGGTGGGGATCAGGCAGACTAGCAGCGCGATCAGCGCCGTGACGCTGACCGCCCCGCCAGAGTAGATGGCGAAGGGCTGGAGTGTGAGCACGGCCAGCAGGAAGATGATGGTGAGGCTGGCCAACAGGATGTTGAGCGCGATCTCGTTGGGCGTCTTCTGGCGGTTGGCGCCCTCCACCAGCGCGATCATACGGTCGAGGAACGTCTCGCCAGGATTCGAGGTGATGCGCACGACAATCCAGTCCGAGAGGACGCGCGTGCCACCCGTCACGGCGGAGCGGTCGCCGCCACTCTCGCGGATGACCGGCGCGGATTCGCCCGTTATCGCCGACTCATCCACCGACGCGACGCCATCCACCACCTCGCCATCGCCAGGGATGTGGTCGCCCGCCAATACCAGCGTCAGATCGCCCTTGCGCAGCTCAGGCGCGGCGATCTCCTCGAACTGGCTCGCTGGCCCAGCCATCGCCCCAGGCTTGATACGCCTGGCCATCGTCTCGGTGCGCGCGCGCCGCAGCGTATCGGCCTGCGCCTTGCCCCGCCCCTCGGCCATCGCCTCGGCGAAGTTGGCGAAGAGCACGGTGAACCACAGCCAGACCGTCACACCCAGGGTGAACAGTCGGTCGGCGGCGAGGCCGGCGTCGAAGAGCGCACGCGCGAATTCGACGGTCGTAATGACGCTGCCAATCTCCACCACGAACATCACGGGATTCTTCGCCTGCGCGCGTGGATCGAGCTTGCGAAAGGAGTCGCCGATGGCGCGACGAGTGATGGCAGGATCGAAGAGCGAGGCGCCACGCCTTGGGCGGCGCGCCTTCGCAACGCGGCTGCCCACGCGCCCACGCGGCGCGAGTGGAATCGGTAGCTCAGGCGTCGCTGGCTCCTCCGTGGGAGCCGCCGTCTGGTTTGGATCATGTATGGACATGCGGAGTGCTCTCTCTTTGCCTCAGATTAGAATGCCTTGCCCGCGAAGAGCAGCAGATGTTCGGCGATTGGCCCCAGCGCCAGCGCGGGGAAGAAGGTGAGCGCGCCGACGATGGCGATGACGCCGACCACCAGCCCCGCGAAGAGGGGCGTCGTCGTGGGGAAGGTTCCGGCGCTTGCGGGGACGACGTTCTTGCGCCCCAGCGCGCCCGCCAGCGCCAGCACGGGAATCAGGAATCCAAACCGGCCAATGAGCATCGCGAAGGCGCCCGTCCAGTTGTAGAAGGCGAAGGATGGCGAGCCAACCGTGGTCGTTCCCAGCCCTGCGAAGGCCGAGCCGTTGTTGCCCGTCTGCGAGCTGAAGGCGTACAGAATCTCGGTCAGGCCGTGCGGCCCAGGGTTGGCGATGGCCGCGACCCCCGGCTGCGTGACGACCGCCACCGCCGTGAAGCCGAGGATGCTGGCTGGCAGGATGAGGATGGCGAGCGCCGCCATCTTCATCTCATACTGCTCGATCTTCTTGCCCAGATACTCTGGCGTGCGCCCGACCATCAGCCCGGCGATGAAGACAGCCAGCGTCGCAAAGACCAGCAGGCCGTACAGCCCGGAGCCGACCCCGCCAAACACGATCTCGCCAAGCTGGATATTGATGAGCGGGATCATGCCGCCCAGAGGCGTGTAGCTGTCGAGCCAGCTATTGACCGCTCCACACGAGGCGTCGGTGGTGATGGTGGTGAAGAGGGTGGAGCTGGCGATGCCAAAGCGCAGCTCTTTGCCCTCCATGTTGCCGCCGGGCTGCGCGAGCGCGTATTCGTGCGGCGCCTGATCCAGCCCCAGCCCGGCCAACTGAGGATTTCCCGCCTGCTCCGCGCCCAGGCAGATCAGCGCGCCCAGCAGAAAGACGAGGCTGACAGCGCCGAAGAGCGCCCAGCCGTTGCGTGTGGCCCCGGAGAGCTTGCCGAACATGTAGATCAGCGCGGCGCCCCACATGAAGATGGTTAGCATCTCCAGCAGGTTCGTGAATGGCGTGGGGTTCTCGTAGGGATGCGCCGAGTTAGCGTTGAAGAAGCCGCCGCCATTCGTCCCCATCATCTTGATGACTTCTTGCGAGGCGACCGGCCCCTGCGCGATGGCCTGCGCGAAGCCCTGGATGCCCGTGATGTGAGCGTAGTTGTTGAAGTTCTGCGGCACGCCCTGCCACACCAGGACCAGCGCCAGCGCGAAGGCGAATGGCAGCAGGATGTAGAGGCAGCAGCGCGTGATGTCCACCCAGAAGTTGCCGAGGTCGTTGGCGCTGTGACGAGTGAAGCCGCGAATGACCGCGACCGCCAGCGCGATGCCCACAGCGGCGGAGATGAAGTTGTGGAACGCCAGCCCGGCCATCTGCGTCAGATAGCTCATGGTGGTCTCGCCGCCGTAGTTTTGCCAGTTCGTGTTGGTCATGAAGCTGACGGCGGTGTTCCAGGCCAGCAGCGGGTCTAGCGCGCCCTGCCCTGCCGGATTGAGCGGCAGGTGGTTCTGGAGGCGCTCGAAGATGTAGAGCGGAACCGTCGAGATCAGCTCGAAAATGAGCATCGCGGCGGCGTAGACCTTCCAGCTCTGCCCCTGCCGCTGATCCACCCCACTGATGGCGTAGAGCGCGCGCTCCACCGGACGCAGCGCCGGGCTGAGCCAGGTACGCTTGCCCTCGAAGACGGCGATGAGGTAGAGGCCGAGCGGCTTCGTGATGAGCAGCAACAGCAGAAAATAGACGACGATCTGTGCGACGCCGTTGAATGTGAACGACATAAGGAGCTTCTTTTCTCCGCAGCGCTTACGTCCGCCAGAGCGGGCTAGAATCGATCAGGCCAGAGCAGCGCGATGGTGAGGTAGACGCCTACCGCCAGCGCGATCAGCCCAACGATCAGGTATTCGATGTCCATGGTCGCCTCGCAGGTGATGTGTTCGGTCGCCACGGTCGCCGCTACAGGCGGTCGCAGGCGTAGACGAATGCCAGCAGCGCCACGATGGACGCGACAGTGACGATGAAAAAGAGCAGGTCCGCCATGCGGCGCCTCCCTGTGCGCCAGGCCCGACGACTCAGCGCGGTGTTGATGGACGGCGGCGCTCAGGCTCCGCGTGCTGGAGTAGCTGTAGTGGCGCCCGCGAACCGCTCGATCAGCCGCATGAGCGCGGAGATTGGGAATGGCTTGAGCAGCGTCGCCAGGGGAGCGAATTCGGCGATGCGGCTGCGCGCCACCGGCAGCGCGCTCAGCGTGATGACGGGAGCCAGCGGCGCTCCCGCGCTGACCAGCTCCGACTCACGCAGGAGTCGCAGCAGATCCCAGCCGCAGCCCTGGGCGAGGTGTATCTCCAGGATGATGCCATCGAAGGGATAGCCTGCCTCCCAGGCCGCCAGCGCCATCTCATAGGCGCAGCGCACGCCATCGGCCTCGGCCACGGAATAGCCGCGTCGCGCCAGATTCATGGTGATGATGCGCCGCAACTGCAGTTCGTCTTCTACGATGAGGATATGTGGCATCCTGTACGCGCCTTTCTGGGACCGTTCGAGCGGCGCGCGCCGATGAGTCGATGCGTCGATGCGGCGGGCGCGGTCGTTCGCGATGTCCGTAGACAACGGTACGGCGGAGGGCGTCAGGGGAGTGTAAAGAAATGCGGCGCGCGGTATCAGGATTCCGTCAAGATTCTGGCTGGGATGCTGGCGCGCTGCGACGTGTCATTCAGCCTCGCGCAGACGGTAGCCGATGCCCGGCTCGGTGATGAGGTAGCGCGGGCGGCTGGGGTCTGGCTCGACCTTGCGTCGCAGTTGATTGATGAAGACGCGCAGATAATGGGCCTCGGCCTCATACGATGGCCCCCAGACGGCGTGCAGCAGCATGCGATGCGTGACAACCTTACCCAGATGCGCCGCCAGATACTTGAGCACCTCGTATTCGGTCGGCGTCAGATGAACTTCGCTTCCCTCCACCATCACCAGACGACGTTCGAGGTCCAGCTCCAGCGCGCCGACCCGCACGAGAGCGCCCGCCGCGTCCTCAGCCGCGCCCGTGGATTGCGCCGTATGGCGGAGTGCGACACGGATTCGCGCGATCAACTCGCCCATGCCAAAGGGCTTCGTCAGGTAGTCATCGGCGCCCTGCTCCAGCGCCGCCACTTTGTCCGCCTCGTGCGCACGCACCGAGAGCACGATGATGGGCGTCTGGGTCCAGCTTCGCAGTCGCTTGCAGACCTCCACGCCGTCCAGATCAGGCAGCGAGAGATCCAGCAGAATGACATCTGGCCGCCACTGCGCCACACGCTCGATGCCCGCCTGCCCGCGATCTTCCCACTCCACCGCGAAGCCCGCGCTCTGCAAGCCCAGCCGCACCGCGCGCCCGATCTCTGGCTCGTCGTCGATCACCAGCACGCGCGCTCCCGCCGCCTTGCGCCGCCCGACCTCACCGCCCGCGCCGAGGAGGGACGCTGGCTCATCTTGCGCGCTCATACGGCTGCTTCTCGCGCTTCTGGCGTCGCTGGTGTCGCTGGCGGAGCAGTCTCGGCGCTCGCGGCGATCTCTGGCAGGCCGCCCTGCGGACGATCAGTGGCGAGCGGCAGCGTGAAGGTCAGTGTCGCGCCATGTCCTGGCTCGCTCTCCGCCCAGATGCGACCGCCGTGCGCCTTTACGATGGCGGCGCAGATGGCCAGCCCCAGGCCCGTGCCGATGGGTGGCCGTTTCCGCGACCATGGCAGCCTCGCCTGCTGCACGCGATAGAACTTGTCGAAGATGGCGGTAATCTCGCGCGGTGGAATGCCGATGCCCTGATCAATGACGGCGACACATAGCTCGTCATCCACCACGCGCGTCTGGATGCGGATTTCGCTGCCCTCTGGCGAATACTTTAGCGCGTTCTCGATCAGGTTGGTCAGCGCCTGCTGTATCTGCTCCTGATCCATCAGGACCAGCGGCAACTCGTCTGGCTCCTCGATACGCACGGTGTGGCGCCCGAGCTGGCCGCTGAGTTCGAGCTGGTCGAGGGTTGATGCGATGACATCGCTCATCAGCCTCCAGTCCAGGTCGGGCTGGGCCACACCTGCTTCGAGTCGCGAGAGATCGAGCAGATTCCCGACGAGGTGGTTGAGGCGATCCGTGCTGACATCGATCGAGCCGAGCAACTCACGTCGTTCCTGCGCGTCCCATGCGACATCATTCTGCAGCAGGCTGCTCGTGGCGGCTTTGATGGCGGCGAGTGGCGTGCGCAGGTCGTGTGTCACCGAGCCGAGCAGCGAATCCTTCAAGCGGTCGCTCTCACGGAGCGCCGCCGCGCGCATCGCCTCGCTGGCCAGCGCGGCGCGATCAATCGCCAGCGCGATCTGGTCGCAGAAGGCGGCGAAGAGCGGCGCCTGCTCGCGCGCGTGCGCCTCCTGGCCCGTCGCAGGCGCCGTGTCGCCCGTCGCAGGCGCCGTGTCTGGCGCGAGTAGGCGGATGGCGGGCGCCCCGGAGAGCAACAGCGAGCCGACGACTCCGCGCGTGGTCTTGAGCGGCGTCCGCACGATGGTGTGCTGGTCACGCGCGGTGGGTCGGCCACTGGCCTCGCCGGGCTGCGCGTCCACCGGGCAGGAATCGTAGCCCTGCTCGTAGGCGAAGGCGATGATCTGATGCGCACCGGTCTGTTCGGGCAGCAAGAGGGCGCACGCATGCACGCCGCTGGGCGCGAAAACGCTGACGATCTGTTGGGTCAGCGCATCGTAGAGTTGTTGGTCGGTGGTCGCGGTGGCGATCAGTTGCGCC
This sequence comes from Ktedonobacterales bacterium, assembly GCA_036559055.1. Taxonomy (GTDB): domain Bacteria; phylum Chloroflexota; class Ktedonobacteria; order Ktedonobacterales; family JADMIN01; genus JAKAIY01. The sequence continues at coordinate 19,274 of DATBTW010000131.1, forward strand.
AGGCGATAGAGGATGTCCGTGCGCCGCTGGCTCTCCTCAGCCTCATGGGCGCGTGCGCGCACGACGGCGGTCAGATGGCCCAGCGCCAGAGCAGTGGCCAGCAGCGCGAAGAGCGAGAGCCATTCGGATGGCTCGCCCACCGTCAGCAGATGCAGTGGCGGGATGAAGAAGAAATCGTAGCTGAAGAAGGCCAGCACAGAGGCCAGGATGGCTGGCCCTCGCCCGTAGCGCATGGCCAGCCACAGCACGACGGGCAAATAGAGCAGCGACACATCGCTGATGCGCGCGGCGCTCTCGGTCAGCCCGATGACGATGGTGGCGACGGCGACGCCGACAGGCGCTAGCAGATAGCCAGGCGCGCCGCTGCGTGGCGATTCCGTCAGCCACACACGCAGCGATTGCCAGAGCGCGCTGTGCGTCAGTCGGTGCGACAGGCTCTGAGCCATGTCATCGCTTCTTTCTCACCGCCCTGCGCGTGAGGGGACGCCGCGCCGCCGACGCTATCGCGCCGCTGCGCTTGTGGCGCCCTTCAGTTGATCCCAGGCGTGATACGAGCTGCGCACCAGCGGGCCGCTCTCTACATGGCGAAGGCCCATCTCTTTGCCCAGGCGCGCATATTCGCGGAACTCATCGGGCGTAGCGTAGCGCACGATGGGCAGGTGCTGCGGGGTCGGGCGCAGGTATTGTCCGATAGTGACGATGTCGATGTCGCGCGCCTTCAGGTCACGCAGGGTGTCCAGCACTTCCTCGCGCGTCTCGCCCAGGCCGAGCATGAAGCCGGTCTTGTTCGGCGTCTCCGGGCGCATCTCCTTGGCCCAGGTCAGCACATCCAGCGAGCGCTCGTAGACGGCTTGCGGGCGCACCTGCTTGTAGAGGCGCGGTACCGTCTCGATATTGTGGTTGAAGACGTTGGGGCGGGCGTCCATCACCACACGCAGGGCGTCGCGCGAGCCTTTGAAGTCGGAGGTCAGCACCTCGACGGCACACTCCGGATTGAGCCGCCGAATCCAGCGGATGGTAGCGGCGACCAGCGTGGCCCCGCCATCGTGTAATTCATCGCGATTGACCATCGTGACAACGACGTGTTTGAGTCCCATCTGCTCGACCGCCTCGGCGACGCGACGCGGCTCTTCCCAGTCGAGCGCCATCGGGCGGCCCGTCGCCACCGCGCAGAAGCCACAACTGCGCGTGCAGACGCTGCCGAGGATCATGAAGGTGGCCGTGCGGTGCGCCCAGCACTCGCCCATATTGGGGCAGCGCGCCTCTTCACAAACGGTGTGCAGCGCCTTGCTGCGCATCAGCGTGCGGAGTTCTTCGACATTCTTGCCGACGGGCAGACGCACACGCAGCCATTCGGGGCGTGGCCCCGGCGTCTCTGGCACGACAGCCATGGTAATGTATCCTCTATTGCTCGCGTCTGAAGTGAGGCGCGTCATCGCGCGCGGTCAGTATCCGCATTGTAGCAGCGCGCAGGCAGGCGCCGCAACACAGCGCGTATCGGCGGCGTATGGCATACTAGCGAGTAATGGCGCTTCGTCCCTCGGTTCGACGATCTTCTGGCGATCTTCTGGCGATCATCCAGGCGAGAAGGACTCGCGTGTTGAATGGAGGCGCCCGTGATCACGGGCATGACGCATTTGCTGCGCGCCTTTGGCGATGACATCTCTCTGCGGCGCGCGCGTGCGCTGCGGCGCATGCTCATCCTGTTCACCATCTTCAAGGTGAGCGCCTTCGTGGTGGTGGGGGCGCTGGTCTGGCTGGCGCTGGGGCAAATAGCGTCGGGCGCGCTTGACCTCGGCGGCGCCTCGCTCCGGCAGGATGTCGTGACGGCGGCATTCGATGCGCTCTTCATCTTGCAGATCGCGGACTTTGCGGCGGGAACCGGCGCTATCGGCCCGCTGAGCTGGAGCCGCGCGTCCAGGGCCTTCGCGCGCACGCTGACGAATATCGTCGCGGCGCACGATCTGCGGCTGGCGCACGAGCTGCCCATCCCGTCTGCTTCCGGCGGCGACGACGCGCGGATGATCGGGCCGCTCTCGCATCCGATGCGCGCGCTGGCGCTCAACGACGCCGTCTACGTGATCGCCGCGCTGGCGAGCGTCGCGGTGACGGCCCTCGGCGTCTTCATGACCATCATCTCGCTGCGCGTCCCGCCATCGTTTCAGCCGCCCATCACGCTGGCGAACTGGCTGATCTGGCTGCTGCTCCCGTTTTGCCTGCTCATCCTGGGCGTCGCGGGGGTCATCGTGGCGCTCGTCACACGCCGCTTCGCCCGCCTGGAGCGCCTGCCCCTCATGGCGCAGCTCGACTCCGGCGGCGTGACCTTCACCCGCGCGGGCGACGATGGCTCGGCGCAGCGCCTGGCCTGGGGCGACGCGCGCGGGCTGGCGCGTCTGGCCTTCACCGATGAGCTGGGGCGGCTGCACGAGGTCTTTGCGCTGAGCGGCCCCCAGCAGGACTATCTGTGGGAGGCGCTCTTCATGGGCCAGAGCGCGCCGGGAAGCGATGACGAGGCGAGCCGTGCGGCGGCGCATCACCTGACCGAGGAGATCATGCGGCGTGCGGGTCTGCCGCTGCTCGACCTGACCGCCACGCTGGCCGCCACAATGGCCGCCAGCAATACGGCGTCCAGCGCTCCGCTGAGTGGCTTCTTCGCCCGCGCCCGCAGGCTGGCCAAGCGCCGTGGCGATGCGGGCCTCATGCGCGATATCGACCAGCGCGAGGCGCGCTCCGGCTGGCTGCTGGGGTGGCTTGCGGCGCGCCTGGGCGGCGGCGTGCGCAGGCTCTCGCCGCAGCAGCAGGCGGAGACGCTGCGACTGGCGGGTGAGCTGCTGCCCTACTATCCAACCCCTGCGCAACTGGCAGCCGGCTCCGGTGGCTGGCGGTTCGCCGGGGGGTATGTGCTCAGCCAGTACGTCTTCCAGGTGTTGGTGGTGGCGCTGGCGATCGGGAGCTGGGCGCTGGTGTCGTTCCAACCCTTCTCATAGGGTGGAGCGTGGGCGCGAGGAGTCGCGGCATTTCAAGGCCGAGAGCTGCCCGCCTCGCCAGCGGCTTATACTCTGTGCCGGTTGGCGTCGCCTTGGGGAGCGAGGAGTCGCAGGCGATCAGGAGAGAGACAGGCGTGTCGCAACTGGAAGCGATCATCCGCGATGAGATCGAGCGCACGGGGCCGATCACCTTCGCCCGCTACATGGAGCTGGCGCTCTATCATCCGCAGCTTGGCTACTATGTCGGCGGCGAAAGTGGGCGCGAGCTGGTCGGCTGGGCGGGCGACTTCTTCACCAGCGGCGATGTCAGCCCACTGTGGGGCTGGGCCATCGCCAGGTGGCTGCATCAGTGCTGGCAGGCGCTCGGCTCTCCCGCCCGCTTCGATGTGATCGAGCCGGGCGCCGGGCGCGGGTTACTGGCCGCCTCCGTCTGGCGCTACGCCCTCGCGCTGGATGAGCGTTGGGCCGCCGCGCTGCGCTACACGCTGGTGGATCGCGCCGCGCCCGCTGCCCCGCTGCGCGCCGCTCGCCTGGCGCGGCTGGCCGCCGAGCTGGCCGACATCCCCGCGCCGCCCGACGCCGTGCGCTGGGCTGACGAGCTGGCCGAGGCCGCCAGCGATGGCCCCATCACCGGCTGTATCTTCTCGAATGAACTGGTGGATGCGCTGCCAGTTCACCGCGTGGAGGCGTGTGGCGGCCAACTCCGCGAGGTCTCTGTGGCGCTGGACGCGCGTGGCGGCTTCGTCGAGCGGCTGGGTGAGCCGTCATCCGCGCGCGTGGCAGGCTATCTGGACGCCTACGGCGTCCCCTGGCGCGGCTATGGCGATGGCTGGCGGGCCGAGGTCTGCCCGCTGGCGGAGGACTGGATGCGCGAGGCGGCGGCGCTGCTGGGCGAGGGATTCGCGCTGACCGTTGATTACGGCGCCAGCGCGCGGCGTCTCTATACCCGCGACCGTCGGCATGGCACGCTGATGGCGTATAGCCATCATCATCTGGGCGAGCGCCCGCTGACACGCCCTGGCCAGCAGGACCTGACCGCGCACGTCAATTTCAGCGCGCTGGCGCGGGTCGGAGTCGAGGTCGGGCTGCGCATGGAGCGCTACACCACCCAGGCGGCGTTGCTGCGCGGGCTGGGCGCGCCGGAGCAGGCTGAGGAGCTGGCCGCGCGGCTGTTTCCGTTTGCCGAGAGCGAGCGCCACACCGATCGCGGCCAGGCCGACTACCTGCGGCGCGCCACGCTGCGCAACGCGCTCGCCACACTGCTCGATCCGCGTGGTCTGGGCGGTTTCCGCGTGCTGATGCAGCGGCGAGCGCGCTGAGGGGGCGGGCGGCGTCAGGGGGGCGGTGGCGCCATGCGCGTCAAGTGTGACGTATCACACTTCTGGCGGCGTATAATCGGTTAGAGTGGGAACATGGCAGTTCTCGATCCCGTGGAGGAAACGTGGTGGACCTCAATGGGCATACATTTGGTCAGTATCGGCTGACGCAAGTGATCGGGCGCGGTGGCATGGCGCAGGTCTATCAGGGTGTGCAGTCCAACCTTGACCGTGATGTCGCCATCAAAGTCATTCCCGCGCGCATCGAGCAGCCATCGGATCACCAGTTCCTCGACCGCTTCGTGCATGAGGCGCGCACGCTGGCGAAGCTCCCTCATCCCTACATCGTGCCGATCTTCGACTTCGGCGTAGACAGCGACTGGGCCTATCTCATCATGGAATACATCATGGGTGGCTCGGTGCGCGATCACCTCAACAGCGCCGATAAACTCGGCCAGCGGCTCAGCATGCCCTGGGCGCTGATGATCCTGGAGCAGGCGGCGCTGGCGCTCGATTTCGCCCATCAGAATGGCGTCGTGCATCGCGATGTGAAGCCTGCCAATATGCTGCTGCGCCACCCGCAACTGCTGCTGCTCTCTGACTTCGGCGTGGCGACCCTCTTGCAAGATCGCACCATCGAGCGCGGCCAGCCACAGGTAGTGGGGACGCCGCAGTACATGGCGCCAGAGCAATGTCGCGCCGACACCGGGCTGGATGGCCGCTGCGACATCTATTCGCTGGGAGTCGTGCTCTTCCAGTGCGCCACTGGCCGCCTGCCCTTCTATGGCACGCAAGACGAGGTGATGCGCCAGCAGGTGCAGGCGCCGACACCGCGTCCATCGGCTGTGGCCACGCTCATCACGCCGCATGTCGAGCATATCATCCTGACGGCGATGGCCAAGGAGCCGGCCCGGCGCTATCAGCGCGCCGCCGATATGGCCGAGGAGATGCATGCCGCGCGCGTGGAGATGGAGGCGCAGTCATCGCCTGGCCCCAGTCGCCAGCGCGCCGCTCCCACGGCGCCCGTCAGCGCGCTGCATGGCGCGCCCGTCGCTCCCACGCCCGTGCGGCTCGCGGCGCCCGCGCAGGGGCAGGCAGGCGCGCCCGGCGTCTGCTTCCGCTGCGGCACGGTCAACGCACCGGGCAATCGACACTGCACCTATTGCAGCTACGACATGGCCGCGCACCGCCTGGACAGCGACCGCTACCTGTCGTCCACCGGGCGGCCGTTGCGCTGTCGGCTGAGCTTCCGCACGGGGCCATTCGCCCAGCGCGCGTTCATCCTGCATCAGGATGTGACGACGATTGGCCGAGGTATCGGCAATGAACTCCTGCTGCAGGATGAAACCATCTCACGCCAGCACGCCCGCCTGACCTTCATGGGCGGCCAGTGGGTGATCGAGGATATCCACAGCCAGAACGGCGTCTTCGTCAATAAGACGCGCGTGCGGCGCGCGCTGGCGCTGGCGCATCGCGACCTGATCCGCTGCGGCGATGTCGAGATGATCTTCGAGCTGGTGAGCTAGGAACCTCACCCCCAGCCCCTCTCCCGCGCGGAGAGGGGAGACCGAACAGGGGAGGGGCTAGCGCGTGGCGGCGCTGGCGTCGCGCGTCTCGTTTAGCTCGCCCCAGGCGGCGGCGTCTTCGGCGGTGTCGGGGTTCAGCTCGCCGCGCGACTCCAGCCAGCGCTCGGCGTCGATAGCGGCGCGACAGCCCTCGCCCGCCGCTGTCACCGCCTGGCGATAGCGCGAGTCAGCCACATCGCCCGCCAGAAAGACGCCCTCGATGTTGGTCATCGTGTGGGTGGTGGGTTTCAGGTAGCCAACGGCATCCATCTCCAGGATGCCCTTGAAGAGGTCGGTATTGGGCTGGTGGCCGATGGCTACGAAGAAGCCCTGCACTGGCAGCGTCGAAGTCTCTCCGGTCTGCGTGTCGCGCAGCGCCAGCCCCTCCACGGCATTCTCGCCCAGCACATCCGTCACATCGGTGTTGTAGTGGATGGTGATCTTGGGGTTCGACTGCACGCGCTGCTGCATGATCTTGCTGGCGCGGAAACTGTCGCGCCGATGCAGCAGGTGCACCTGCGAGGCGTAGCGCGTCAGGAAGAGCGCCTCTTCCATCGCGGTGTCGCCGCCGCCTACCACGGCAATCGTCTTCTCGCGGAAGAAGAAGCCGTCGCAGGTCGCGCATCCGCTGACGCCGCGCCCCTGCAAGCGCTCCTCATTGGGCAGTCCAAGCCACTTGGCGCTGGCCCCCGTCGCAATGATGACCGAATTGCCCTGATACTGCTTGTTATAGGTCCAGACGGTGAATGGTTGCGCGCTGAAGTCAACTTTGGTGACATCCTGCGGAACCATATCCGCGCCGAAGCGCCGCGCCTGCTTCTCAAACTTGTCCATCAGCTCTGGCCCCTGCACGCCATCCTCGAAGCCGGGATAATTCTCGACGTCGCTGGTGATCATGAGCTGGCCGCCGAGCTGTTCGCCCTGCAAGACCAGTGTGCGCAGGTTGGCTCGCGCAGCATAGATGGCCGCCGTGTAGCCCGCAGGCCCAGAACCGATGATGACCACATCATAGACCGGGGTAGCCTCTGGCGCATTGACCGCATCGCGCTCGTTTGCCATACGCTCACTTACCTCCTCAACAGCCGGGAACCGTTGCGCTCGTGCGCGGCGTTCAGGCTGATCGAATCGCGTGGTTCACTCCTGAGATGATAACGCATCGCAGAAGCCCTCGTACCCTATTATACCATAGGGGGGTATGGTATGCGCAAGAGGACGGCGCGTGTCAAGCGCGGCGCCCCGCAAATGCGCTATCATGTAGGTACGTAGAGTGCCGTGACGCGCTGGCGAGGCGGGCGTGTCACGCGGGCCGCTCCTTTTTCAGCATACGCCGGGCATCCTGGCAGGCGCCCCTGCGGGAGGCGAGCATGGGTGTACATCTGAACCTGATCTATCTCGTCGTCGATGCGGTGGCGTGGCTGCTGATCTACCACCTGACCTACCGCATCGCGCTGATTCTGCGTGATCCCTCGCTGATCTGCTGGGGAGTCGGCCTATTTGGCGTGACGGCTATCGCGCTGCGCAGGCCACGCCTCTCGCAGCGCATCGGCCAATTCATCTATGCCGCACTCGCCATGGGATGCCTCGTCTATTTCAGCCTCTTCGTGTTGCAGCCCGCGCCGATCGTTGGCCTTCCGCATACGGGCCGCGCCATCCTCGCGGTGGTGGTCGCGCCAGTCGCTGTGGTGACGGCCATCGCGTTGCTGGCGCAGGCGCGCGGGCGACGCTATGCGCTGTGGGGCGAGGCGCGCGTGCTGAGCGCGACACAGCGCGCCGCCACGCTGGGGGTCATCCTGGTCTTCACGCCGCTGGGGCGCGCCTTCCTGCATGACCGCTTCAACGCGACCCCCAGCGAATTCCTCCAGACGATTCGCTCGTAGTCGGCTGCTGCGCGCGCAGAGCTGACCGCTCGATCCCTTCAGTACGCATCACGATCCCTCGGCTTCCATCGCGCAATCATCCAGGAGGAGCAACGCATGGCTGAGGACGCCCAGGCGGACTGCCTGTTTTGCCGCATCGTCGCTGGCGAGATCCCCAGCGACAAGGTCTATGACGATGCGACGGTTTACGCCTTCCGCGACATCAACCCCGGCGCGCCGACTCACACGCTTATCGTGCCGAAGCGCCACATCCGCGATGTCGCGGCGCCAGAGGCGGCGGATGGCGCGCTGCTGCTGGCGCTGCTCCAGGCGGCCAACACCATCGCCCGGCAGGAGGGCGTCGCGGACAGCGGCTACCGGCTGGTCTGGAACGTGGGGCCGGACGCGGGCCAGAGCGTCTTCCATTTGCACCTGCACCTGCTGGGCGGCCGCCCGATGGCGTGGCCGCCGGGATGATCGGGCCGCTCTTCACTCCAGTGGCTCGATGCTGAGCGAGGCCAGTTCCAGCCACTGCGGGCCGCAGGTCAGCGCGCCGAAGCGTAGCTCGCCGCGCGGTGTAGCCACGGCAAACTGATTATCGATCCAGGCGACGAAGCCCAGCGGTCCCAGCGGCGGATGTGGCGCCACCAGCGCCTCCTCGCCATCCACGACGAAGCGCGCGTAGTTGGGCAGCCACTCCAGCGAGTAGTCGTGCCACTGGCGCAGGTCGGCGCGCGGCGGGTTGAGCGCGCGGTCCAGCGGCGCCTCAGTCGCGCCTGTCATCCGCTCCAGCCAGCCCGCCGCCGCGCGATCATCGCCGCCAAGCCGCGCCCACAGCGCCGCCAGCGAGAGCGGCGCCAGCGCGCCCAGCGCCCCGATGCGTTGCGCGTGCACGACCTGCGCCTTCCAGCCGTAGCCGACGCCATCGCGTGTGAGCGCCATATTCGAGGGCGGCGAGGAGCCGAAGAACCAGACCGCGTCTGGCAGCCGGATTCCCCCACCCGCCAGCGTGAGTGGCGCATTCCAGAAGCCGAAGCCCCATGTGCCGCGCAGCCAGTCGGAAGCATCCTGGGCCTCTGGCGTCGTTGGCGCGGCGGCTCGTGTCGGCCAGGCGGTGTGCGAGGCCCGCACGCGCACACGCAGCCGCAGCGGCGGGCGCCAGGGATAATCGCTGGCGCGCTTGCCAGTATAATCGTCGAACTGCGCATTGCTGTAGTGGCGATCCGCGACACGCTCCAGCGAGAGGCGCAGCCCCGTCTCCGCCAGCGTCAGCCGCCCGCCCCCCACCACTGGGCTGGCCCAACGCGGGTCGAGCGCGCTGGCGCTGTTCGGCTCATCTGGCGCGAAATCCTGCTGGACGCTGCGGTGACTCGTCATGCCAGTTCACGCCTCCTGTGGATGCGCACATGCGGCGGGTGAGCGCCACAAATGACGCTGCCCGTCTCTCAGCCGTAGAGAACTGTCTGTGTGGCGCCTGTGGTGTATACTATAGTTCAATCAGGCCCGGGGTCACGGGCGCTCCTGCGTAAGATAGCTCCCTGTCCAAGGGCGGCCTGCGTCTGCGGACAATCGATTGGCCAATACGGCGATGATGCGACAGAGCAGTCGCCGCGCGCCCTGTGACGCGCAGCGGAATCCGGCGGTACCAGGTATCCTGGCAGGCGACGGCGCCTGAGTGTGGCCTCGACGAAAGGGTCGCCCCGTATGGGAGGCGCGGCATCTCAGCACGAGAACGAACTCGTCCTCGATGTCCTTGGATTGAATGAACCGGCGTTCGCCGTCAACGGTGCGCACCGCATCGTGGCGTGGAACGACGGCGCCGAGCGTCTGCTTGGGCTGCGCGCCGAAGACGTCATCGGCAGGCGCTGCTTTGAGGCGCTGGAGATCGGCGACAACTCACTGTGCATGGCGTGCCGCTATTTCGCCAGCGCACAGCCTGCTCAGGTCAACCCGGCCATCTCCGCGCTGGCGCGCCATCATCTCTCCATCACCATTCCTGTTGCCGTGGAAGGCGCGCCGCGGCGGGTGCAGGTGACCACACTGGCCGCGCATACCCGCGCGGGGCAGGCGCGCTTCGTCCACCTGCTCCAGCATGCCAGCGACGACGACGTAGCCGAGCCAACGGCCGAGCCGATGCGCAGCTCACCCCAGCACGAGCGCCCACCCACGACGCTGACTGAGTCAGCGGAGAGTGGCTCGAAGCTGCGGCGGCCCGAGGCGCTCACCCAGCGCGAGTTGGAGGTGCTGCGGTTGCTCGGCGCGGGCTACTCCACTGACGACATCGCGCGCGCGCTCAGCATCACGCGCGTCACAGCGCGCAATCACGTCAACAAAGTCCTCGACAAGCTGGGCGTCAACTCGCGCCTGCAAGCGGTGGTCATCGCCTCGCAGCTCCAGCTCATCTGACCGCCCGCTCCCTCGCCTCCCCATCTCCGCGCGACCGCCCGCCTGATGGCGTGTGGCTCCCTCGGCATGGGCGCATGCGTGCGCGCTGGCCCGCTGCTGTGAGCAATCGTTCGCGCGCTGGCGCTGGCTGACAGCCAGTGAATGCCCATCCTGCCTGGAAAATCGTGACCTGAAGCGGCTCGGCGCGCCGAACGAGCGGCGGCAAAGATGATGCAAACGCATCATGTGATGATGTTCCCTCGTATGCTACCACTGTAGGTACGGCGGGGTGTGCGGCGACGCCTCGTACTGTCGCGTGGGGCGGCGTCATCGGGGACGCCACCAGCGCTCGACTATCCCCCACAGCAGGAGATGGGTGTTATGCGCAAGTATCTCGGCATGGTGGGATTCCTCGTGGTCGTTGCCGCCATCGTGGTAGGAGTAGCCTTCGCGCTGAACGCTTTTGCGTTCATCCCGGCCCCCTACGCGCCGGCGGCGACCGCAGGCGGTGTAACCGTCAAAGAGGATGTCTTCCCATTTGCCCCTTGCACGGATCCGGATTTCGTCAAGTCCCATCCGGAATACGCACAGTGCAGACCGAACTACAACTCGCAATACGTTCTGTATTCCCAGCCCGAGATCGTAGTGCCAGCGCACACGAAAGTGACGATGGTCATCAACAACTACGACAGCACCTCCGCACTCGTCAACAACTACTTCCTCAAGCCGCAGGGAGTGGATGGTGGAACCATCAATGTGGATGGCCAGGCCATGAGCACGATCGATCCGACGGTGGTGTCGCATACCTTCGTGATCCACGGAATCGTCAGCAACAAGCAGCCCTGGCTGTATGTCGGCGTGCCGCTCACTGGCGAACCCGACACCGCAAAGACCGATAACGCTGGCATGCCCGATCAGCCGGTCGTCACGACCTTCACCTTCACGACAGGCGACCCAGGCTCGTATGCGTGGCAATGCTTCGTCCCCTGTGGCGTTGGCTTCAACGGCTTCGGTGGCCCGATGGGTACTGACGGCTACATGAACGGCACATTCACTGTCAAGTAGGTTCATGCGGTGAATGACCGCCGCTTCGTCTGCGGTCGTGGCCCCAGACCGAGCGCTGGTTGAGCTTAGAGAGGCACGGTTAAACGCGCATGAACTCACGAGGCAATTTGCGCACGCCGATCATCTTGTGGGTGGTGGTCAGCATCGCCCTGGCGGCGCTGTATCTGTTCCTGGCGCCCATACTGGCCCAGGCCGGCGCCATTCCTCCCCTGGCCTCCGATGTGGCCGATAACGCCTACTTCATCATGAAGATCTTCACCCTGCTGAGTATCCCGGTCTTCGTCGGGGTGGTAGTCTTCGCGGCGTATTCGCTCTTCGCGTTCCGCTCGCGCGGGCGCCCGACGGACATCGGGCCGCAGGTGCATGGCAACGCCAAGCTGCTGGCCTGGTGGCTGGTAGCGTCCTTCGTGCTGATCACGGTGCTCTATGTGATCGGCTTCAACGGCCTGGCGGAGCTCGAAGCCGCCGCTCCGTCGTCGGCGCTGCATGTGCGCGTCACAGCGCAGCAATGGATCTTCGACTACACCTACACCGACTACAACATCCAATCCTCCACGCTGTACCTGATCGACAATCAGCCCGTGGAGTTCACCGTCACGTCGCTCGACGTGCACCACTCCTTCTGGATTCCAGAGATGGGCGTGAAGGCCGATGCGGTTCCCGGCGAGTTGAATACGTTCGTCGCGACACCCAACAAGCTCGGTCACTATACCGTGCGCTGCATGGAACTCTGCGGGGTGATGCACTCGGACATGAACACCAATGTCATCGTCCTGTCGGCCAATGATTTTGGGAAGTGGGTGTCGCAGCAGATGAGCGCGCGGCCAGACGGCATCGCCTCAGCGGGACAATTGCCTGAGGCGGCGCTTCTGGACGCCAGCGGCAAGCGATCGTAGTCCGCGCCACTCTGGAAGGGTAGTTCACCATGAGTTGGACAAGAAAGCTCGTGCCCAGCTACTTCTCGGGCGCGGTGCTTGCCGCCATCGGCTTCATCGTTGGCTCGCAGTATGTCTGGCATGTCATCGGCGGAGACAACTGGGATCTCAACAGCCCCGGGCAGTCTGGCAACTTCCTGGAGCAAGGCTTCCTGGCCGGCTTCGTTCTGATGACCATCTGCTGGTTCATCGGCATCGGCGCCCTCAAGTATCCCTTCACCTGGATGTTCGGGATGAAAGACCCCGATCACGCCGAGGAACTGCGCCTGGCGGGCAAAGATGATGGGCTGATTCGCTACTTCCGCTTCACGACCGACCACAAGGTCGTGGGCATTCAGTATCTCGTCGTCACGATGATCATGCTGGCGTTCGGCGGCCTGGGCGCGATGATGATCCGCACGGAGCTGCTGTTCCCCGGCGCGTGGGCCTTCCCTAAGGAGACCTACAACACGATCGTCACCATGCACGGCATGCTGATGATCCTGACCGTCATCAGCTTCTTCGTCGGCCCCTTCGGCAACTTCGTCATCCCGATCATGATCGGCGCGCGCGATATGGCGTTCCCACGCCTAAACGCGATCAGCATCGCCTTCCTGATCATCGGCATGGCGGTCTACGCCTTCATCCCCTTCATGGGCCTGGGCGATCCGCTGACGCAGGGCGCTGGTGTGCAGACTGGCTGGACGATTTACGGCACCCTTGCCGACCAGACCGGCATCGGCATGGATGCGCTCGGCGTGGCGGTCTTCCTCGCGGGCGTCTCCTCGCAGGTGGGCGCGATCAATCTGATCACGACCGTCATCACGATGCGGGCTCCGGGCATGAGCTACACGCGCATGCCGATGACCGTCTGGGGCGCGATTGGCTCGTCCATCCTGTCGGCGCTGGGCACTGCCTCGCTGACGGTGGACGTGGTGATGATCCTGCTGGATCGCGTCTTCCGCACGAGCTTCTTCTACGCCGCGACGGCTGGTGACTATGCCAACAATGGCTACATCGGCGGTGGCTCGGCCTGGCTGACCCAGAACCTCTTCTGGTTCTTCGGGCATCCAGAAGTCTATCTGCTCGTGCTGCCAGCGTTCGGCTTCGTGATGGACGCCACCAGCGTCTTCGCGCGCAAGCCACTCTTTGGCTACAAAACGGCCATCCTGGGCCTCTTCGGTGTGGTCGTGCTGAGCTTCCTGGTGTGGATGCACCACGAGTTCGTCTCGGGCTTCCTGCCGGAACTGCGCGGCTTCTACATGGCCTCGACTGAACTGATCTCGGTGCCGACCGGCCTGATCTTCCTGGTGTTGTTAGGAACCATGTGGAAAGGTCGTCTCTGGATGACCGTCACCATGGCCTTCTGTTTCGCCTTCATCTGGAGCTTCCTGATCGGCGGCATCACCGGCGTCTATCTCTCGGATGTGCCAGCGGATGTGCAGCTGCATGGCGGTATGTTCGTCACGGCGCACTTCCACTACACCATCGTCGGCGGCTCGCTGATGGGCTTCCTCGGAGCGGTCTACTACTGGTTCCCGAAGATGACCGGACGCATGATGGACTCGAAGATCGGCTGGATCAGCTTCTGGGGCATCCAGATCGGCTTCAACGGCACCTTCATGGCCATGTTCTACGTGGGCTTGCAGGGCATGCCGCGTCGCGTCGCCGACTACTCGCCGCTCTTCGCGGGAGGCAACTTCGTCGCCAGCATCTCGGCGTTCCTGCTGGGCGCGTCGGTGATCCTGTACTTCTACAACGTGATCTACTCGTGGAAGGCAGGCCCGATCGCAGAGCAGAATCCGTGGGGCGCGAAGACGCTGGAGTGGACGGTTCCCACGCCAGTGCCGCTGGAGAACTTCGAGAAGATCCCGGTCGTCACATCTGGCCCGTACAACTACGGCGAGCCAGTGACGCCGTCCGCTGTGCCGATTCCCAATGTGGAGGCTGGCCCCGCGCTCGGGTAGTTCAGATGTGTTCAGGCTGCGGGCGTGGTCGGCGCTTGTCACACTTGCCGCGTACGGCGCGCTCGCAGCTTCAACACCCCGAGAGACGATACGAGAGAGGCTTGCAATGGAGATTTCCCTCGGTGGGCAGGGCCACGATGTCGCGGGCCACGCCAGCCACATAGACGAAGAGGGCAAAGTCCGTCTCGGCATGCTGTTCTACGTGATCGTAGACGTCATGTTCGCCCTTTTCCTGATCACAGCCTATGTCTTCCTGCGCGGCGTGAATGTCAATAATCTCTGGTTCCCTGATGGAACCAAGAATATCGACGTCATGCAGACCACCATCCAGACGGGCATTCTGGTGGCGAGCGGCCTGTGCTTCATCCTGGCGCACTGGGCCGTACGCGCGGGCTTCGGTGGCCTGGTGAAGCTGGGCATCACGCTGGCGGCGATCCTCTGGATTGTCGCCCTGGTCGCCAACATCCAGTACATGGGCCATCTGCCGTTCACACAGTCGGGCGGCGGATTCGCCAGCATGTACGTACTTTTCACCGGCTACCACATCTACCATATGCTGCTCGGCCTGATGTTCGTGATCGGCATCACCGTTCGCGCGCTGCAGGGCCGCTACACGCAAGAGCATCATATGGGCATCACGACGATTGGCTACTACTGGTACTGGGTCGTCATCTTCGGCATCATCGGCTATCTGCTGCCGATCCTGCTGCCCGGCCCTCTGCACTAGCAATCGCTAGCAGCCGCCCGCAGTCGGCGGAAACACGCAGTGAACGCGGTATGACAAGGTGGCGTCTCGATGCAACTCTCGACGTTGGGCGCGGTACTGGCGAACTGGTCGATAGATCCGCCCGTGGTGGTCGGCCTGATCATCACCGGCGTGCTCTATTGGGCCGGATACCGCTACGCTCAGCGCACTGGCATCGAGCGCCGCCATCTCTCGCGCTGGCGCACGGCGCTGTTCATCCTGGCGCTGCTCGTCATCTTCTTCACGCTCGATTCACCGCTCGATACGGCAGCCGACTCGCTGGTTTACATGCACATGATCCAGCACGAACTGCTGACGATGGTGGCCGCGCCGCTGCTCCTCCTCAGCCAGCCATTCATGCTGATCTGGCGCGGGGTTCCGCTAAGCGCGCGCCGCGCGTCGCTGCGGTGGATGGCGGGCGCGCGCTGGCCGCTGCGCACGCTGGAGGCTATTGTCGGCTTCTGGCGCAAGCCAGCGGTTTCGTGGCTCGCCTTCACGGTGCTCTTCAGCGCCTGGCATCTGCCGTGGCTGTATGACGCCGCGACCGAGAACGACACGATTCACGCGCTGGAGCATATGTGCTTCCTGGTGACGGCGGTCTTCTTCTGGTCGCAGCTCATCCCATCGTTGCCATTCAAGCCGCGCCTGTCGTATCCCGCGCAGGCCGCGTACTTCGCGCTTGCGGCGATGTGGGGCAACGTGCTGGGGTTCGCGTTCATGTTCTCGACGACGCCGATCTACCCCTACTACGCTGCTCTTCCGCGCGCGGCGGGCGCGATCTCGGCGGTGACCGATATTCATCTGGCAGGGGGCGTGATGGACGCTGCCGATACCATCCTCTTTATCTCGGCGATCATCATCGCATTGGCACTCTGGCTTCGTGACGACGAGCGACGGCAGGCTACAGTCGATGCCCAGATTGCCGCCAGCCTGGCCGCAGCGTCCTCGCAGTCCACGTGACCATGCCGCCTGTCCACGCGACCCCGGCTGACCACCAACCACCCCGTTGGGCGCCCGCTCCTGAATGGGTGACCAGCGCGAAAGAGAGTCTCCCGCATGCAACACATGAGTTCGGCGGCATCCTCGGCGACATCCACTCGCGCCACGACTGAGCGGGCGAGCGCAGCCTGGCGCGTCGTCCTCTCAAGCTACATCGGCCTGATGAAACCGCATGTCACGGTGTTGCTGCTGGGGACGACGCTGGCGGCGATGGCGCTTGCGGGGCATGGCTTGCCGCCCGTCAGTGTCACGCTGGGCACGCTGCTGGGCGGCCTGTTCGCCGCTGGCAGCGCCAACGCCATCAACTGCTACTGGGATCGCGACATCGATAAGCTGATGAGCCGCACGAAGTCGCGCGCGCTGCCCGCTGGTCGCGTCTCCGATCTGCATGCGCTGATCTTTGGCGTCACGCTGGGCGTGCTCTCATTCTTCATCCTGGGCATCAGCGCGAACTGGCTGGCCGCCGGGCTGGCGGTCTCGGCCATCCTCTTCTATGTCTGCGTCTACACGATGTGGCTGAAGCGCACCACCACCCAGAATATCGTGATCGGCGGCGCGGCTGGCGCCGTGCCGGTGCTGGTGGGCTGGGCGGCGGCGACTGGCTCACTGGCGTGGCCCGCGTTCTGGATGTTCGTCATCATTTTCATGTGGACGCCACCGCACTTCTGGGCGCTCTCGCTGGTGCTGAAGAAAGACTATGCGCGGGCAGGCGTGCCGATGCTGCCAGTCATCAAGGGTGAGGGCGCGACCTATCGGCAGATCGTGCTGTATAGTGTAGTCCTGACGGCGTGCAGCCTCTCGCTCTTCGTCATCGGCGCCCTGGGCTACCTCTATCTGGCCGTGGCGCTGCTGCTCGGCGGTGGGCTGATCGTGCTGGCCGTGCGTCTGATGCGCATTCGCACGCTGAAAGAGGCGCGCACGGTCTTCTGGTTCTCGAACTACTATCTGGCGCTGATCTTCGCTGCGATGGTGATCGACCACATCTTCCACTAGCGAGCGGCGACGGCAGCAAGGTATTGAGGCATGCGACTTCGTAACATCTCGCGCTTGATCGTGATCGTGCTGGTCGTGCTGGTGGGGGCCGTGGCCATTATCCACCAGCGCCTCACCAGCGACGCCGCGCCAGCCGCTCCGGCGCTGGTCGGCGGCACGGCGCTCAACGACCCGGTTCCTCAGATGAGCCTGCGCGACCAGAACGGCGCGCTCGTCACGACGCAATCGCTCAGCGGGCGGCCCACCGTGCTGACTTTCATGGACATGACCTGCACGCAAGAGTGTCCCATCCAGGCGCAATTGCTCAACCAGACCGCGCTCTTCATGGGGGCACAGAAGGCCAGCCAGGTCAACTGGATCGTCGTCTCCGTCAACCCCAACAACACGACGGCTGACGCGACTGCCTTCATGCAGAAGAACAAGGTCACGATTCCCATCAAGGTGCTGCTCGGCACGCAGGCCCAACTTGAGCCGGTCTGGCACGCCTACCACATCTACGTGAAGGCCACGCCAACCGATGTCAACCATACCGTCGCGCTCTTCCTGATCGATAAGTCGGGGCGACAGCGCATGGTCTT
>DATBTW010000132.1:0-10480 GCA_036559055.1 Ktedonobacterales bacterium
GATTCAGGGCGTCGTGGCCTTCACGCCCGTGTTGATCGAGGACATCCTGCAGGCGACTGGCCCGCTACCGATGCCCGAATATGGCGTGACGGTGACAGCGAGCAATCTCGAAACCGAGATTCACACCTATCAGCTCGACAAACCGACTGCCACCGGGCAAGATCGCAAGCAGTTCACGCACGATCTGGCGTCGCTGCTGCTCACGCGGCTCAAGTCGCTGCACGGCTCTGGCCTGAAGACCATCTTCAACATCGCCGAGCAGGCCATCAAGTCGAAGGATTTGCAGGTCTACCTGGCTGACCCGCGCGCCGAGTTGATCTTGCAGCAGTTGGGGTTGTCTTCGGCGGTGGCCACCGGCGGCGGCGATGGCTTCTTCGTCGTGGACACCAACGACGGCGGCAACAAGGCCAACCTCTACGTCACCGAGACGCAGACCGACCTCGTGACACTGCTGCCCAACGGGGGCGCGTACCATCGGCTGGCCGTCTCCGTGACGTACAACAAGACGGGCAGCGTCTTCAATCCCGGCTCGCCATTCGATGACTACAGCGACATGCAGCGCACCTATCTCCCCGGCAACGCCACGCTCACTGGCTGGTCAGGTTTCGCGCCAGCGATCTTCGGCCCGCAAGATTGTCAGAGCTTTAATTACGCAACCATCATCAGCGATTGCTCGCAGGCGCATGGCATCTACGGCGTCTCGACCAACAGCGATGTGGCTGGGCGTGAGATGGTGATGGGGCCATTGCTGGTCATGTGTGGGTCGACCCAGCAAACTGATTGGGGCAGCTATAACGCTCATGTACAGGAGTATACGGATTGCGAGAGTAGTCCACAGTCGCACACCCAGACCATCTTCCTCTCCTGGTACACGCCGCACGCCTATACGGTGGACGCCAGCGGCCACGGCACGTACACCGAGCTGGTGGAGAAGCAGGCGGGCGACCAGCCAACGCTGGCGGTCTATGTGACACGCGGGAACATCTCAGGCCCACAGCAGATCACCGACCTGGGAACCTTCAACGATCTGGCCGCCAAGGCGCAGCAAGCCTTCAAGGGGCCGCTGATCCAGAATCAGATCGTGTCGTACTCCTGGTAGGATGGGCTGGCTGGCGGTTGGGATAGGCGCCGCGACCTTGGGGGCATTTATGCCCTCATCGTGCCGTGCGCCGGTCATTGATGGCCGCGACGGCGGACGCAAGGCAAGGCGCGTATGGCTGAGGATGACGAGGACGCGCGGCGCGACGCGCTGGCCGGGGCGCGCACAGTGGGCGCGGCGCTGGCGTTGGCCGAGGTCTGGCTGCGCGCGGCGCAGGTCGGCGAGACGCCCGGCCTCGACGCACAGGTGTTACTGGGGCAGGTGACGGGCGCCAGTCGCGCCACTACGCTGGCGTATCCGGAGCGGGCGCTCTCGGCGGAGCGGGCGACACGCTACGCTGAGCTGGTCGCGCGGCGGGCGGCGCACGAGCCGGTGGCCTATCTGACGGGGCATCGTGAGTTTCTGGGGCTGGACCTGCTGGTAGACCACCGCGCGCTGATCCCCCGACCAGAGACGGAGCTGCTGGTCGAGGCAACGCTGGCCGACCTGGCCGAGCGGCTGGCCCGCGCGCCGCAATCGCCGCCGCTGGTGGCCGACATCGGCGTGGGCAGCGGCGCCATCCCCATCGCGCTGGCGATCAGCGAGCCACGCCTGCCGCGCCTCTACGCCAGCGACATCTCACCCGATGCGCTGGCGCTGGCGCGCCAGAACGCCGAGCGGCTGGGCGTCGCCGCGCGCATCACCTTCCTGCAAGGCGATCTGCTCGCGCCACTACCAGAGCCAGTGGACGTGCTGACCGCCAACCTGCCCTATGTCGCGCCCGATGACCCCGCTGTGCCGCGCACCGTCAGCGCCTATGAGCCAGCGCTGGCGCTCTACAGCGCTGATGACGGGCTGGGTCACATCCGCCGTCTGCTGGAGCAGGCGCCTGGCTACCTGCGCCCTGGCGCCTCACTCTACCTGGAGTTCGGCTTCGATCAGGGCGTCGCCGTCGAGCGACTGGCGCGCGTCGCTTTCCCAGGGGCCGCCCTGCGCCTCGGCGCCGACTACGCTGGCTGGGATCGCTACATCGCGATTCGCCTGGCGGAGTGAGGGCGCGCCCCCACCCCCAGCCCCCCCCCCGCTGAAGCGGGAGAGGGGAGCTACGGCGGCTTCGGCACACCATCCGTTGTCGCGTCGGCCAGCCCCGTGCGACATGCCTGGCCTGGGTCCTCCCTCTCCCGTGGGAGAGGGAGACAGAGGGTGAGGTACTCGCCCCGCGCGCAACGCCTGGCCGCAGGTTCTCGTCCTCCCCTCTGTGCAGTAGCTCTCATCCGCCGCGCGGCGGGCCGTTGTACAATAGGCGAGCGCGCTTTCCGTTGGCGCATCTGGAACCACGGCAAGGATCGCCGCTCAGCCACAGAAGTCTGGCTGAGTCGCGCGGAACCAACTGGAACCGACCAGAACAGAGTGGAAGCGTTCATGGTTGACACGTCATCACGCGAGGCGGCGCAGGAGAGTGGGCGGGGGCGGCTGGTCATTCGGCGCTCGCTGTGGGTCTTCTGGCTGCTCTTCGCCATCAATACGCTGAACTATCTCGACCGCCTGATCGCTGTGGCGGTCGGGCCAACCATCAAGACCGAATTCAAGCTGACCGATGACGCCATCGGCCTGCTCGGCAGCGCCTTTCTGCTCGTCTACACGCTGGCGGCGCTGCCCGTGGCGGCGCTGGCTGACCGCCTGCACGCGCGCGCCAGAACGATCTCGCTGGGCGTGGCCGTGTGGAGCGTCTTCAGCGGGCTGACGGCCTTCGTGCGCGGCTACGGGGGGCTTTTCGTCACACGCGCGCTGGTGGGCATCGGCGAGGCCAGCTACAGCCCATCCAGCGTGGCGCTGCTCGTCAACTACTACCCTCCGCAGCGCCGCGCGAGCATCATCGGTCGCTGGCAGGTGGGGCAGGTACTCGGCGCGCTGCTGGCCTTCGTGGTGGCGGGGGCGCTCTTCGCATGGCTGCCCGCCCACATCGCCTGGCGCGCTGCGTTCCTCTTCACGGCGCTGCCGGGGCTGGCGCTGGCCGCACTGGCCTGGCGCATGGCCGATCATCCCGGCGACGCCACTGGCCAATCTGCTGGCGATGCGCCCGCAGCCGATGAGCAGGACGCCCAACCGATGCCAGCCCGCGCCTCGCTGCGCGCCGAGGTCCGCGAGCTGGCGCTCCAGGTACAGCTAGCCCTGCGCATCCCGATGATCTGGTTCGTGGTGGCGCTCCAGGCGCTATCCTTCATCGTCATCACGCCGTCGATCACCTTCCTGCCGCTCTATGTGCGCGCCAGGCACGGGCCGTTTCACATGGGCGCTTCGCACGCTTCCTTTGCGCTGGGGCTGACGCTGGTGTTCGGCGGCTTCCTCGGCGCCATCCTCGGCGGCCAGCTCTCCGACTGGCTGAATCGCAGGCTGCCCGGTGGGCGCGTGCTGGCCGTCACCATCGGTTTCGCGCTAGCCATCCCCTGCTACTGCGCGATGCTGCTGACTGGCTCGCTGCCGCTGTTCCTCATCGCCGTCACGCTGACCACCTTCACCCTCAATCTGCCCGCCGCCGCGCTGACGGCCATCCCGCCGGATGTGACCATTCCGGCGCTGCGGGCGACAGCGCTGGCGGTAACGATGCTGCTCTCGCACCTGCTGGGCGACATCTGGGCCTCGTGGGCGGTGGGCAAGCTCTCCACCGCACTCGGCGAGCATCTGGCGCCCGCTCTGCTGCTGGTGGGGCTGCCTGCGCTCGCGCTGGGCTGCGTCATCAGCGTCTTCGGCGCGCGCGCCTATGCCAGGGCGGGTCACGCGGCGCGCTGAGTGCGCGCCGAGCGAACCCGCGACGCCGCACAGCGTAGGTAGAGGGAACGCATATGTGCGATAGTACATAGGATTGTCACTGGCGCCGCGCCCGCTGAGCGCCTGCTGAGCGCCTGCTGAGCGCGCAGCGCCAGCAACCGCCCGACGCCCAGAGATTCGAGGCCAGCTATGGGTGACGACTATTACGACTTTGGACGCGCCGAAGTCTTTGACGCCGAATCCATCGGCGAGCCGGGCGCACGACGCTTTCGGATCTTCGTGCGCAGCGGGCGAGGATCGGCCAGCCTCTGGCTGGAGCGCGATCAACTCGAATCGCTCAGCTCGCATATCGAGAAGGTGCTGGCCCAGACTACCGGCGTGATGACCCTGCGCGCCGAGGCGCAGGCCGACCCCACACCGCCGCCCGGCGCGCCAGTGGACTTCCCCAACAATCCCGATGTCGAGTTCATCGTGGGGCCGATGCAGCTCGGCTACGATGACGACGACGAGGAGATGCTGCTGCGCGCGACGCCGCTGGAAGTGGTCGAGCGCGATGGCGAATTCTACGCGCGCGAGGGCGATGAGCCGCTCTTCTCAGTGCTCTTCACGCGGCAGCAGGCCCAGCAACTCTGTTCCAGCATCAACAGTCTGATGCTGATGGGTCGCCCGCGCTGCCCCTTCTGCAATCGACCGATGAGCGAAGGTCACATCTGCGAAAAGCAAAATGGTTATCATCCCGTGGCCCTGAACTAATCCCTCCGCGACCAGTTGCGAGCGCCCTGCGTAGAACGGTGTATTTTCGTTCACGCCGGGCGCTTTTTGCGGCTTGCGCCACTACCGCAACAGCCCCCAACAACGTATAACAGTCAGGCGGGGGATAATTGCTCATTCATCCCATCCCCGCTCGTCGCGCGTATCGCATCCGCCCGACCTCGAGGCTCGCGGTGGAGGAGGGACTCATCATGGCCAGGGGACTGTATCGCGCTTATCTCTATGTCGTCACAATCGCGCTGGCCGTCTTCCTGACGTTCAGCGTCTACTCGCTGCTGCGCGTGCTGCTGGAGCTGACGGGGCTGCGCGGCAGGTATGGCTCAGTGACCTCAGGCGCCGATGTGACGCAGAATGTCGTACTGGCGCTCGTTACGCTGATCATCGTCGCGGGGCTGGGTGGCCTGCACTACTGGCTGATACGCCGCGACATGGCCAGCGACCCGCGGCCCGGTGAGAGCGGCGTGCGCGCCTTCACGCTGAATCTGGCGCTGCTGATCGCCACGCTGACCGCCGTTTTCTCAGGGGCCGGTGCGCTCTCGCAGTTCGATCTCACGTTCCAGAACGAGTTGGCGACGGCGCTGGCGACGGCTATTGCCGCACTGGGCCTGGCGCTGGCGCTGGAATGGGAGCGCCGCCGGGCGACGCCAACACGCGGGGCCGCGCTGGTCTTCCAGCGGCTGCGCATCGACGGCATGGGGCTGATTCTCGCGCTCATCACACTCTCCTACCTGTCGAGCGCCGTCTATCGCACCGAGAATCTGATCGGCAACGCCAGCGGCGCCATCCCCTGCGTGGCGACGCAGCCGACCGGGCCGTTCGAGGGGCCATATCTGCCCGTCTGTGTCGGCTCTGATCTGATCGGGGTATGGGCCGCCGCCGCGCTGGTCATCGTCGTATGGCTGGTCTACCTTTTCCGTGCAGGCTTCCAGCGCACGCTCATTCGCCCGGTTTTCCTGTTGCTCGGTTTCGCCGCCGGAGTCATCACGCTGATCATTGGCTTGCAGCAAATCGTCGAGTATCTGCTGCGGCTGTTGACGACCTCTGGCGCGGCGCCCGATTACTTCAATCAGTACAACGCCGCGCCCACGCTGGTCTTCGCGGCGCTGGCGCTGGCGGTCTATGGCTGGCGGCTGACACGCTCAGAGGCGCATCTCCCGCTGGATCTGCCGACGACGCGCCTGACACTGCGCGCGATCGGCGGCGCGATCTTCGCGGGGCCGTTCTGGGTGGGCGCCTGGATGCTGCTGAACGATGCGTTCATCAGGCTCTTCCCTGGCGGGCAGCCGACCGATACGAACTGGCATCAGGCTATCGCCACTGCCATCGCCGGGCTGGCATATGTACCGCTGGCGCTGTGGCTGGGCGCGAGCAGCCGCGCTGAGGGCATCAAGGGGCCGCGCCGTGGCTTTGTGCTGGTGTTGCTGGCGGCGGGCGCGCTGGTGACGGCTGGCTCCGCTGCGACGCTGATCTACTCAGTCGTCACGGCGACGCTAGGCGTGCCGCTGCCCAACTGGCAAGATGTGGCGCGCCAGGCGGGCGCGGCGCTGATTGTGGGCCTCGCGCTGGGCGGGCTGTATCTCTGGCTGGCGGCGCGAGAAGGGCAGTTCACACGCGCGCCACGGCCACAAGTCGAGCCAGCCGGAGCCGCTGCCGAGGCAGGCGCCGTGGTCGCGGCCAATGGCCACGCCGCGCTCGACGATGTGCTGGCGCAATTCCAGCAGGGCGGGCTGAGTCAGGCCGAAGCGGCGGAGCGCATCCGCACGCTGGCCCGCACGGGCGCGCTGGTGTAAGCGGGAGCGCCTCTCCCCCTGTCCCCCTCCCCTTGCGACGGGAGGGGGAACCCAGGTCGAGGATAGTGGCGCAGGGCCGGAGTTACGGCGTGGCAGGCGCGGCGGCCAGCGGCCTGCTGGCGGGACCGCGCAACAGCCGCCAGGTGAGCGTCGCCATCAGCGCGAGCAGCGCCACGCAGGTCGCCAGATTCCAGGCGGCGACCGTCAGCGCTGGGGCTGGCGCTTCGAGCTGCGCAAGCCCATATTGCCGCGCCTGCCCCAGCAGCGTCACGCCGAGAGGCGCCAGCCCCCACCACCACCAGCGCGCCCGCTGCCCTGCCTGCGCCAGCGCGCCGATGCCCGCAAGCCACCAGATAGCGCAGAAGGTGTACGCCTCCAGCAGGTAGTAGGGCCAGAAGATGTTGATGAAGGCGGGATGACACAGGCTGCACAGCGCCAGTAGCAGATAGAAGTCGCGCGAGTTGGCGCGCAGGTCGGGGCGTGCGCGCAGGATGATCGCCGCGACCGCCAGCGTCGCCGCCAGCACGAAGACGCCATCGGCGCGCTGGGGCAGCGCCGCCAGCGCCGTCCCGCTCGCCAGCGTCCAGAGGTTGCCACCCTGCGACAGCGCCGTGTTGTGGAAGGTGACGAGCGAGTAGAGCAGATCGCGTCCATCGGCCAGGGCGAAGGGCGCCAGCCCGCCGACGACCACCGCCGCCAGCGCCACGCTGAGACGCCGCAGCCCGCGCCAGTCGGCGTGCGCGATGAAGAGTAGCGCGACGGGGATGATGATGGTGAGCGCCGTGGTGCGGGTGAGCAGCGCCAGCGCCAGCCAGACGCCCGCACGGCGAGGCTTGCCTTCGCCCACCAGCCGCACGCCCACCAGCGCCAGCCACAGCATCAGTGGCTGCTCCACATGGCCGTAATAGAGCATGCTCTGCCAGAGTTGCAGCGAGATCAGAAAGACCTCGTAGACCAGCAGCCGCCGAGGTCCGCGCAGCGGCTTCGGGGAACAGCGATCAATCACCGCGACCGCCTCGCGCGCCAGTAGCAGCGCGAAGACACCATAGACTGCGACGACAACTAGGCGTGTCAGCGCCGTGCTGGGCAGCCAGCCGAGCCAGCCCGCCAGCGCCAGCGCCCCCACCAGCGGCGCGACGCTCAGCGGGCCATTTGCCAGGGGGTAATCGCGCAGATGGCTACTGCTATAGATGAACAGCGGGCGCCCGTGCTGCGCCACCAGCGCGGCGGGGATGTAGAACCGTTCGAGGTCGGTCGTCTGCATGTGAATCTGGCTGAGCAGGCTCCAGCCGACGAGATAGATGGCCGCCAGCGCCAGCCGCAGCGCCCAGCCGCCCCAGACGTGCGTCGCCAGCCGCGTCGCCAGCCACGCTCGCGCGGCATTCGCTGGCCCGTGGGCCTGGCTGCTCATCGTCACTCCCATCGTCGCGCCATCTCACGCAATCCATCGTCAGTGAGTCAACGGCTGAACGCGCCCGCCAGTATCGGCCCTCATCCCCAACCCCTCTCCCAGAGGGCGCGGGGAGTTCTACTACACGCTGGCCATACGAAGCCGTTCCTGCTCCCTCTCCCTGTGGGAGAGGGCCGGGGTGAGGTTCTCGCCGCGCGTATCAACTCCAGCCATGGGCGATCCCTCCGTCTCCTCTCCCTCTGGGAGAGGGCCGGGGTGAGGGCGCGATTTGTCGCGCGCAGATGGCGCATGATAGACTACAGGTGTCTCTCAATGGCGAGAGACGCGGCGTTGAGGATGGAGACGCGCTTTGCCCACCCAGACAGTGTTCTGACCGGGGCGCGGGCGGCCCATCGCATCGCCGTTGTATGCCCGGCGAGATGCGCGCTCACTGTTTGTTGGCGCCAGGACGCCGCCGGACACTGCGCACAGGAGAAACTGTCATGGCGATGACGCGCGTAAAACGGCCAACGCTCGCCGATCTCGACCTCAGCATTGGCAAGAAGACTCGTCTCCACCGGCTGCTCTATAGCTTTGGCCCCGGCAATGGCACGCTGATGTTCCTGCCAATCGACCAGGGTCTGGAGCACGGCCCACGTGACTTCTTTGTGAATCCCCCATCGAAGGATCCTGACTTCCAGCTCCGCCTGGCAAAAGAAGGCGGGTTTTCTGGCATCGTCTACCAGTATGGCATCGCGCAGAAGCATATGTACAAATATGCGGGCGCTGTGCCGCTGGTGCTCAAGCTCAACGGCAAGACGGAGATTCCGCCCGACAGCCAGGCGTTCTCGCCGATGATCGCCTGCGTGGAAGACGCCGTGCGTCTGGGCGCCGACGCGGTGGGCTACACGCTGTATGTCGGCTCGCCCGCGCAGGCCGAGGACTTCGAGCAGTTCCGTCGCATGCGCGAGGAATGCGACCGCTACGGCATGCCGATCATCGTGTGGGCCTACCCGCGCGGCGAGGCTATCGAAAAGAAGGGTGGGCGCGACAGCCTCTACGCCATCGACTACGCAGCGCGTGTGGCGAGCGAGCTGGGCGCGGACATCGTCAAGATCAACGTCCCCAAGAGCGACCCGGAGAAGGACAAAGCAGCGCCCAAGCCGTACAACACGCTGACCCCCTCGCGCGAGGAGGCGACCCGCATGGTCGTGGAGTCGGCGGGCAAGGCGCTGGTGCTCTTCAGTGGCGGCGAGATGCAGGGCGAAGGCGACATCATCTCCAAGGCGCGCATCGCGATGGACGCGGGCGCCACCGGCCTGATCTTCGGGCGCAATGTCTGGCAGCGCCCCTTCGAGGAGGCCATCGAGCTGTCCAAGCAGTTCCGCGAGCTGCTCAGCGAGTACTCCGCCTGACCTGGCAAGCCGGACACGATGAGAGAGGCATCGCCCCACTCGCATTGAGGAGTGGGGCGATGGTGAGAGGCGCTGGCTCATCGGCCAGCGCCTCTTTGTGCGCTGCGGGTCCTAGCCCATTGTGGCTACACAAGCGAATTGTGGATATACTACCTGAGCGCAGAGCGAATAGCAGGCGGTGGACGCCTGGCACGGCGCGGCGCTGACATGTGGTGGGAGAGGCGCTCCATGGACTCGATTCGAATCATGCTGATAGATGAGCACCCGTTGTTTCGTCAGGGCTGCCGCGCCACCCTGGAGGGGGCAGGCGACTGTGTGGTGATCGCGGAAAGCTCCAGCAGCCGCGAGGGGCTAGACCTCGCCAAGCAGCACATGCCTGATGTCATCCTGATCGATGCGCTGCTCTCGACCAATGACGCGCTCGAGCTTGCCCGCCAATTGCGCCACGCCAGCCCGCGCGTCGCCATCATCATGCTGACGGCGTTCGAGGATGAGGAGCAGCTCTTCCAGACGATGAAGCTGGGCGCAGCGGCCTATCTGCTGAAGGGCATCTCGCCAGAAGAGCTGGTGGAGGCCGTGCGCAAAGTCAGCCGCGGCATCTACATCATCAACGACAACGTGCTCTCGCGCCCCACCGTCGCCAAGCGCGTGCTGCGTGTCTTCCGGGAGATGACTGCCGAGGAGCCGCCGGAGGTGCAACCACTCTATTCGCCGCTCTCTGGCCGCGAGATTGAGATATTAGATTACATTGCGCGCGGCAACAGTAACAAAGAGATTGCCAAGTCGTTAGGGATAAGTGATCAAACGGTAAAGAACCATATCACGTCCATCCTGAAGAAGCTCTCGGTCAACGACCGCACTGCGGCCGTGGTTCATGCGCTCCGCAAGGGCTGGATCAAGATGGAGAACGAGTAGTCGGCGTTCGCCGACTACCCCACTGAAGTTCGATACCCTGGCCGAATCCTGGCCGATGTGAGGGGATGACGCGACGAGGAGGAGGTGGCGGCCGCGGCGGTCACGGCGCCCGGTTGCGCGCCTGCGCTGCTGCCAGCGGTAGCCGAAGCAGGCGGCGGGGCGGCGCTGCGTGGCTAGAGCGCGGGGCGAGAACCCTGCGGTTCATCGCCCATGTGGGACTATAGCAAGCATGTCGTTACTGCGATTGGGCGCCCGCGTTAAGGTATCTGAGCGACGCCGATAACACGGTAATCATTGTGATGTCTGAGCGGCGGCGCTCATGGGCGGATTGTGGTGGTGGGGGTGATGGAGA
>DATBTW010000133.1:0-40199 GCA_036559055.1 Ktedonobacterales bacterium
GACGGGCAGGCCCGACGCCGCCCCCACCTGCGCGCAATGTTGCGCCGACTCATGGCCGCTGAGCTGGATGGCCCCCAGCCCGACGCGATGGGCGATCTCGGCGACCTGCTGCGCGCCCGGATTGACGAAGACGCCCACGGGCAGCGTGGCTCCGGCGTTGGCGGCGAGATGCGCAGCCTGCTCCACCGAGACGCGGCGGTGTTCGGGCGCCATCGGCGCGAAATTCAGGCCGATGGCGTCGGCGCCGAGGCGCGCGGCGGCCCGCGCCTGCTCCACGCGCGCCAGCCCGCAGATCTTGATGAAAGGCTGGCCTGCGCCGCCGAAGAGCGCGGCTGTGACGCCGCCGGGGGCGGTGGCCAGCTCGCGTGTCATGGCGACGGGGTCAGCCGCGCGCATCAGCGCCTCGCCCACCAACGCAGCGTCGGCGCCCCAGCTTCGCGCCTGCGCCACATCGCGCCAGCTCATGACGCCGCTCTCGGCGACGTAGACGCGGTCGGCGGGAACCAGCGCACGCAGCCGCACCGCCGCCGCCGTATCCACAGCGAAGCTGCGCAGATCGCGCGCATTCACGCCGATGACGCTGGCGCCCAGCCGCACGGCGCGCTCCACCTCGGTGGCGTTGTGCGCCTCCACCAGCGCCTCCATGCCCAGCGAGCGGATCAGCGCCAGCAGGTCGGCTGCCAGCGCGTCATCCAGCACCGCCAGAATCAGCAGCGCGGCGTCGGCTCCCGCCGCCCGCGCCTCGTAGACCTGATACGGATCGAGCAGGAAATCCTTGCGCAGCACGGGGACATCCACCGCCGCGCGCACGGCGCTCAGATGCTCCAGCGCGCCGAGGAAGTGGCGCGGCTCAGTCAGCACGCTGATGGCCGCCGCGCCACCCGCCGCGTAGGCCGTCGCCTGCGCCACCGGATCGAAGCGCTCGGCCAGCAGCCCCTTCGACGGCGAGGCGCGCTTCACCTCGGCGATCAGCCGCGCCGGGCCAGCGGGTAGCGGACGCAGCGCCGCCGCGAGGTCGCGCGGAGCGGGCGCCGCCGCCGCCTGCTGGCGCATCTGCTCCAGCGGGACGCGCGCCTGCCGCTCGGCCAGATCAGCGCGCGTGGAAGCGATGATGCGCTCCAGAAATGTCTCAGGCCCGTCAGGCGGTTGTGTCATTGGCCGTTCCCTTGCGTCGCATCCGCCGCCAGATTCAGCGGTCGCAGTCCTTTTGTGAGGTCCAGTATGCACAGCCGCACGCCAAAGGGGTCCCGCATAACCGCACACTTCCCGATGGTGATCTCGAACGGGGGCGTCAAGACCTCACAACCCTGGCTGGCGCAGGCGTCAACCGCAGAGATGACATCGTCCACGAGGTAGTGAACCTCGACAGGTGACGGGATGTCATCGTCGCGGTGCAGGACAATCTCCGCGTCCGAGTCGGGAAACTTCAGCCCAACGGCGTCGCCGCCGCTCCACTGCGGTAGCAGGCCAAAGACCCGCTCGTAGTAGTGCGCGGCAGCGGCGACGTCATCCACGCGGATCATCACACAGTCAATTTTGCGCAACACGTTCCTGCTCACGTTTCCCGGCGCTGAGGCTGCCGCCATCGCTCACGCGCTTGTCATCCGTTTGCGCTGATACTGCGCCAGCGCGAGTAGTGTCTGAGCGAAGCCGCTGGCGAAGCCGTAGTCGCGATACTCCGCTGGCAGGGGCGCGGCGGCGATCTGCTCGTCTGTCTCGCTCGCTTCGACCTTTTGCAGCGCCCGCGCCAGCATGGCGTCCAGATAGTCGCGCTGCTCGGCGATGGCCTGCGGCGATGCGACCTCGCCATGCCCCGGCGCCAGGCTGGTGATGTCCAGCTTCTCCATCTCTCCCAGGATGCGCAGCCACTCGGCGGGGTCGCCGCGATTGATCGAGGCATGGCAGCGATAGAAGATCAGGTCGCCGGAGAACAGGACGCGCTCGGTCGGCAGATAGAGCACGGCGTCGCTCGGCGTGTGGCCGCCGCCCCACGAGATGAGGTGCGCCTGTCGCCTGGCGCCGTGGATGGTCAGCCGCGACTCGAAGGTGACATCGGGTGGGCGCGAGCGCGTCTGGTGGGCCTCGCGCAGCAGAGCGAGATAGTCATCGTTCTGCTGCTCCAAGTCGCGTCGCACAGCGGGATCGCTGGCTGCGGCGGCCTCGGCGCGGGCTTTGGCATCTATCTCGGCGCCGTGCTCACGCAGCTCGCGTAGAAACGCCTCATTCTCCGCCGCGATGAGCGCTGCGGTCTGTGTCGTGGCGATGATGGTCGCCTCATCGAAGACGCCATTGCCGATGGTGTGATCGATGTGCAGGTGGCTGTTGACCACGTAGCGCGGCGCTCGTCCGGTCAGCCGCTCCGCCGCCGCGCGCAGATCACGCGCCGCCGCCGAGGTCATCATCGTATCGAAGATCAGCGTCTGGCCGCCCAGATCAATGATGCCCGCATTGCCCAGCGAGCCGGAGCCAGGCGTGGCAATGGCATGATAGACCCCTTCGCCCAACTGCTCCAGGCGAAAGAAGGCTGAGGTGGGCAGGCTCGATTGCGATGCGGTCATGCGCGCTCTCCTTCGATGTGTCGATGCGGCGTTGCGCGTAGATCAGGCGACGACGCCCGCCAGCCGTTGCGAGGTGGCCGCCAGCGCGTCGAGCGTGGGGATGGCACGTCCACTGCGCAGGCCATCCTGCGCCAGGCGCACGCCCTCCGCGATGGTGGGCGCGCGGCCCGCGACGTAGAGCGCGGCGCCCGCGTTGAGCGCCACCATGTCGGCGGTCGCCCCGGTCTGCTCGCCGGAGAGCGTGCGCCGCAGCAGGGCGGCGTTATACTGCGCGTCGCCGCCGCGCAGCTCTTCGCGCGAGCGCTCGGCCAGCCCCACGCTCTCCGGTGTCACCTGATATTCGACCACATCGCCGCTCGCGCCGCGCACCTCCGCCACCAGCGTTGGCCCGCTCAGGCTGAATTCGTCCACACCGTCCAGCCCATGCACGACCAGCGCCCGCGCGCAGCCCAGCCGCAGCAACGCCTGCGCCATCAGTGGCACGAGTTTGGCGTCGGCGACGCCGAGGCTCTGGTACTGCGCGCCCGCCGGATTGGTCAGCGGGCCGAGGATATTGAAGACGGTACGCACACCGATCTCGCGGCGGGTCGGGCCGACGTGGCGCATGGCAGGATGGTAGGTCGGCGCGAACATGAAGCCGAAGCCCGTGCGCTCGATGCACTGCGCCACCGCCTCTGGCCCCAGTTCCAGCTTCACGCCCAGCGCCTCCAGCACGTCGGCGCTACCGCAGCGGCTCGAGGCGGCGCGGTTGCCGTGCTTGGCCACCGGCTGGCCCAGCGCCGCCACCAGCAGTCCCGCCGCCGTGGAGACATTGAACGTATCGGCGCCATCGCCCCCCGTGCCACAGGTATCGACGGCGTGGGTCTGCGCGGGCAGCGGGACATGCACGCCTGCGTTGCGCATGCCGCGCGCCATGCCCGTCACCTCGTCCACCGTCTCGCCCTTCAGCCGCAGCGCCACCAGAAACGCCCCCAACTGCGAGGGCGTGGCGATCCCCGACATGATCTCATCCATCGTCGCGGTGGCCTCAGCCTCGCTCAGAGCGCGCCCGCCGATAAGGCTCGCAATCGCCTCGCGTATCATCTGCTCTCTCCCGCTGCGGTCGCTACCGCCGTCAACGTCTGATTGCCCTGCTCCAGGAAATTGCGCAGGATGCCTTTGCCCGCGCGTGTCAGGATGGACTCTGGATGAAACTGCACACCTGTAATGGGATACGCGCGATGGCACAGCCCCATGATCAGGCCATCCGCTGTCTCGGCGATGATCTCCATCGCGGGCGGCAGGCTTGCGCGCTCGACGATCAGGCTGTGGTAGCGCGCCGCCTCGAATGGCCGCGGCAGCCCGGCCAGCGCGCCCATGCCGCGATGGTAGATGAGCGAGGTCTTGCCGTGAACTGGCTCCGGCGCGCGCACGATGCGTCCGCCGAAGACTTCGCCGATGCACTGATGGCCCAGGCAGACCCCCAGCAGCGGGATGCGCGGCCCCAGTGCGGCGATCAGGTCGTTCGAGACGCCCGCCTCGTGCGGCGTGCACGGCCCCGGCGAGATGACGATGTGCGAGGGCGCCAGCGCCTCAGCCCGCGCCACGCTGATGGCGTCGTTGCGATAGACGGCGACCTGCGCGCCAAGCTCAGCCAGATATTGATACAGGTTGTAGGTGAAGCTATCATAGTTGTCGATCAGCAGGATCATAGCGCCGCCTCCCGTCGCCCGCGCGGAGCCGCCGCCTGGGCTGGCGCTATAGCCTGCTCGGCCATCTCCAGCGCGCGCAGGACAGCGCCGAGCTTGTTCTCCGTCTCCTGGAACTCCGCGTCGGGCTGCGAATCGGCGACGATGCCGCCGCCCGCCTGCGCGTAGGCCACGCCGTCCTTCATCACCAGGGTGCGGATGGCGATGCAGGTGTCGAGCGCGCCGTCGAAGCCGATGTAGCCCACTGCGCCCGCGTAGACGCCGCGCCGCTGCCCCTCCAGCTCAGCGATGATCTGCATGGCCCGCACCTTGGGCGCGCCGGAGACGGTGCCAGCCGGGAAACCTGCCCGCAGCGCGTCATACGGCGAGAGATCGGCGCGCAGGCGCCCGGTGACGTGCGAGACGAGGTGCATGACATGCGAGTAGCGTTCGACATCCATGAACTGCGTCACGGCGACGCTGCCCGGCGCGCTGACCCGCCCGACATCGTTGCGCCCCAGGTCAAGCAGCATGACATGCTCGGCGCGCTCCTTCTCATCGGCGCGTAGCTCCGCTTCGAGTCGCGCGTCTTCGGCGGGATCAGCCCCGCGAGCGCGAGTGCCGGCGATGGGATGCACGGCTACCTCGCCATCCTCCACGCGCACTAGCAGCTCTGGCGACGCCCCGGCGATGGCCATGTCATCCAGCACGAGATAGAACATGTAGGGCGATGGATTGATCGTGCGCAGCGCGCGATAGACCGCGAAGGGCGAGGCCGTCAGCGGGCGCGCAACCCGCCGCGATGGCACCACCTGAAAGCAGTCGCCCGCGCGCACGTACTCTTTGATGCGCTCCACTGCCGCGCCGTAGTTCGCCCGCGACTCCAGCCGTGATCCCTGCCGCGACGGCGCGCCTGTTTGGGTCGTGCGCAACCGTGGCAGGGCGGGAGCCTGGCGGGGCGTGGCGCGCCGCAGACGCAGTTCGAGCGCGTCGAGACGGGTCTGGGCCTCCGCCTCGGCGCGTCGCTCGTCGCCTGCGGTCGCCACGCTATCCGCCCAGGTGAGCAGGCGCGCGGTGTGGCGCGCATGGTCGAAGATCAGCAGCGTATCGCTGAACATGAAGATTGCTTCGGGCGCGTCGAGCGGGTCAGCATCCGGGATGGGGACGCTTGGCTCGTAGCGCGCCGCGGCCTCATATGCCAGATAGCCTACCGCGCCGCCGTGGAAGCGCGGAAGCTGGCCAGCCATCGGCGTGATGGGCCGCCGCTCCAGCTCGGCGCGCACGGCCTCCAGTGGATCGGCGCAGGCGACCCGCTCACGTTGGCCCGCGCGTGGCCCGCTGAGCCAGCGCCAGTCGGCCACGCCATCGCGCGCGCGCAGCACGGCATATGGGTCGGCGCCGACGAAGGAGTAGCGCGCCAGCCGCTCGCCGCCCTCCACGCTCTCCAGAAGATAGCCATAGGGGCCGCGCGCCAGCTTGAGGTAGGCCGAGACGGGCGTCTCCAGGTCGGCGGCCACCTCGCGCCAGACCGGGCGGAAGCTCGTCGCCGCCCGCTCGCTGGTCGCGTTGGATACCGGAGCTGTCATCTCGTTCCTCCTCTCTCCTGTGGGGAGTCGCGGCCTTTGAAGGCCGAGAGCCCTCCCGCCGTGGGGGCTAGCGCAGCCCCATCTTGCGCATCACCAGCGCGAGCGTCTCCTGGGCGATGGGGCGCACGGTGTTGGCGCCCTGGGCCAGCAGGCGGTCTAGCTCGGCGGCGTCGCCTACGAGCGCGTGGTAGCGCTCCTGGATGGGCGCCAGGGTCGCCACCAGCGCATCGGCCAGCGCCGCCTTGAACTCCTTGTAGCCTTTGCCCTCGAACTCGGCCTCGATCTGCTCGCGCGAGCGATCTACCAGTAATTGATAGATGGTCAGCAGGTTGAAGACGCCTGCGCGACCTTCATCGAAGACGATGGTACGCTGCGAATCAGTCGTCGCCCGCGCCACCTTCTTGCGGATGACCTCTGGCTTGTCGAGCAGCCCGATGTACGAGGCGTCCGCTCCGCTCTTGCTCATCTTGTTCGCTGGCTCATCGAGCGACATGATGCGCGCGCCCGCCTCACGGATCAGCGCGCGTGGCTCCACGAAGGTCGGGCCGAAGCGCGCATTGAAGGTGTTGGCGATGTCGCGTGTCAGCTCGACGTGCTGGCGCTGGTCATCGCCCACCGGCACGGCGTCGGTCTGGTAGAGCAGGATGTCCGCCGCCATCAGCACGGGATAGTTGTAGAGCCCCGCGCTGGCCGCCTCGCGATCAGCGCCCGCCTTCGTCTTGAACTGCGTCATGCGATTCAGCCATCCGGTCGGCGTGACGCAGTCGAGCAGCCACGTCAGCTCGGCGTGCTCGTGCAGGTGCGATTGCACGAAGAGCGCGCTGCGTTGCGGATCCATCCCGCAGGCGATCAGAGTAGCGGCGAGCTGGCGGGTATTGGCGCGCAGCTCGGCGGGGTCCTGTGGCACCGTCAGGGCGTGCAGATCGACGATACAATAGATGTTCTCGTAGACATCCTGCTCGGCGACCCAGTGTTTGATGGCCCCCAGATAATTGCCGATGTGTGGCGCGCCCGACGGCTGGATGCCGGAAAAGACGCGCTCGCGGGCGCGTTTGGGCGCGGATTTGGCGGGCCGCGCCGCCGTAACCGTGTTCGAGGCGCTCATCGCTTGCCTCTCCTCTCACTAGCGCAGATGTCAGCGCAACAAAAAGCGCCTCTCATCCCCAAGAATCGGGACGAGAGGCGCTAGACCTTCGTGGTACCACCCAGTTTCGAGTCACACTGCCAGGCGCGGGAGCCGCTGTGTGCGGCTCGACCAGCGCGGGTGGCGCGTGACTCCTCTATGAGCGCGGGTCAAGCGTGATACGAGATCAGCGTGACCGATGCTCTGCCTCTGTAACGGGAGGCCCCCGGCGATGCCCTACAGCGCGAGGCTGGTCGGGTCGCGGCTCACAGGCCCATTCGGCGAGCGCGCCCGCGCCGGTTCCCACCTGTTCCGGCTCGCTGGGGCAGACGCCTGCTCGCGTACTTCTCCTGATCGCTGCATACTCTGCTATGGAGTTGTGTTGGCCGCATGATAGCGCGCCCCGCTGGCGAATGTCAAGCCAGAGCGCGCCGCTCACCTGCTGCGACGCGCAGCCTGGCGCAGCTTGGCGCGGGTGTAGAGTTCGAGCAGGCCGCCAAGGTACAGCCCGCCATAGAGATAGCCGGCGGCGGTGTCGCTGGGCCAATGCGCGCCGAGGTAGACGCGCGCCGGACCGATCAGCGCGGCCATCGTGGCGCAGGCGCCCACCAGCAGCGTGCGTGTCGGCGATGGCTTGACATTGGCCATGCTCGCGGCGCCCAGAAAGCCAAAGACGCTGACGTAGTTCATGGTGTGGCCGCTGGGAAAGCTCGGCGCGGGGATGTGGCGCAGCACGCGCGCGATGCCCGCCTCGGGCCGTTTGCGACGAATGGCGTCCTTGAGGCTCATATCCAGCAGTGTCACCCCGCCAGCGGCCAGCAGCAGAAATGTCGCCTCCAGTCGCAGCCGCGCCAGCCAGAGGCCCAGCGCGCCCGCGCCCAGCAGCTCCAGCGAGAGCGGCGGGAATCCAGGCGCGGCGACGCCTGTCATCAGCCGATCCATCAGCGGCGAGCGCGTCCGCTGGATGGCTTGCAAGACCTCGCGGTCGCCTGGCAAGAGCGCCCAGCGCCGCGCCGCCAGCGCCACGGTCGCCCCCAGCGCCACGCCGGGCAGATAGACCCAGCGCAGCGCCGCGAGCCTGCGCGCGGCATGCTCTGGCGAGGCCAGACGCCGCTCCACCTGCCGCGAGACGGTCTGCGCGACCTGCTGAGCCGCCGTCTCGGCGCTCTGCGCCACACTCTGCGCCAGCGCCGGAACGGATGCTGTCGGCGCCGCCTCATCAGGTGCGTCCGCTGCGCTGGTCGTCGCGACGGTCGTCGCGGCGGTCGTCGCGGCGGTGATGGGCAGCAGGCGCGCAATCGTCTTCATGGCCGATTCCGTCTCCGCCGCGTCGGCGGTGGATGGCCGCTGCGCCGCGCAGACCCGCAGCGCGCCTGGCTCGACCGAGGCCAGCAGGATGGGGCGGTCGGTTCCACGGCCATATTCGCCCCGGTAGACGCCGTCCATATGCAGCGCCCAGGGCGTCGCCTGCCAGACGCTGACCCGGCGCGCCTGGAAGATGCGGCGGCGCTGGCGTGTCATCCGCCGTGAGTCACGGCGCGTCAGCAGATCCCAGAGCATGCGGGGGCCAGAGACACGTTCGTCCAACACGACATCTAGCAGGCCATCGTCCACACGCGCGGTGGGCGAGAGGACGAGACGCGCGCCGTGCGAGGGGGTATTGCAGAGCGTCACCTGGAGCGCCCGGGAAGTGACGCTGCGGCCATCCAGGCGCAGCGAGATGCGCTGCGGTCGAGCGGTCATGATCTCGCGCAGCCCCCGGATGATGTTGCCGCTGGCCTGTGCGCCGTTGCTCTTGAGGTCTTCGGCCAAGGGAAAGAGTCGCGCCATCAACCCGACGCCCGCCACCTCCACAAATGGCTCACTGCCGACCATACCCACATCCATGCGGAAGAAGCGCTGGCGCTGGATGCAGTCGGCCAGCAGATCGAGTCCGGCGTCCACATCCTCCGGGATGTCAAACGAAGCGGCGATGTTATTCATCGTGCCACACGCCAGGATGCCCAGGGCGGGGCGGCGTCCCTCCAGGCGCATCAATCCCTCGATGACGCAGCGCACCGTGCCATCGCCGCCCGCCGCTACGACCACATCCGCGCCCTCACGCGCAGCCCGTGCGATCTGCTGGATGCACTCGTCCTCAGAGGCGGTTGGCTGCGTGCGTCCTCGCAAGCCGCGCGTCCGCAGCGCGGCGTCGAGCCGCTCGCTGGTGAGGCAGTCATCGGCGCCCATGCGCGCCAGCGCGTTGACGATGACGACCACCTGTGTTGTGTCAGTTTGCACAGTGTCCCCCCACGCATGTGGATCGGCGCGATGCGCTGATCGATGATGTCTGAAGGGATAATTCGCAATATCGACGCCAGCCTGCGTGCGGAGTGGCCGCTAAGCTTCGTCAGCGGGCGTCTCTGGCGTGGCGGCGCTGCGGCGAGTGCGGGGCTTCGGCGTGGTCGTGGATGGCTTCTTCGGCGTCGCTTTGGCGCGCGTGGCGCCCGATTTGGCGCCGCCTTTGGCTGCGGTGGAGCGGGTGGTCGTGCGCGTCGTGGCGCGAGGCTTCGGCGAGGCGGCGCTCTCCTCCGGCGCAGGCGCGGCAGGTTCCTCTGGCGCTTCCTCTGGCTCGACCACAGGAACCTCGACGACCGTCAGCGACTCCTCCGCGCTCGGCGTCTCTGGAGCGACACCCGCATCTGGCGCCTCTGGCTCGATCGTCTCGGTGGGCGCGACCCGCTCCTTTAACTCCTCAAGCTCTGCTGGAAATACCGCTTCCGCGCCAGCCGCTGCCTCTTCCGCCGCCGCCGTGCGGGCGCGCGCGCCGACGCCGAACTCCAGCGTGCGGGTAGCGGCAAAATCGGCGGCGTGGCGCTCGACCCATGCGGCGTGCAGGTCGTGCGAGATGCTGATGCCATCGAGCGCTTCGCGCAGGCCACCCTCCAGATTCGACTCTTGCAGCTCTCTGGCGCGGTCAGCCACGACGCGCTGGTGGTGGCCGAAGGCGCGCAGGCGGTCGTCGTAGCGCTCGGAGCCAACGACCTCGAAGACGACGCCATTGATCTGGGGCGTCACTGGCAGGCCCGCCTGCTCCATCTCCTCGCGCAGTTGCACGCAGAAGCGGATGTCTTCGGCTCCCATGCCTGCCAGCATCTCGCGCTCGCCGTATTCGGTCGCGCCGGAGGCCAGCGCCACTTCCATCTCGACACTGGCGCGTTCATCCTCGAGCAGCATATTGAGCGCTTCGACGAGTTCCAACTCGAACTCAGCGTCTGTCATGCGATTGATCCTCCAGGGGAGTCGTCGGGAGTCGTCGGTGGATTCGGTGGCAGGGGCAGGCGCCACGCGCTTCTCATAGCGTACTAAACGACAAGCTGGGGCGCAAGGTTGCGCATGGCGGCCAGGAATAGGAGCCTTTCGCCGTCCGCTTCGCCAGTAGTGAAGCTCGGCGTGGCGATTGGCTGCTTTGGTGGTAGACTGCGCGCGGGAAGCAATGCGAGAAGAGAGAGACAATAGGGTGAGGGAGGCGCCTCTGCGGCAGGCGGCGGTGTATAGTGATGTGGCAAACGGGGGAGCGACGCCACCTGCCCGGAGAAGTCCATTTGGTCTTCGCGAATCGTCGCACGCATGGACGTGAACCGAGTCAGCGGCGTCGCTAAGGTGTGAGGGGCGATATGCAGTGTTCGCAGTGTGGCGCCAGCGTGCGGCCCGGCATGACTGAATGCCCCGCCTGTGGCGCGCCGCTCGCGCAGGTGACGGGCGGCGGCTCGACCAACCGCGGCGCGAACAGGTATATCCCAGGGGGCGGCAGCGGAGACCCTCAGCAGTCCAAGGGCAGCCAGCAACTCGATCCAGGCCCGCAGCAACAGCGTCCGATAGGTTCGCTCCAGCGGCGCCTGCAACGCTCGCAGGCGTCACTCCCTGGTGATGATGGACTTGACGATGATGGCTGGGATGATCCGTCGCCCGGTCGGTCGGGCGCTGGGCGCGCGCGCGGCTCCGACGGGCAGGGCTACGGCTCGGTTGGCGGGCGACGCGGCGCATCGGGAGACGACTACGGCGAGCGCTCACATCGCTCGCAGCCGATGAATGGCCCGTCATCGCGGCGTCCGTCGCAGGGGGGCAGCGGCGCCCGGCGGGGCGGCCCCGAGTCCCGCCGGGACGCCTATGACGAGTCGCGCGAAGAGGAGGCGTATTCGCCGTATCCGCCCTATCGGCCTGAGTTCGATGTGTCGCGCGAGGCGCCTGCTCCCCGCCGCACGAGCGGGCCGAATCATCGCCGCCCAATGGACGAGAGCGCCGAGATGAGCGCGGAGGGGCCAGCCTACGGGCCGCCGTCCCGCTCAGCGCCGCGCCGTCGTGCGCGACCGGTGGATGGCTCGCGCGGCGACCCAAACGACTTCACAAATCCACTCGATGATCCGCGATCACCATTGCGGGGCAGCCAGGGCAGGCGGCCATCGCAAGGCTCCGGAGGGCGCGCTGGACGCGCGTCTGGCGCCGGTGGCTACGGTCAGGGCATTGGGAGTTATACCGAGGCAGAGATGCGAGCGCAAAGCAACCACAACAACGATGATCGTTATGGCGATTCGCGCGCCTATCCAGGCTATCGCGATGGGTACAGCGAGGTAGCGCCCGCCGCGCGCGGCGGCTCGCGCGGACGGGGCTACTCCGAACCGTATGGTCGCGATGACGACTACGCCAGCCGCGAGCAGTGGGCAGCGCCGGGACGTGACGAGGGCGACTCGTATTATCGCGAGGCCTACGGCCATGGCCAGGGCGGGCGTGGATACGACGAGAGCGAGGAGGTCTGGCAGCCGATGGCCGCTCCGGGGCGTGGGGGCGCTTCGGGCGCGCAGGGGCGCTCGCGCAGTGGCGGCGGCGCGCGGGTCGCGACGAAGACGAGGCGACGCCGTGGCGGGGCGCTGCGGCTGGTCTTTGGCCTGCTGGTGGCGCTGTTGCTGGTAGCGGCGCTGGGGGTCAAGTTTGGCCCGAAGGTGTATGACAAGTTCATCGCGCACACTGGCTCTGGCGGCAATGGGCCAACGACGTCCGGGATCACCTGCGCCAGCCAGGCCACCCCACCGGCGGCGATCAAGCCCGCGTCGGGGTACAGCGCGTACGGCGCCACGGCCTTCGCGCTGACGTATCCGACTGGCTGGCAGACCAAAACGCAATCGAGTGTTGCGCAGAATCAGTGCGACGTGGACTTCCTCTTCGCTCAGCCCAATGGCGGCGCCGCGAGCTTCAATGTGGAGGAGGCAGGCGCCTTCACGTCGCTCTCCGATCAGCAGGTTATCCAGGCGGAGGCGCAGGCCGCGCAGCAGCAAGGCTCCACGCTAGTCGAGATCACCAGCGCCGCCACTACGCAGTCCATCGGCGGCGAGGTCTGGCAGCGGCGCGAATATCAGGTGACACCCAAGAGCGGTGTCAAGCTGCATCTGGCGCTACTGGCCACGCACCACAAGGGAGCTGGATTCGCCATCATCATGGTCAGCAGCGACACGGGATTTGCCAGCGACGACACGACGACCTTCGAGAAGATGCTCACCTCGTTCCAGTTCATCTAGCACTCGCGGACGTGGAGTCGCGGCCAGCTATGGCCGCGAGCTTCCTCGCGCCAGCTCTGCCTGGTAGACATCGCGGGCGTGCGCGCCGAAGCAGACGAACATGACGCGCTCGATCTCCGCATGGCTGCGCAGGTAAGCACGCGCCTCACGAATGGCGATGGCGGTGGCACGCTCCAGCGGGAAGCCGTAGACGCCCGTGCTGATGGCGGGGAAGGCGATGGTATGGACGCCATGCTGCGAAGCCAGCGCCAGGCTGTTGCGATAGCAGCGCGCCAGCGCCTCATCCTCGCCCCTGCCGCCGCCATTCCAGACCGGGCCGACGGTGTGAATGACCAGCCGCGCGGGCAGCCGATAGCCCCGCGTGATGCGCGCCTCGCCGGTGGGGCAGCCGCCTAGCGTGCGGCACTCGGCCACCAGCTGTGGCCCCGCCGCGCGGTGAATCGCGCCGTCCACGCCGCCACCTCCCAGCAGCGACGAGTTCGCGGCATTGACGATGGCGTCCACGCGCAGGTTCGTGATGTCGCCGAGGACGATCGACATGCGCTCGTCCAGGCCGCCAGTGCTGGAAGTGTCATCCATGTCACGCGCTCCTTTCGGCGTCGCCAGAGGACTGGCTGAAAGTCTGCGGCCTGAATCGCTCTGCACTCATAGCGATTATTTATGATCGCCATAGACCCTTGTTATGCTATAATCCAAGGTGCTCACGGCGGCGCAATCTTGTGGCGCCTGAACGCGAGGCAGCTGTTTTGCCACCCGACGCGACAGGCGCCGAGAGGCGACCACGGAGGACGTATGCCCTACGACGTTACACTCATCCCCGGTGATGGCACTGGCCCTGAAATTACCGAAGCGACCCGTCGCGTGCTGGAAGCGACGGGTGTGGAGTTTCGCTGGCATGTGAAAGACGCCGGTCTGGCGGTGCTGGAGAAGACCGGCACGGTGCTGCCCGACGATGTCATCGAGTCCATCAAAGAGACGAAGGTGGGCTTGAAAGGCCCGATCACCACGCCTGTTGGCAAGGGCTTCCGCAGCGCGAACGTAGCCTTGCGCAAAAGCCTGGACCTCTACGCCAACCTGCGTCCCGCCAAGTCGTATCAGGGGTTGCGCTCGCGCTACGAGCATGTGGACCTCATCATCGTGCGTGAGAATACCGAAGACCTCTACGCTGGCATCGAATATCAGCGCGGCACGCCCGAACTGGAAGAGCTGGTGGACTTCATTGACCGCGCCTCCAAGGTCAAGCTCAGCAAAGACGCCGCCATCAGCATCAAGTATATCTCAGTGGCCGCCAGCCGTCGCATCGTGAAGTTCGCCTTTGACTATGCCCGCGCCAACCGCCGCAAGAAGGTGACGGCAGTGCATAAGGCCAACATCATGAAGTTCTCGGATGGCCTCTTCCTGCAGGTGGCGCAGGAGGTCGCGAAGGAGTATCCCGACATCCAGTTCGAGGATCGCATCGTCGATAACATGTGCATGCAGCTGGTGCAGAAACCGGAAATGTATGATGTGCTGGCGCTGCCAAACCTGTATGGCGACATCCTCTCCGACCTCTCGGCAGGCCTGATCGGCGGGCTGGGCGTCGCCCCTGGCGCCAACATCGGCGAGAAGTACGCGGTGTTTGAGCCAGTGCATGGCAGCGCGCCGAAGTACGCTGGCCAGAACAAGGTCAACCCAATGGCGATGATGTTCTCTGGCGTGCTGATGCTGCGCCACCTGGGCGAGCGCGACGCCGCCGACCGGCTCGACCGCGCGATGGCCGCCGTGATCGCCGAGGGCAAAGACGTCACCTACGACCTGAAGCCTCGCCCGGATGATCCCACCTCGGTTGGCACGTCGCAGGTGGCCGACGCGATCATCGCGAAGATGCGCGGCTAGCCTCCATCTACACGCCGAACGGAACCTCACCCCAACCCCCTCTCCCACGAGGAGAGGGGCTTTCGGAGTAGTATGAGATGCTTGGGCTGCGCGCTTGACGGAGGCGGGCGCGAGTCGCTATGCTGCGCACGATTGCTCGCGCGCTGAACCACCCTGAACTATACGAAGCGACGGAGAGGAAGCACAGCACATGGCCTGGCGCATCGTTGGTGGCCTGGGAGGCTGGCTGGGAAGCCTGGCGCCGCTGGTGATCGTCAATTTGCTGGCGTTCACCACGGCTATCGATCCGGGGCTGCTCTCCATCGCTGGCGGGGTGGCGCTGGTGGTGGGCGTCGCGCTGGGTGGACTGCTGGCCGGGCTGCTCGGCGGCAAGCGTGGCGCGGGCTGGGGCGGCGTGATGGCAGGCGCCATAGCCGCTATCCTCTTCGCCGCGACGCTGGCCGCGCTGATGTATGCCCTACGCGCACAGCATGACCTGCCCTATCTGCTGGCGTTGCATCCGCTCCGTGCGCTGGGCGCCATCGCGTTCCTGGCCTGCCTGGTCGCGGGGATGGCGGCGCTGGCGGGCGCCATCTCGGGACGGCAGCGCGAGGCGCGCTGGCAGGCGCAACTCGCCCGCGCATCCGCGCGCACGACGCCGCGTGGGCCGTCGCAGCCTGGTCGCGGATCCTACTCATCTGGGCCATTTGGAGCGCAGGCAGGGCCGCAGCGCCAGGCGCCATCGGCGGCGCGCAGAAGCAGCGAGAGCCACGCGCGCGAACGCTCGCCACGCTGGTGAGCGCGCGGCGCGCATCGGGAGGAGGACTCGCGGCATGACGCGACTGATCTTTCTTGGCACGGCAGCGGCGCTGCCCACTGGCGATCGTGGCAATACGGCGCTGGCGCTGGTGGGTGATCCCAGCGAGCCAGGGTTGCTGATCGACTGCGGCGATGGCGTCTATCGCGCGCTGGTGCGGGCCGAGCTTGGCCCCGACACACTCGGCGACATCTTCATCACGCATGCCCACATCGACCATCTCGGCGCGCTACCCTCGCTGATCGAGAGCTTTCGGCTGGCGCGCCGCCGTCGCCCGCTACGCATCTATGCGCTGCCCGAGACGATGGAGATCGTGCATCTTCTGGTCGAGGCGTTCGGCTTCGAGCTGACGCTGGACACCTGGCCTTTCCCCATCACCTTCACTCCCGTCGATGAGCAGAGCGAACTGCGCTTCCTCGGCGCTCCAGCGCTCGTGCATCGCATGGCGCATAGCATCCCTACGGCGGGGCTGCGGATCGAGCTGGCAGGCGGCGCGTTCGCCTACACCTGCGATACCGAGCCGAATCCCGCCATCGCCGCGCTAGGCCGCCAGGCGCGGCTGCTGATTGCCGAATGCACGATGCTGCAGAAGAATGTCGCTGAGGCGCGCATATCGAAGCATATGACGGCGCTGGAGGCTGGCCAGCAGGCGGCAGAGTGCGGCGCGGAGTCGCTGGCGCTGGTGCATCTTGGAGTGACAGAGGGCTGGTCGGCTGCGGTGGCCAGCGCGGAGGCGGCGCAGGCATTCGCCGGGCCAATCATCACCCCGCGCGATGGCGACACGCTGGAACTCTAGCTGCCCCGCGCCTGTGCTCTACTGACCGCGAGCGCCGCTAGAACGGACGTTCAGGCATGCCCACCGGGGAGAATACGACCATGACCGACCAGCGTATCGTTTCGCCGGGCGCGAACGATGAAGACCACCAGGAGGTCGGCCTGCGTCCCAGGCGGCTCGAAGAGTACATTGGGCAGGAGAAGATCAAGGACAATTTGCGCATCCTGCTGGACGCGGCGAAGCTGCGCAGCGAGGCGCTCGATCATGTGCTGCTTTATGGGCCGCCTGGCCTGGGCAAGACCTCGCTCTCGCTCATCATTGCCAGTGAGATGCGAGTGAACATTCGCATGACGTCCGGCCCAGCCATCGAGCATGCGGGCGATCTGGCCTCCATCCTGACGGGACTTGAGCAGGGCGATGTGCTCTTCATCGACGAGATTCATCGCCTCGGCCGCCAGGTGGAAGAGCGGCTCTATTCAGCGATGGAGGATTTCGCGCTCGATCTCATCATCGGCAAGGGGCCAGCGGCGAAACCGCTGCGGCTGCCACTCAAGCCGTTTACGGTCGTCGGCGCCACCACGCGCGTGGGTGCGCTAACCGCGCCGCTGCGCGACCGCTTTGGGGCCATCTACCGGCTCGACTACTATGACGACGCGGCGCTCCAGCAGATCATCCGCCGCTCGGCGAACATCCTGAAGGTTCCGATGGACGACGCGGGCTGCGCTGAGATGGCGCGCCGG
The DNA here is from genome assembly GCA_036559055.1 of Ktedonobacterales bacterium. Classification (GTDB taxonomy): domain Bacteria; phylum Chloroflexota; class Ktedonobacteria; order Ktedonobacterales; family JADMIN01; genus JAKAIY01. The sequence goes on from DATBTW010000133.1 coordinate 16,673, forward strand.
GCGCGTGGTACTCCGCGCATCGCCAACCGCCTGCTGAAGCGGGTGCGCGACTACGCGCAGGTGCGCGCCGATGGCGTCATCACCCGTGAGGTGGCCGAGGCGGCGCTGCGGGCGCTGGATGTGGACGAGCGCGGGTTGGATCCCTCCGACCGCACTATGCTACGGACGATCATCGAGAAGTTCGATGGCGGCCCGGTCGGCATCGAGACGCTGGCGGCCAGCACCAGCGAAGAGACCGAGACCATCGAGGATGTCTACGAGCCGTACCTCTTGCAACTCGGCTTTCTGGCGCGCACTCCGCGCGGGCGCATCGCGACCCGCCTGGCCTACCAGCATCTCGGCCTGCCCTATCGCGAAGACCCCGGCCTGCGTAGCCTCTGGAGCGATCCCGACACTCCTGTGGAGTAGGAGCGGGGCAAGGGAAACGGGCGGGTGAACCCGCAGCTACGGGCGTTCCGCCGCAAAGCCCGCCTGCGCGGGCTAGGAGACGGCGCGCAGGTTGGTAGCCTGCGGAGGCAGGCTTTGCGGCGGCCTGACAGGGTCGCCCTTAGCGCGCGGCTTTAGCCGCCAGCGCCATCCCCGCCTGCCTCGCCCGTCTGCGGCGCTGCGGCGTCGAGGCCGCCCGCTACCTGGAGCGCCGCCTGCGTCATCAGCTTCCTGGCGGCGCGCAGCTCCGCTGAGTGGAAGCCTGGCCGCCACTCGTGGAATAGCTCATCCGAGATGGCCAGCAGCAGCGCCAGGCGCACCCCACGGAACTGCGCCAGCGCGAACAGCGCCGACGCCTCCATCTCCACCGCCAATGCGCCCATCGCGCCATAGGCGGCCACCTTCGAGCGCATCTCGCGATAGGGCGCGTCGGTCGTCCAGACGGGGCCGAAGGTGATGACGCCGCCCTGCGCCATCACCGCCTCGGCCAGCGCCTGCGCCAGCGTGGCGTCGGGCGTCAACTCCGCTCCCGCTGGCACGTAGTGGAATGACGTGCCTTCCTCGCGGATGGCGCCCGTGGGGATGACGAATGAGCCGATGGGGAGCGCGGGTTGCAGGCTGCCGCCCGTCCCTACGATCAGCAGGTCGCGCACACCGAGCGCGATCAGCTCCTCCAGCACAGAGATGGCGGCGGGGGCGCCGATGCCCAGCTTGCGCAGCGTCACAGGACGCTCGCCGATCTTGCCCTGCGCCACCGTCATCACCGCCGCCGGAATCTGCGACGCCTGCTCGGCCCCGGTCGCCGCCAGCAGGTCACGATAGATGGCGGTGTCGAAGGTGGCGATCAGCGTGCTGGGCAGACGCGCCTCGTCGAGCGTGCGCCCGTGCAGTCCGAGCGCATGGCTGATGGCGGCGAGCGGCGTGAAGTGCTCGGCGTCCTGCTCGGCGTCCTGCTCGGCGGGCGCTTCCACGGCGGGCGCATCCGCTGCTACGCCTAGCTCGGCCAGCAGGCGAGCGCCTTCATCCTGCGCATCCTGAGCGGGTGGGTTGGTTGCGGACGTAGCAGGCGCCGTCGAGCGAGTAGAAAGATTACTGTCAGATGGGGTCATGTTTCGTTATCCCTCAGCGCGCGTAGGGCGCGTGTAGGCGCCGCGCTGTACAACATCGTCTGTTCGCCAGTATAGCGGCGCAGCCGCCGCTCGTAAAGCGGTGACGCCAGCTAGCCCATTTCGCTAGTTTCGAAGTACAAACCTCGCCTGGTCATGTTATAGTAGCGCCATCGATGTATGACGTCTGGTTTCTCTCAAGGCGCTATCGAGTGGCCGCCGTCTTATCCGGCCATTCAGGAACGCCGACCTATTGTTGAAGTGGCGGGGAGCACGGCGCGTATGATTCCGCATCAGATATCGAAAAGTGTAGCGAGCGCCACAGTGGACACAATGGAAGCAATGGGCACAATGGACACAATGCACACGAGCGCGCGTGATGTGCGCGCGCAGGCTCGAGCAGGCGGCGTCTCGCGGCGTGGGCAAAGCCTGGTTGAATATGTTCTGATCATCCTGTTTGTCGCGTTGGCGGTCATTCTGGCGCTGAGCCTGCTGGCGCCGACCATCAATAGCATCTTCCGGTCGATACCGCCCGCGCTCTGACCACGTCTCATCATGTCGCCCACGACGCCCGCTCTGGCGCCAGGCGCGCCAGGCGCGCCAATGGCGTCCCGCACTTCGCGCTGCGAAGTTGAGGACGCCGTTTCCGTTTTTTGGCGCTGGCGCGAGAATGCGTCGGCAGCGCAGCCATCTCGGCGGCTACACGGTCTGTCAACCTGCATGGCTTCCTCCAGAGTGGAGATAGGCCAGAATGCAAGCTGATTGCGGGCTGCCGAGGGCGATGTTATAATGCGATGGTGGCTTTTTGAGCCTCCGACGATTGTCCTCATCGCAGGTCGTCGTCGCTGCCGCGCGCGTTTTCTGCCCGATGGCTGGAAATTTCGCGCTCGAACATCCTGCCCCACTCTGCCAGGCGCGCTCTGCGGACGCCCCCGGCGCCGAGTGGGAGCATACCCACAGGAGGATTCCGCATGGCGCGGGACTATGAACTGGGGATTGTGATCAATCCCGAAGTTGGTGATGAGCAGGCCCGCACGCTGGTCGAGCGTGTCACGACGATCATCACCAATCATGGCGGACAGGTGGTGCGCGTGAACGCCTGGGGACGCCGTCGGCTGGCGTACCCCATCCAGCGTTTTCGCGACGGCCTGTATTTCTTCTTCGATCTGATGCTGGATCCATCCACCATCGCCGACATCGAGCGCAACCTGCGGGTGAATGAGGACATCATTCGCCAGTTGATGAAGGTGCGCGATCCGCGTGTCGTGGCGCAACAGCGCCAGCGCGATGTCGAGCTGGATGCGCAGCGCGAGGCCGAGGCGAAAGCGCAGGCTGAGGCGGAAGCCGCCCGCGCGGCGGCCGCCGCCAGCGCGCCCGCCGCCGAGGTGGAGGAGCCAGCGCAGGCCGAGCAGGCCGAGCAGACCGCAGAAGGCGCAGAAGGGTCGGATGCATCCGCGCCAGAGACGACGGAGACGACGGAGACCGGCAGCGACGAGCCAGAAGCCGCGACGAGCGCAGCGAGCGAAACGGCGCAGGCGGAGGCATAACCCAGCGACACGCGACTGATGCGGCCAGCGCGAACGCCCGCGCGTGTCACCGGAGAGTGGAGTCAGACACATGAACAAGATCATGCTCATTGGCAATCTGGGAAAAGATCCCGAACTCAACTACACTCCCAGCGGCACGGCGATAACCAAGTTTACGATGGCCGTGAACCGTCGCATGCGCGACCGCGAGAGCGGCGAGAAGCGCGAAGAGACAACATGGTTCAACATCGTCGCGTGGAATCAACTGGCTGAGACGTGCAACCAGTATCTCCATAAGGGATCTAAGGTCTACGTTGAGGGCCGCATGACCTCGCGCAAGTTCACCGATAAAGACGGCAATGAGCGCACGGCATGGGAAGTGAACATCAACGAGATGGAGATGCTTGATCCGAAGGGCCAGGGAGCCTCTTCGGGCGGCGGCTATGGCGACGACATGACCGCTGATGAGGTTCCCTTCTAGTCTCCCTGGCTTGGCCTGAATCATCGCCGCGCCCGCGTGGCACTGCCACGCGGGCGCGGCGGGCAGCGGCGCATGAGCCGCCTGCCAGCAGATTGACGTGCCGACGCACGCGAACCTCTCCGCGCAGGTCGGCAATCCCATACGTACAGGAGTTTCTTCCTATGCAGCAGAGGCGAGATTTCAATAGCCAGGGCGGCGCCCAGTCGCAGTCCGGCGCAGGTGGCCCTGGCGCAGGTGGGCCAGAACGGCGTGGCGGACGCGGACGCGACTTCCGCTCGCGGCGCAAGGTCTGCGCGTTTTGTGTCGATCATGTGCGTGAGATTGACTATAAGGATGTCTCACGCTTGCGGCGCTATCTATCCGACCGTGGTAAAATCGAGCCAAGGCGAAAGACCGGCACCTGCGCCAAGCACCAGCGCCGCTTGAGTGTTGCGCTCAAGAATGCGCGCCACATGGCGCTGATGCCATACACAGCCGCTCACATCCGCGGCGTCTGAGCACGGCGGTAGAGCAGCCTGCGCAGACCGCGAAGTCGAGCCGTTCGCCAGTGTGCGCCCCCGTGAGGGCGTACACGCGCGAGCGACTCGCTTCGTCGTATGTTCCACCGTCCAGGGAGAGCTGATCGCGTCTATGAGTACTCCAACCCAACACCCCCCTGCCAAACAGGGCGCACGGGCGGCGTCTTCGGCCAAATCGGCGAAGTCGGCGCCCAAGACGACGGCGAAGACGACGGCGAAGGTCGCATCGAAGGCCGCGCCGAAGTCGACCAAGGCGACCCGCATGAGTGGCATCGTCAATCGATCGCGCGCCAAGCAGACCGCGCGTGTCTCTGGCCTGCGCGATGGCAAGCCGCTCATCTTTGGCTGGGGCCGCAATATGACGCGCGCCCAGAAGCACCAATATCAGCACCTGGCGATGTGGTCGTTCATCGGTGTGATCATACTGGCGGTGGTCGCCACGTTGGGCTTCGGCATCTTCAACGAACTCGTGCTGGTGCCAAATCAGACCATCGTCAGCGTCAACAGCACGAACATCTCCCAGGATACCTATCGCAAGGAGTTGGCGTACCAGGCGCAGACGCTGTGGAACAAGCTGCAGTCTGAGATTGCCCAGAAGAACTCGTTCGACCTCGCCGTGCAAAAGGGCGATCTCAACGCCAATACGCAGGACGCTATCGTCACGACGCAGCTCCAGGCGGACGAGGCCAACTATGCGCAGGCGCAGATCACACAGACCACGGCTCGCATGCTCACCGACAATGTAGTGATTATGAACGGCGCGAAAGCATTTGAGCAGCAGGATCATGCGCCAGCCTCGGCCTTCGAGCCGTCGCAGAAGCAGATCGACGCTGCGCTGGCGAGTTTCAAGAAGGCCTTCCCGAACGGCGAGACCTACGCCCAATTTACCAGCGCGAATGGCCTTTCTGATAGCGACGTGCGCGACGCCATCGCAATTCAGTTGCGCCGCGACAACATGCAGACGTATCTCGCCAAGCGGCTCGTCTCGCCGACGAAGCAGCTTCACCTGCGCCGCATCGAGACCGACACGGCGGCCAACGCCGCCAAGGTGCGTAGCGAGCTGCTCGCCGGCAAGCTCTCCGATGCGACCTGGACAACCCTCGCCGCCAAGAACTCGCTCGATACCAATACCAAATCGACGGGCGGAGATATGGGCTGGAGCTCGCAGGGAACCGGCGATGGTGGCATCGAGTACTGGGCGTTCAATTCTGCGCGCAAGGTGGGTGAACTCAGTCCGGTCATCGCCGATTCCAGCGGCACGTTCGATGTGGTGCAGGTGCTGGGCATCGACCCTTCGCGCGCGGTGGACGCAACGACTCTCAGCTCCGCACAGTCCAACGCGCTTGATCACTGGCTGACCATGGAGCGCGTCATTCCTGGCCTGCATATCTCGTCGGCCAACGCGACGATGCTCACAGCCTCGCGCAATATGCCGAAGAAGCCCGACCTGAACGCCACACTGCCGGCCATCACGCCGACGGTTGGCGGCGGTCTGCCGGGTGGCCTGCCGGGTGGGCCGTAGTCCGCGAGCCGATCAGGACTGGAGCAGAATGGGCTGGAGGGCGCACGGCCTTCCAGCCCATTCGTGTGGCGCAGCCCATCGCACCGGCCATCGCCCAGAGGGAGTGGGAGCAGACGGCCAGCGGTTGAAACCGCGCGTGAATGCGACTGCGGTCGCCACAAGACCCGCCTGCGCGGGTCCACGTCCGCTCCCCGCGTCCGCGCAGGCGGACGTTGTGGGCCGGTACGGCCCTTCAGCCGCGCATTCATTCGCTGCCTGCCGCGTGGCGGCGTGGCGGCCTGGCGTCCGCATATGCGAAAATGCAGGTCTGGAAGCCGCCGCATCGCTACACGCAAGTCAGGATTTATGAGCGTATCAGGTCAATCTATCGCCGCCGACAGCGCCGAACATCGCGACGCGGTCTCGCTGGACAGCGTCTCGCTCTATCTGCACATCCCCTTCTGTCACGCCAAGTGCCACTACTGCGACTTCAACTCCTACGCGGGCATGCTGGGGCTGCGCGAGCAGTATGTGGCGGCGCTCCGCGATGAGATCGCGCTGGCGGGACTGCGCGCACGTGATGGCGAGGGCCAGCCGCGTCGTTGCCGCACCATCTTCTTTGGCGGTGGCACGCCCAGCCTGCTCACCGCCGCCCAGATCGACCTGCTGCTCGACGCCGCGCGTGAGGCCTTCGCCGTGGACACCGACGCCGAGGTGACGATGGAGGCCAACCCCGGCGCGCTAGAGTACGAGCGGCTCGACGAGGTGCGCGCTGCCGGAGTGAATCGCCTGAGCATGGGCGCGCAGAGCTTCGATCCGGCGCTGCTGCGTTGGATGGGGCGCATCCACTCGCCAGAGGAGATCGAGACGGCGTTTGGCGCGGCGCGCGCAGCGGGCTTCGACAATATCAACCTGGACTTCATCTTCGCGCTGCCGGGGCAGAAGCAGGCGGTCTGGGAAGACACGCTCGAACGCGCGCTGGCGCTCAGGCCCGACCACCTCTCACTCTATAACCTGATCGTGGAGGAGGGAACGCCGCTCTACAGCTGGGTGGCGCGCGGCAAGGTGCGCGAGGTAGACGAGGATACCGCCGCCGACATGTACGAGCATGCCGAGCGACGGCTGGAGGCGGCGGGCTACGAGCACTACGAGATCTCGAACTGGGCGCGCCCCGGCCACGCTTGCCAGCACAACCTCACCTACTGGCGTAACCTCGCCTGGATCGGCCTGGGCGCGGGTGGAAGCTCCTTCTATGCCCATCACCGCTTCACGAATGCCCGGCCCATCCGAGACTACATCGCGCGGATCGTGGCATCTACGTGGGCGCCCGATGCGTCTGGGCTGCCTGCCGGGGCGATAGTTGAGGATGAGGACATCGGGCGAGAACTGGAGATGGCCGAGACGGCCATGCTGGCGCTGCGGTTGACAGAAGGACTCTCGCTGGCCGACTTCGCCGCACGCTACGGGCAGGAGTTCTGGCCGACATTCGCCGTGCGCCTGGACGACGTGCGCCCGCTCGGCCTGCTGGAAGAGGCTGGCGGGCGCGTGCGACTCAGCGAGCGCGGGCGCATGCTGGGGAACGAGGTGTTCGCGCGCCTGCTCCCCGATGGCGACGACGAATGACTGCTAGTGTTTGCCCCCATGCTTGTTCGGATGCTCGCTGATGCGACCCTGGTCATAGAGCCAGCGGGCAAATTCCAGTTGCGCCGCATCGGTCAGAAATTCGCTATATTCGGCGTGCTCGATATAGTCATCGCGGAGCGTCGCCAGTCGTTGAAGCTCATCCGAGGTAAACATATTGCCGAGTGTGGCAGGATGTGTATGTCTCGAAGAGGTATCTCGCACAATCATTCGTCGCCTCCCCTGGCTCGTGTGGTACCGTTGTGTTGGACACCGCGCATCCGCGTCCTGCGTGTCTGCGCCTCTGCCTCTCTCTAGTGCATGCGCTATGCCAAACTACACAATGGCGCCAGTGTGCGCTCTTCAGGTGGGCGTCTGGGCGGGCATGGAAGGAGCGAGCGAGCATGGGGTCTGAGCGAGGCGATGGGGCAGCCAGCGCGGGCTCCGGACGTGGCGCCAGCCAGCCAGCGCGACTGTCGGGCGCGCCACTCGCCGCCAATCAGCTCCCGCCGCTCACCTGGCCAGAGCTACGCGACGCCATCACCGGGGATGCTCCGCCGCCGCGCATCGCCGAGGAGCTGCCCCGCCACGAGCTGGACGCCATCCCCAATATCACGCGGCTCCAGGCGCAACTGCTGGCCAATCGGGGCGTGCGCGGTCGCGAGGCGGCGCTCGACTTCTTGCGAGCGGACTGGCGTGCGACTGCGGGCGAGCTGCCCGGCCAACATGCGGCGGTGGCACGATTGCAGACGGCGCTGGCTCAGCGCGAGCGCATCATCGTCTATGGCGACCACGACTGCGATGGCATGACGTCGTGCGCGCTCTTTCTGCTGGCGCTGCGCGCGCTGGACGCCGACGCGACCCCCTACGTGCCGCTGCGCGAGGACGATGGGCGTGGGCTGAACGAGCTAGCCGTGCACAAGCTGGCGGCTGAAGGCGCGCGGATCATCATCACCACCGACTGTGGCAGCGCCAACGTCGCCGAGGTGGCGCTGGCCCGCTCGCTGGGGGTGGATGTCATCATCACCGATCATCATCCCATCCTGGGCGAGACGCCGCACGACTGCGTGATCGTCAATCCGCGGCTGGCCGAGCAGCCCGGACTGAGCGGCGATCTGGCGGGCGCGGGGGTCGCCTTTCGCCTGGCCGAGGCGCTGCTGCGCGCGGTGGCCCCTGAGCGCGCCGAGGAGGTGAGCGCCGGGCTGCTGGATCTGGTAGCCGTCGGTACGATCGGCGACATCGCGCCGATGACGCGCGAGAACTGGGCGCTGACCCACGCAGGTCTGGAGCGCATCCGGTCTGGAGCGCGCCCCGGTCTGCGGGCGTTGCTGGCGCTGGCCAGCGTCGTACCCGGAGCGCTGAGTGAGCGCGATGTCACCTTCGCCATCGCGCCGCGCCTGAACGCCGCCGCGCGCCTGGGCCAGCCAATGATCGCGGTGGAGTTGCTGCTAGCGACCAACCATGCTGAGGCGCAGCGGCTGGCGGCGCACCTCGACGCGCTGAACCAGGAGCGCCAGCGTATCACCGAGGAGATCGTGAGCGAGGCACAGAGCCAGGTGGAGGCGCAGCGCGCCGTTGGCGAGGGCCTCGGCCCTCTGGTGAGCGCGGTCGGCGCGGGCTGGCCGCTGGGCATGCTGGGGCTGGTGGCCAGCCGCCTGACAGATCACTACCAGCGACCGGCGGTCGTCATCAGCGAGGATGACGGCGAAGCGCGTGGGTCGGCGCGCGCGCCAGAGGGCGTCAACCTGGGCGAGACGCTGGCGGAGCGTGCGGAGGTCTTTCGGCGCTTCGGCGGGCATGCGCGGGCAGCCGGATTTACCCTCGCTAGCGCCGATGTCCCCGCGTTGCTCGATTACCTGCGCCAGCGCCTCGGCGAGTCGTCGCGGGGAGCGGATCAGCCTGCGGGCGCCGATGGCGCTGCGGGGAGCGCGTCCGGCGCCATGCGGGTGGATTGTCGCCTGCCGCTCAGCCTGCTGGTGACGCGCATCTATCGCGAGCAGCAGGCGCTGGCGCCGTTTGGCCCTGGTTATCCAGAGCCAGTCTACATCTGCCAGAGCGCACGCATCTTCTCGTGCTGGCGCAGTGGCGCGGAGGGGCGCAACCTGCGCCTGCGCGCGCGCGACGCGAAGGGCGAGGGCGTGTTCTTCTGGGCGCGGCGCGGCGATCTGTGCGAGAGCCTGCGCGCCCATCTCAACCAACTGCCCACCCTCGACATCATCTACAGCCTGGACGCCTACACCCGCGCGACCGGCGAGCTTGATCTGCTCCCCCGCATCATCGCGGTGCGCCTGCTCAGCGACGACTGAGCGGCTCACTCCACCTCATTTTCCTGCCCTTCGGTTTGCCGCACAACACTTTGACTCCTGGGCGAGTCTCACATGCAGACGCCGCCAGCAGGGCGCCCTGCGATGGCGTTCTCTCCCGCGACGATGATGTCCGAGTAACGAAAGGGTACGCCCGGCATGGAGTATGAGCGATTCGCGCCGCTCGTCACGCCACACACCGAACTGATGGCGCGTGTCGCGGCGGCCCTGGTGGGCGCCAGCGACGCCGAAGATGCCGCGCAGGAGGCGCTCGTGCGGGCCTGGCGCGCCTGGCCCGGCCTGCGCGACGCCGAGGCGACACGCCCTTGGCTGATGCAGATCACCGTCAATGTCTGCCGGAGCCAACTGCGTCAGCACGGTCTGCGTGCGCGCTTCGATGACCTGAGCGAGTCCGAACCACTCAGCACGCAAGAGCTTGCGCCAGGCACTGTCGATCATGTCAATGCGCTCGATCTGCGCCGCGCGATAGTTGCGCTGGACGATGACATGCGCGTAGTCATCGCGCTGCGCTTTTACGCGGGGATGGATTCGACAGAGATAGGCGAGCTGCTCGGCATCGCTCCGGCGACGATCCGGGGGAGGCTGCGCCGGGCATTGCTGCGCTTGCGGCAGACGCTCGACGGCGCCGGGCAGCGCGCCACGCCTGCGCACACGACGACATCCAGAAAGGATGCCTAGATGCCTTCAGAATACGAGACAGACGCTGCCGCTCAAAGCGACGGAATTCATAGCCTGCCTGCCAACGCGCAGGAGCTGTACCAGACCCTTACCCGTGAGGGCGCGGCCTGGCGTGGGACAGCGGCGCCAGAGATCGAGCGTATCAGACAGCGCCTGAACGCGCAGGCCGCGCTCCTCAGCGCCGAACAACCTGCTGACGACGCGCCGACCACCCGCCGCATTGCGCAGCCGCTCGTGACGGTCAGCGCGCCCAGCGGGTACGAGGAGCACATGCCACAGCGCCCCACTGCGGCGCCACATCAACGCGCGGCGGGGCTGCGACGCTGGATCACGACCGGCGTGACACTGGCACTGATCGCTGGCTTCGTCGGCGCGCTGGCGCTGACGCATCGCCTATCAAACGCGCCACAGAAGGGCGTCACTGGCGTGACAGGGGTGAACGGCGATACGGGAAACAAGCCCACCGGCTGGGTGTCGCTCAGCAAGCTCGACTACGCCACTACGTTCAGCGCCAACGACACGCCAGCCATCGCGCCAAGCGACCACAATGTGGTCTATGAGACGATGGCACAGGGGCTACAGGAGCATGCGCCGGCCAGCATGAGCGCTACCCGCGACGGCGGTAAGACGTGGCGCACTCTGGCGCTGCCACTGCAAGCCGACCACATCGGCTATGCGGGCATCAGCGTCAGCCCGATCAACCCGCAGGTCATCTTCCTCTCGCTGATCGACACCGTCTCGGCGGACTGCCCGGCGAATCGGCTGGAGTCAATGGGCGAGGGCGCCGGTTCGTTCTGCCGGCTGGAATATACCAGTGTGAATGGCGGCGCAAGCTGGAGTGCGGCGAACCTGCCGCTGGCCAACGGTGTTGCTGGACTGCTGACCACCAACGTCAATTCGGCTGGCCCGATTGTGTCGAACTCCGCCAGCGCGCAAGGACAGCGACTGCTCTCCAGCTTCATGTGCTTCAACTTTGGCTGCACGCGGCTGGTCAGCAGCGCGGATGGCGGCGTGACGTGGAGCTTCGCCGATCAGCAGATGCTGGCGGGTGGCGCGAAAAACGTCTGCGACTATACCGCCAGCGCCACTAGCGCGACGGTGTATGCCACCACTGCGGCGGGCCAGTGCGGCTACGGCGTGCAAAACACGCTGTGGGTCAGCCATGACGCCGGGGCGAACTGGACGAAGGTGGGCGACCTCGCCACGACCAACGAGCGCGGCATGGTGATGGGGCAGGACAGCGCGACCGGCGCGTCGCTGCTCTACATGGGGCTGCCGCGCACCACCGCGATGTCGAAGGACAAGATGGGCGATCCCTTCCCGGTCATCTCGCAGTCGCCGAGCGATGTGCTGGTAAGCGTGGATGGCGGCCAGACCTGGCAGCACGCGCCGACGCGGGGCATCCCCGCTGGCCATTCGGTCTATTTCCAGATTGGGCCGCTGGGGACCCTGCGCGATGGCTCCGTGCTGATGGATTTCATTCCGACGACGAGCGCGAATGGCGCCGATGCCGATAACTTCAGCGGCAGCGCTATCTACGCTTGGAAGCCAGGCGATGCGACCTGGCGCTACATTACCTCGGTGAGCGCCGAGATCGACACCCTGCTGGTGACGCCCGCTGCCTCTGGCCAAACGGACACCTTCAACGCCGTGCTGGTCAATCGCAGTGGTCAGGGAACGACATTCGCCTTCATCCAACAGGTAGGCATTCGATAGGGAAGTAGCAGGGAGTTAGCGCACACACGCGCTACCGTGGGCGGAGATCGACCCGCATGTTGTCGCGCTGGAGAAAGGCACATGCGGCGCCAATCTCCGCCTCGGTGGTGTTCCAGAGCAGCTTGATTTCGCGGTCGCCCTTGCCGAGGTCGTGAGTGATGAGCGCGGCGCTGAGGCCCGTATCGCCGCTGCCAACGAAGACATCAACCTCGGCGCCATCACCACCGACCGTGCCGGGGATGTAGCCGTAGTCGAGCGGATAGATCATCTCCGGGAAACGTGGATGGGGCTGCCCACGCGGTCGGTCGATGACTACGCCGCGCGCCCGCAGCAGCCGCTCCCAGGCGTTCCAATCAATCGCGTTGGAGCCGTTGTCGGGCGGGTCGTCTGTGGTCACGGGCCGCTCAGTCTTCCAGCAGGCCGCGGCGCATGGCGTATTTCACCAGTTCGGCGCGGCTGTGCAGGTTGAGCTTGTCCATGATGTGCGTGCGGTGGGTATCGACCGTCTTGGGGCTGATGAAGAGGCGCTCGGCGATCTGGTTGTTGGTGTGGCCCTCGGCGACCAGCTTCAGAATCTCGCGCTCGCGCTCGGTCAGCGCGCTGTAGCTGTCGCGCTCCTCGCCGCTGCGCACGCGCTGGAGGTAATCGCCCACCATCATGCTCTGCGCCGAGGGCGACATATAGAAGCGACCGGCGCAGACGATACGAATCGCCGAGATCAGTTCAGTGCTGGCGGCTTCCTTCAGGATGTAGCCGGAGGCGCCCGCGCGCAGCACCTGGAAGAGATACTCCTCGTTCTCATGCATCGTCAGGATCAGCACGCGGGTAGAATCGAGCGCCCGTTTGACCTGGCGCGTCGCCTCGATGCCGTTCATCTCTGGCATCGTGATGTCCATCAGCACGACATCAGGCTGGAGCCGCTGGGCCTCGGCCAGCGCCTGCCGTCCATCGCTCGCCTCGCCGACAACCTCGATGTCGGGCTGCGCATCGAGCATCATGCGCAATCCTGCCCGCAAGATGGTATGGTCGTCCGCCAGCAGCACCCGAATAAGCTTCTGGGGCGCTGGCTGCTCGGCGTCGCCCTCGGCGGAGGTCGCGTCTGTAGCCTGGCGGGTGTCGTCTGTCATGTTGATCGCCTATCCCATCTCCGGTTGTGGCGCGATCTGCGGTTCGACCTGCGCGATGTTCAATGGGCGCGGCTCGGGCGTCGTCTCTAGTTCCATCAGCGGCGCCTCGATGTGTGAGCGCGCCAGGTGCGTGTTGGATGATGGCCGCGAGCGGCCCGCCTGGCGCAGCGGTATCGTCGCGGTGATCAGGGCGCCTGCGCCCGGCTCCGACTCGATCTCCACCGCGCCATCCAGCAGCGCCGCGCGCTCCTGCATGCCCGCCAGCCCCAGGCCACGATCCTGCCAGTGCTTGCGCAGCATGCTGGCGGCGTCGAAGCCCTGGCCGTCGTCACGGATGGTGGCGCGCAGTTGCAGGCTGTCCTCCGTCAGCGTCACCCAGACGTGGCGCGCGTGGGCGTGCTTGGCGGTGTTGGTCAGCGACTCCTGAATCATACGATATAGCGCGGTCTCCACCTCAGGTGGCAGGCGTTCTTTCATGCCGCTGACGGTCAGCTCCGCCTCCACGCCGCACTTCTGCTGATACTCCTTCACGTACCAGCGCAGCGCGGGCAACAGCCCCAGGTCGTCGAGCGCGCTGGGGCGCAGATCGAGGCTCATGCTGCGCACGGCGCGCAGGGTCTCGTGGGCCAGGGTGCGGGTATCACAGATGCGCTGGCGTCCGGTGGGGTCGGTCACGGATTCTTCGAGCAGCGCCAGGCTGATGAGCAGTGAGGTGAGCGCCTGGCTCGTCTCGTCGTGCAGCTCGCGGGCGATGCGCTTGCGTTCCTCCTCCTGGGCATGCAGGATGTGGCGCGCGCGCGACTTCGAGAGGTCATCGATCGCCTGGAGCATGCTGTTGAAGGCGCCTGCGAGCCGGTCGGCGTCGGGATCATGGCCGGTGATCGGCGCTTTCAGCGTCAGGTCGCCCGCCTGGGCCAGCGTCATTGTCTCGCGCAGGCGCGTCAGTGGGGTGAGGGCCAGCTTGAGCAGCGCGAAGTTGATCAGCACGCTGATGAGCAGGCCACACAGGATGAACGCGATGAGGATGGGGATACCCTCGGCAGAGTTGAGGCGGGTGGCGAGGTAGGTGCCGAGCGTGGCGCCCAGCAGAATCACCACGCTATTCGCGAAGAGGACTTTGTAGAGCAGGGGCCACGCCAGGGCGCGCTGGAATCGCGACCAGGGACGAGTGACGCCGCCCGGATAGCCGCGCGCGTCAGCGGTGATATGCTCGCTCATTGCGCTGCCGCTCCTCTCCGAGGCTCTTACTCTGTATTGTATGCGCCTGCGGGAAGGGCTGTCAAAGTGATCGCACGCAGGCCGATGAGTCGGCGATGCGTGCGGCGATGCGCTCGGCGCAGGCGCGGGGCGGTGTCTCGGTCGTATCGACCTCCAGGTCGTACTGCATGCCGACATGGACCATTTGCGCCTGAGCAGCCGCCATGCCGACGACGCGATCCGCGCGGGCGGATTCGCGCTGGGCGGCGATGGCCGGGTCGCAGCGCACCCCCACCCACAGGACGGCGACGTCTGCCAGCGCCGCGCGCCAGCGATCATGAGCTACTACGCCGCTGAGGAACACGTCGTCGATGATGATGTTGGCTCCAGCGTGCGCCATCGCGGCGATGCCTTGCATCCAGGCCGCTTCCAGCCGCTGAAACTCCGCGCCGGGGCGCACCGCGCCATCGGCGGCGAACTCGATGCTCTGCCCACCGGTGAGCAGCGTCGGCGGCAGCGCATCCACCAGGTCATCGATGCTGAACCGCAGCCAGGGCGTGAGCAACAGCTCTTGCAGGCAGACCGCGATGCTCGTCTTCCCCGCACTCGACCCGCCATTCAACAGGACGACCTGAAACATCTCCAGCGCCTCCTGGCGTGAGCGCGGCGTCAATGCGCCCTATTCGACGCGCGCGGAATAGCCCTGCCACGATGCGATCAGCCCATCGCGCATGGTGAGGAAGCAGGCTCCCTCGAAGACGCGGCGCTGGCCGTCGGAGTCGCGTGTGTAGGCCCAGCGCCACAGCGCGGCGGTCTCGTGGCCATCGGGCGCGACCAGCAGCCGCGTCACCGTGAAGTTGACCGCATGGTGACGCGCCGCGAACTCGGCGATGAAGTTGCGCAGCGCCGCACGCCCAGTGAAGATGTGGTTGGGCGGCTCGGCGTAGGTGGCATCCTCGGTGAAGAGCGACGCCGCGCCCTCTGCGTCGCCGCTGGCCAGCCGTTCTCCGAATGCGCGCAGTGCCTCCGCAGGCTCCATCGCCGCTACCGCCTCCCTTGCCGCTACCGCACGTCGAAGAGCGCTTCGCGCTCGGCCTGGGTGGGAAACTCCTGCTCGGTACGGATCATCTCCACCAACTTCTTGCGTCCCTTCGGGCTGCCGATGAAGACCGCGCCGACCAGACGATGCTCCTTGAAGAAGTACTTGCGATAGTCGGTGTTGCCCTTGTCGCCCGGCGCCGAGTGGGAGTTGGAGGTCAGCGCCGGGTTGTTCGACTCGGCGATGCCCATGACGGCGATATTGGTATTGAAGAGCGGGCTGGTGTAGGTCGGGACATCACGGTAGGCTTCTCGCGCGCCTGCCATATTGCGCGCGACCACGCGGCCATGCGCCATGGCGTTGTCCCATGTGCCCATCGTGTGGTGGACGCCGATCATCGAGTCGTAGAACTCCGCCACGTCGCCAGCCGTGTAGACGCCGGGGACGTTCGTCTCCAGATACTCGTTGGCGACAATACCGGTCTTGCGCTCGATGGCGGTATCGCTGAGGAAGCCGTGGTTGAGGGTCAGCCCCAGCCCCACGCCGATCATCTCGGCGGGATAGCTCTTGCCGGAGGTCGCCACGACGTGCTGCGGCTTGCCATTGGCGGCCACCACCTGCGCGATGGACTCGCCGTGGATGACCTCGACGCCGTGCGCCGTCGCGATGCGATCCACCAGCTCGCCGCCCTCGCGGTCGAGGATGGTGCGCAGCCAGAAGGGGCCGCGCATCAGCCAGGTGACGTGCACGCCGCGCACATTCAGCCCCTCGGTCAGCTCATAGGCGATGAAGCTGCCGCCAGAGGTCACGGCGACTTTGCTCTCCAGCGCCCGCGCGATCAACTCACGGGTGTCATCCATCGTCACGAAGTTGAAGATGTTGGCGACGCCCTCGGCGCCGGGCGCTTCGAGCTTGTTGGCCCAGCCGCCAGTCGCCACCAGCAGCGCATCGTAGCGCAGCGGGCCGCCGTGGTTGAGGTGGACGACGCGCTCAGCGGTATCCACGCGCGTCACCAGCGTCTCGGTTAGCAGTGTGATGCGCTGCTCCTCGTGCCAGGCGAAATCGCGAATGAACACCTTCTGCTCGGGCAGTAGCCCTTGCAGATAGCGCGGCAGCGAGACGCGATTGTAGAGGGGGTGTGGCTCGTTGGTGATGAGCCAGATGTCGCAGGCGGGATCATTCTTGCGCAACTCTTGCGCGCAGGTCGTCCCCGCGATGCCATTGCCGATGATAACGTATTTCTTGCCGACTTCAGCCGCCAATGCCGCAACTCCTCACGAGCCTGCGCCAGCGGCGGATAGCCCGAGGCGCCGCGCAGGACTAGCGTCCGACGCCACGATGCGTGCGGGCGCGCAGATGGCGTCGCCGCACATCATCCGCCCATGCGCGGCGCCAGCGACGCCATCGCATATGGTACCACAGGTCGTTCGCGTTGCTGCCGCCAACTTGCGCCCACGGCTACTCGCCCGGCTCCGATGCCTCGGTCGAGCGCGAGGCCAGCTCGGCGCTATCGGCGCGATAGCCCGCTGAGATGGCCTCGGCCTCACTGGCGAAATAGATGCGATTCTGTGGCGAGGGCAGCCGCTTCGAGTCCATGGGATGATAGATGCGCGAGAGGATATTGCCCACGAACGCGGCCCCCTCGGCGTCCGATTCGCTAAATGGCATCGGCTCGGCCACGCGCGGCTCGTCGTCGGATGACTCTTCGACAATTGGCGGCTCGTCAGCTGCCATGCTGGCCGCCTGAGCCGCCGCGCGGGTCGCCGCCGAAGGCGCCGCCGATGCGCCATTGGTCGCCAGAATGGCGGGCGAGGTCAGCGGGATCTCCACCAGCGTATCATCGTCGCTCTGCGCCGACATGCGGTTGCGCAGCGCGAAATAGGCCACCGCGCCCGCCGCCACCACGCCAATCCCCACGCCCATCAGCCAGAGCGTCGTATTGGCGCGGCGACGGGCGACGGGCGCTATGACGGGCGCTGGCGGCTCGGCAGCGGGAAGGTTGACGCCTGGCAGGCGCTGGAGCGCGTCGCGGGCGGCGGAGCTGACCTGGCGCAGGCTCTCTTGCGCCTGGGGCGCCACCTGCCGCAGCGAGTCAATGCTTCCCTGGATGCCGTCTGTCGGCAGCGACGCGGCCGCACGCGAGATCGCATCGCTCCAGTTGCTCCAGCGGGCGCTGGCCTGGTTGCGCAGCGCTTCGGCCTGCTCCGCCGCGCGCAGGCTGCGCCAGCGGGCTATCAGCGGAGCCGCCGCGCCCGCCGAGAGCAGCCCCAGTTGAAACCAGCGGTTCTTGCCACTGGCTGGAGTCGTCACATCTGGAGCCTCGCTTGTCATCATCACGCGATCCTTTCTGCGCAGGAGCGCCCCCTCCCGCAGTCCCTCCCCTGTCAGGGCGAATGGGGGGAGCCGGAAGATGTCCATCGTATTTCCCTGTGCGCTCAGTGTGCCGCACAGATGGCCCATGTCGCCAGAAGCATGCGGCGTGCCCGCTGGGAGGCGCAGTGTGGCGGGTGGCCCAGATGCGACGTGATACACTACCCTTGGAGCGCGGCGCCCAGCCCAGCGGCGCCTGACCCGCTCTCCGTTCCGCAGCGTAGCGTCATGGAGAAGACCAGTGACATCGCTTTCAGACTACTCGCACGTATCCGCCTTCGCAGATTCAGACGAATCGCTACCCCCTCTCGTCCCACTGCTCCGCCGCGTGGTCGCCGCCTGCGATCCGGCGTTCGCCGCTGGCCTGGATGCAAACGCCACCCAGTCGGAAGATGCGCTGCGGCGAGCGGTGTTTCCGGTGACGCAGACCTATGCCTACCTCAATCATGCCGGGGTTGGGCCGACGCCGGCTCCGGTCGCCTGGGCGGCGCGCCAGGCGATTGACGCGCTCAGCCGACGCGGTTCGCTGGAGATGGAGGAGCGGCTGCCCGAAGTGGCGGCCCGCGAGCGCTTCGGACGGCTGATCAACGTGCCGCCGGAGTCGATCGCCTTCACCAAGAACGTCAGCGATGGCTTTGTGACGCTGGCGCAGGGGCTGGACTGGCGGCCCGGCGACAACATCGTCACCGCCGCCTGCGAGTTCCCCTCGAATGTCTATCCCTGGCTGAATCTGGCGGAGCAGGGCGTGGAGACTCGCTTCGCGCAAGGCGAAGGCTCGCGCTTGCCGCTGGAGCAGTTGGCCGCGCTGATCGACGAGCGCACGCGGCTGGTGAGCGTCAGCCTGGTGGAGTTTGGAACGGGCATGCGCAACGATGTGGCGGCCATCGCGCGGCTGGCGCATCAGGCGGGCGCCCTCTGCGCGGTAGACGGCATTCAGGCGTTGGGCGCGCTGCGGCTCGACGCCACTGCCGCCGACCTCGATTTCGTCTCCTCTGGCAGCGTGAAATGGCTGATGGCGGGCGAGCATGTCGGCCTGTTGTACGTCCGTCCGAGCATCCTGCCGAAGCTGCGCGTGGCGCGACGCGGCTGGAAGAGCTTTCCCACGCCATTCGATTTCTTCAATTATGGTCAACCGATTCGCGAGGACGCCGGTCGTCTGGAGGGTGGCAGCAACAACTGGCTCTCTGTGGTGGCGCTGGATGCGACGCTGACGCTGCTGGAGGGCGCGGGCGCTGAGCAGATCGAGCGACGCGCGCTGGGGCTGGCCGATGCGCTGCGGGCCGGGCTGCGCACGCATGGCTTCGAGGTGACGAGTCCCGATGCGGCCGCCGAGCGCTCGCAGATCGTGCTGTTCCGCTGGGGCGCGCAGAACGATGACGCCGAGGCGACGGCGATGGTGGCGCGTCTGGCCAGCGAGTCGCAGGTCGTTCTCTCGGCGCGCAACGGTCTGGTGCGCGTCTCGCCGCACTTCTACAATACCGAGGGCGATTTCGAGCGCCTGTTCGCCGGGCTGGAGCGGCTGCGCGCGGCGGGTTGACCTCTCCCCCTGTCCCCTTCCCCTGCGAGGGAGGGGGAATCTGAATGAGAAGGCACGCGCGAGGCGATAAATGCAGTCGGCGCCATAGCAGTTATGAGTGCGACGATGCGTCTGGGACGACCGTGGGCAGGAGGAACGAGAGCATGGCAGTACGCAAGGCGGTGATTCCAGCGGCGGGGCTGGGTACGCGAGTCTTGCCAGCGACGAAAGCCGTCCCGAAGGAACTGCTGCCCCTGGCGGATACGCCCACCGTCCAGTACGTCGTGGAGGAAGCCGCAGCGTCGGGCATCGAGCAGATTACCTTCGTCACCAGCCGCACCAAGCGCGCGCTGGAAGATCACTTCGACGAGGCGCCGGAGCTACGTGCGGCCCTGGAGTTGAAGGGCGATCCCAAGCGGCTGGCGGCCATCACGCGGCCAGAGACGCTGGCGGCTTATAGCTTTGTGCGGCAGCGGCGCGCGCTGGGGCTGGGGCATGCCGTGCTTTGCGCGCAGCCCACGATCGGCAATGAGGCGTTTGGTGTGCTGCTGGGCGATGATCTGGTGGACAACGAGGCTGATCCCTGCTTGAAACAGCTCATCCGCGTGCATGAGCAGTTCGGCGGCTGCGTGCTGGCCGTCATGCGCGTGCCACACGCCGACGTGTACCGCTATGGGGTGGTCTCGCTGGGCGCTCAGGCGGCGCCGGGAGTGCATCGGATCACCGATCTGGTGGAGAAGCCAGCGGTGTCGGAGGCGCCATCTGACCTGATCGTCATCGGGCGCTACGTGCTGACCCCCAGCATCTTCGGCGCGCTGGAGCGTACCACGCCGGGCGCAGGTGGCGAGATTCAGCTCACCGATGGGCTGCGGGCGCTGATCCAGGCGGGTGAGCGCGTATTCGCTTGCGAGTTCCAGGGGACACGCTACGACACAGGTGATCCGATCGGGCTGCTGACCACCTCCATCGCCTACGCTTTGAAGCGCGACGATCTGGCCCCTGGCGTGATCGCCTATCTGAAGACGCTGCGGCTGGAGTGAGCAGGGGGCGCCCGAACCACTCAGGCCACTTGCGAGCCAGGCGATTTCGCGCGACAATACCCGGCGGATAGCTTCGGCTCGTGTCGCCTCGCGAGCGCATGCGTGGAGCATGCCTGAGGATCGCCGCGAGGGGCGCCACACGACCACGAGACAACGACGACGAGACGACGAGGAGAATGAGCCAGTGCAGCCAACCCAGACGACGCCACTCGCGGGACGCATCGCCGTCGTGACCGGCAGCAGCCGCGGCATCGGGCGGGCGACCGCGCTGCGGCTGGCGAGCATGGGCGCGGATGTCGCCATCAACTATCGCAGCGATAGCGCTGGCGCGAGCGAGACACAGGCGACGGCGGCGGCGCTGGGTGTGCGCGCGATCACAGCGCAGGCGGATGTCTCGCAAGAAGAAGATGTCGTCCGCCTGTTCCAGCAGGTCGAGGCGCAGCTTGGCCCCACGACCATCCTGGTCAACAACGCGGGGCTGACGCGCGACAAGCTAATCCTGCAGATGAAGCTGGAGGATTTCGACGGCCTGCTTGCCGCGAATCTGCGCTCCGCCTTCCTCTGCACGCGCGCGGCGATTCGCACGATGATGCGGGCGCGTTGGGGGCGCATCGTCAACGTCACTTCCATTTCCGGGCTGATGGGCCAGGTGGGGCAGGCCAATTATGCCGCCTCCAAGGCTGGCATGATCGCCCTCACCAAATCTACCGCGCGCGAGATGGGCAGCCGCAACATCACGGCGAACGCGGTCGCGCCGGGGTTCATCCCCACGGAGTTGACCTCGACCGTGAGCGAGGACTTCCGCAAATACTATCTCGACCTGACCTCGGTCAAGCGCTTTGGCGCCGCTGAGGAAGTCGCGGCTCTGATCGGCTTCTTGTGTGGGCCAGAGGCGGGCTATATCACTGGCCAGACCATCGCCGTCGATGGCGGCATCAGCATGCACTAGAGGCGCGGGCGCGGCGGCGTCCACATTGGCGCCATGCGCGCGGAAGTCTGCGGATCGCCTGAGCGCTGGCTGAGGGACTAAGGAACTCGTCTTAGTGAGCGCGCAAAATCGCGTAGCCTCGCGTTATAGTTTCAGGACGACTGACTTCCCGCGCTGATCGCGGAGCAGCAAGCAGAAAGCACATCAGGTATGGGTTCGCTCCGGCGCACGGACTCCGTGCAACTCCAGCCGCCCGTGATAACAGGACGCATCACGTCGCGCGGTATCGGGGTGGCGCTGCCTGCCTACAACGAAGAGGCGGTGATCGCCGAGACGGTCGGCAAGTGTGTCCAGACGCTCTCCGTGATTGCGCCAGACTTCGAGATCATCGTGGTCGATGATGGCTCCCATGACCAGACAGGCGCTATCGCCGACGCGCTGGCGGCCAGCGATCCGCGCATCCGTGTTGTACATAATCAGCCCAATCGTGGCTACGGCGGCGCGCTGCTGGCGGGCTTCGCGCAGGTGAGCAAAGAGCTGACCTTCTATATGGATTCTGATGGCCAGTTCGACATCCGCGATCTGGTGAAGCTGCTGGAGCGTCGCGAGCAGGGCTATCGCGCTGTGCTGGGCTATCGCGCCCAGCGGCAGGACAGCGCGATGCGCCTGCTGAACGCCTGGGGCTGGAATATGCTCGTCTCGCGGCTGTTCAACCTGCAGGTGCGCGACATCGACTGCGCGTTCAAGCTCTATGACACCGAGTTGATTCGCGCCTTCGATACGCAGTCGGAGGGCGCGGTGGTCAGCACGGAGATGCTGGTCAAGCTGAAGCGCATGGGTATCCCGTTTGTCGAGATTCCGGTGCAGCATCTGCCCCGTCTGCATGGCAAGGCCACCGGCGCGAAGCTGCGCGTGATCGTGCGGGCGTTTGCCGAGCTGCTGCGCCTGCGCTCGAAGCTGCGCGCCTGGGCGCCCGCCACGCCGCTGCTGGCGACCGACGCGGTCGAGTCGTCGCGCGTGATCCCCGGCTAAGGTCACATGGCTGGCGTGCGTGGTGGGCGTGCGTGGCACGGCATAGCCGCCGCAGTGTGGCGTGGCTGGCGATTGCAATCGCGCCTGGGAGGCGGCTGCGCCGCCGCGAAGCGCGGCTACGCCTGCCGCCTGCGCGGACTAGGAAGCGGAATCGGGCGCGAGCATGACATCGACCCCACTGAGCAACGAGACGCTGGCCTTCATCGAGGCGCAGCGGGTGGCGCGGCTGGCCACCGCCGACGCCAGCGGCCGCCCGCATGTCGTCCCTGTGTGCTACGCCTACGACGGCGCCCGCTTCTACATTCCGCTGGATGAGAAGCCCAAGCGCGTCGCGGTCACGGCACTGCGGCGCGTGCGCAACATCCTGGCGCGCCCGGAGGCTGACCTGCTGATCGACCGCTACGACGACGACTGGTCGAAGCTCGGCTATGCGCTGGCGCACTGCCACGCGACGCTGCTGGCGCCCGGTCAGCCAGCGCGCGCGGCGGAGCATGCGGCAGCGGTGGCGGCGCTGCGCCAGCGCTATCCGCAGTACCGCGCGATGGCGCTGGAGGAGCGCCCGCTGATCGCGCTGGAGCCGTATTCCTTCAGCCTGTGGGGACCAGCGCTGGGCGCAAGTGGGCAGCCAGAGGGGCAGGCAGGCGATGCGCCGACCTGGCTGCAACCGGGGCGCGGGGTAGACTTCTTGCCACTGGCACGTGGCCGCCGCTCGGTGCGCTCATTCCAGCCGCGCCCGGTTCCGCGCGCCGCGCTGGAGGAGATGCTGGCGGCGGCGGCGTGGGCGCCATCGCCGCATGGCCGTCAGCCGTGGCGCTTCGTCGTGCTGACCCGCGCGGAGCCGAAAGCGCGGCTGGCCGATGCGATGGGCGACGACTGGCGTGCGACGCTGGCGCAGGATGGCGAACCCGCCGAGGTGGTGGAGCAGCGACTACGCCGCTCGCATCAGCGCATCCACGAGGCGCCCGCGCTGGTCTTGGCCTGTCTCTACCTCGACGACCTGGATCACTATCCAGATGCGCAGCGCCAGCGCGCCGAGGAGACGATGGCGATCCAGAGTCTCGGCGCCGCCATCCAGAATATGCTGCTGGCGGCCTACGCGCTGGGGCTGGATACCGGCTGGATGTGCGCGCCGCTCTTCAGCCCCGACACCGTGCGTGCCGCGCTCGATCTGCCGCCATCGCTCATCCCACACGCGCTGATTCCCGTCGGCTATGCCGCCCGCGACCCGCAGCGCCGCCCCCACCACCTGCCCGATGAGCTGGTGGCGCGCTGGGAGTGAGCGCAGCGCGC
This sequence comes from Ktedonobacterales bacterium, assembly GCA_036559055.1. Taxonomy (GTDB): domain Bacteria; phylum Chloroflexota; class Ktedonobacteria; order Ktedonobacterales; family JADMIN01; genus JAKAIY01. Next base: position 40,108 of record DATBTW010000133.1, read on the forward strand.
GAGCTGCTTCATTGGGCGGTCAGGCCGAGGCTGAGCGCAATCTCTCCCGCAAGCTCCGCGACGCTCAGGCGGCCATCGACCTCGATCAGGCG
>DATBTW010000134.1:0-8603 GCA_036559055.1 Ktedonobacterales bacterium
GCGTTGTAGCCCTGATCGGAAACGCCAAACGACGAGTCCGCGGCGGTACTGGCGGCGCTCCAGCCATGCGTGGAGGAGAAGACCTGCTCGGCAGGCCCGTTGCCAGTGACCCAGGCGGGCAGTGCGGAGGGATCGATCAGGTCGGACGCCGAGAAGCCAGCGGCGCCAGCGCTCGCCGCTGGCCTGGCCGGGGCGGCGCCGGGCGCGGCTCCCGCCTGTGCGCGCAACCAGTCCGGCATGGCGGCGTCGTCGCCACGGCGGGTCGAGAAGCCCGCTCCGCCAGCGTTCGGCGCGAGTGGAGCGCCCGCCTGCCCGAGCGCCTGTCCGAATGCGGCCGGGCCGGGCTGCGGCGCGCGCCCGATCTGCGCCTGCGCGTAGGCGTCGTTGAGGAATGGCGGCATAGGCTCCTGCGCCGCCGACGCGCCAATCCACTCCGAGACGTTGGGACGCTCCGTGTGATCGGGCTGATCGCGCAGCCACCTGGGCAGCGCCTGATCGTCGACCAGCGAACGCGCCTGCATGCCAGAGGACGCGACGCCGCGCGGCGGAGTGTGCGCCATGCCAGACTGTGCGCCCGACAGCCAGTTTGGCAGCGATTGCTGATTGAGCAGCGCCTGTGAGGCCATTCCTCCACGCTGTGGCTCGTTATAGCCCGTGCCCGCGCTCTCGATACCAGGGAAGGCGTTGACAGGATTTGGCGGCTGAGGGGGCGCAGGCGGGCGACCATAATTTGCGTAGTGCGCGGGCGGCTGCGGCGGCGTCTGCGGGTAGGCCGCAGGCGCCGCAGGATAGGCGGGTGGCGGCGCATACGGCGCGGGCGCCTGTGGATAGCCTTGCGGGTAGCCCTGCTGCCCTTGCTGCGGATAACTCTGCGCATAACTCTGCGGATAGGCAGGCTGGGGCTGCTGCGGATAGGCGGGCTGCTGCGGATAGGCTGCAGGCGGCTGCGCGGGGTTGGGCGCCCCCACGGCGGGCTGCCGCACGGTATGCAGCGCGGCGATGTCGTGCTGCGGCGCCTGCTGCCAGCCCTGCATCGGCTGCGCGGGCGCGCCCCAAGCGGCCTGCGACTGCGGCGCGGCTGCGTGGCCATCAGGCTCCTGGCGCAGCCACTCCGGCAGGTCGCCGTCGCTGATGAGCGAGCCAGCCGAGAAACGCGGCGGCTGCTGGCCCTGCGCGCCGGGGCCAAACGCCAGCGACGGCGACTGCGGGCCGCCAAAGGGGCTGGCGGGGCCAGCGCCATACGGGGCGCCATTCATGCCGCCGGGCGATGGCTGCGACCAGCCAGCCGAGGGGGTCACAGGCGCGCCGCAGCGTGGGCAGGTGGGCGTATTCGGGGTCAGAGGTTGTCCGCAGCGCTGGCAGCTAATCACAGGGCGCCTCTTTCGAGCTGTGCATGTGGCGAGCCTGCCTGAGCGAGGCGCGCGTGTGCGGGTTCTTAAAGGCCGACGGTGCAAGCGATATGCCGCATAGCCACCATCGAACGCTACGCCTACGTCGATGAAGGTCGCTGCGCGAGAGGCCGGACTTGAGTGTATCATTCTCACTCAAAGGTGACAATAAATCGGCCAAATAGGGGCAGGGCATGCGAAATTGAGGGCTGGAGCACGCCAACACAGCCAGGAGTGCCCGTGACATGTGGAACGATCCTATTGCGCACGCATGGCGCGCGGGTATATACTAGCTTTTGGCATTTTGTTAGGAGGAGTACGTCATGTCAGTCGCGCCACTCGTTCGGGCTGTCGAAGAAGAGAATCTCCGCGAGCATGCGCCACGGCTCGAGCCAGGCGACAGCGTTCGCGTGCATGTGAAGGTCGTCGAGGGCAGCCGCGAGCGCATCCAGGTCTTCGAAGGGATCATCATTCGCCTGCATGGCGAAGGGGTGAACTACTCCTTCACCGTGCGCCGCATCGCCCACAACGTCGGTGTCGAGCGCAGCTTCCTGCTGCACTCACCTCGTATCGACAAGGTTGAGGTGGTGCGCCACAATCAGGTGCGCCGCAAGAACCTCTACTACATGCGCGGGCTGCGCGGCAAGGCGGCGCGCCTCAAGGAGCGCCGCGACTAGCTGGGCTGGCCCACGCCAGCGACTCGTTCGCGCTCTGCGTCGCTGACTTCACGCTACGTGCTCCAGGTGGAGACGCACGGAACATCACCGGGCGTCTCCATATTGTCGTCTCTGGCGAGATGCGCTCGGCATAACGTGGCGCAGCTTCTCCCCCTCTCCGCGAATATCATCCAACGGGTGATAGCCTTCTGCCCCACACCCAGCGTACACTCTGCGCTAAGCGGTGATGTGTCACATGCTCTGGCGCGCCTGGTGGGCGCCGCTCCAGAGGCCGAGGGAAGGCAGGCGAGGCTGGCGTGCTCAACGTCTATCGCCCCGTCCCGCGCGATCTCTTCGCGGCATCGCCTCCCGTCCACAGTCGCCGCTCGCTGCGCTTCTTCACCACCTGGTACGACGCGGTGGCGGGCGCTGTCATTCTCCTCATCATGGCGTTGCTGATCGCTCCCATCGCCACTCGTGCGCCCGCCATGCTGCTCTGGCTGATCGCCTACCTCGCCTATATCAGCGCCATGATCGTCGTCTCGCGCGCACTGCAGGTCAGGCGCTGGCTGCGCGCCCGCGCTCGCTCACTGGCGAGCGGGTTGGCCTGGCTGATCTACGGACCGCCAGATGGCGCCGGTCTCGACGCCAGCGCCGCATCTGGCTCGGCGCGTGGGCTAGCCGCCATCCAGATCGCGCTGGCGGTGACGCTGACGGCGGCCGCCTTCCTCTTCGTCGTTACCCTCGACCGCAGCTATCGCGCCACTGGCTTGCCCGCCGTCGCCGATGTCGCGAGCTGGCTGCTCTTCGTGCTACCCATGCTGCGGGTGGCGCGCTACGCCTCCATGATCTGGATCGTCATCCTCGGCGCACTCGTCATTGTGGCCGATGGCGCGGCGCAGCTGCTGGTGGTCGGCGGCGCCGATCTCGTCGTCCTGCGCACCGTGGCGCTGCATGCCTGCTGGCTGATGCTGTTGAGCCTGCTGCCCGCCATCACCCTGCGCTCGCTGACTGAGCGGCGCGTCGGCCTGACCAGCGCCATCACCGTCGTGCGCGCCATTACTGCGCTTGCCTCGGCGCCCACTGACGAGTTCGCCAGCGAGGCCGCCGCGCTGATCGCCCAGCGCATGGGCTACGACGAGGTCAACGTGCTGCTGGCCACCTCGGAAGATGAGAGCATCGGGCGCGGACTGCGCTTTGTCGGCGCAGCCAGCCTCGCCGGACGCGAACTGACCCGGCAAGGCTTCGTCATCGAGCAGGCGCGCGGCATCACCGGCTGGGCCGCCATCTATGGGCAGGAACGGCTGGTCAACGATGTGGAGCGCGACCCCGACGGCCTCTATCTCCCCCATCCCGGCTTCCCCCACACGAAAGCCGAGCTGGCCATCCCGCTGACGCTCGGCGGCGTCACGATCGGCGCGCTGGATGTGCAAAGCGAGCGCGCCTACGTCTTTGGCGAGGACGATGTGGAGCTGCTGCACGCCATCGCGCTGCACCTGGCCCTCTCGCTCGACAACGCGCAACGGCTGCGGCGGGCGCGCGGGCTGGCCAGCGTCACGCAGCGCATCGCGCGGCGGCTGCTTTCGCAGCAGGATCTGCGCGCGGCGCTGGAGCAGGTGGTGATGATCGCACGCGACACGCTCGGCGCTGGCTCCGTGGCGCTCTACCCCTGCGATCCGGAGAGCGGCAGCGTCGGCGAACCGGTCGTCTCCGGCGCATTCCGCTCGGCGCCTGCCTCGGCGGCGCGGGTGGCGGCGCGTGGCGAATCCTCCGCTGTGATACGCGCGCTGCGCGAGGGCCAGCCGCGCTTCGAGACCTACGCCGCGCATCCTTTGCGCGCCAGCGTCACGTCTGAGGCGAGCGATCAGTTCATCGCACGCGAGGACGTGCTGGCCGCTGCCATCTTGCCGCTGCGCGCGGGCGGCGGCGCGAGTGGCGAGGACGCCGCGCTGGGCGTGATCTTCGTCAACTACCACAGCAGTCAGCTCTTCACGCCGGAGTATCGCGAGTGGTGCGCGACGCTGGCCGATCTGGCGGCGCTGGCGCTGCAAAGCGCCATGCTCTACCAGCAGGTGGCCGAGGAGGAGCGTGCCAATACATGGATCGAGCTGCACGACGGCATGGGCCAGGATGTCAGCTATGGTCGCTGGCTGCTCGATCAACTGCTGACGACCTGGAAGAGCGATGGCGCACTGACCGCGCTGGATGGCGAGAAGTTGGAGACGGCGCACCAGTGCATCCAGACACTGCAACGTCAGGTCAACTATCTGATCGAGATCTGGCGCGAGCGCGACACCAGCGACATGTGGCGCGCGCGCGACGATGACGCCGACGAGGACGAGTCGTGCGGCCTCTTTGGCGATCTGGACGAATATGCCGCGCTGGTGCGACGCACCCTCGGCGTGCGCTGCGTGGTCAGCCACGGCGGCGACGACTCGGCGCTGGCGGGCAGCCTGCGCCACGACGCGCGAATGGTGGCGCGCGAGGCAGTCTATAACGCCTACCGCCATGGGCGCGCCAGCGAAGTCACGATCGATGCGCTGGCGGATCAGCACGAGCTGCGCCTGTGCATCCGCGACAATGGCGGCGGCTTCGACACCAGCCGCCTCTCCAGCAAGGCGCACGGCATGTCGAGCATGCGGCGGCGCGCCGAGCGGCATCGCGGCGCCTTCGCGGCGCACAGTTCGCGCGCGCCCGGCGCCTCCGGGACGACGCTGACCATCACGTTTCAGACCATCGAGCCAGATCAACTCGACGAGCCATTGACGAACGAGCGACCAGCCTGACTCCTCCACCCCTCTCCTTGCGGGAGAGGGGAACGGGGTGAGGTTCCGAAAGGATACCAGCATGCAGCCACAAGGCGAATCAAGTCCACGAGTGACAGCCTTGATCGTGGATGACGACCAGTTCGCCCGCCAGGCCCTGCGGCTGCTACTGCAAGGGCCAGAGATCGAGATCACGGCGCTGTGCGCGGCGCCGGAGGAATGCCTCGACGCCATCGTGTTGCGACCGCCGCAAGTGGCGCTGGTGGATATGCGGATGCAGGGCGACCCCTACGCGGGTGTCGAACTGATCCGCCAGATACGCGCGCTGAGTCCGGCGACAGCGTGCCTGGCGCTGACGGCCAGCGACCGGCGCGGCGACCTGCTCCCCAAAGCCTTCTACGCGGGCGCGCACGGCTATTATCGCAAAGGTTACGTGCTGGGCGATGAGTTGCCGCAGATCGTGCGACGGCTGGCCGAGGGCGTCTGGGATCTGGATCCCGAGATGGCCGCACGCATCTTGCGCGACAGCAGCGCCGACGTCTCAGCGCCCTTCACTCCTCACGAACGCGACATGCTCCGCCGCATCGCCTCTGGCGCCACCGCCGATGCCCTGGCCTCTACTTTCCATGAGCAACCCACCAGCATCCACACCAGCATTCGGAATATCATGGGCAAGGCGCAGGCGAAGCGGTCCTCCGAGATCGAGCGCCTGAGCGGGCGCTTCCGCCCGTGAATCCGCCCACGTATCCGTTTGAGATAAGCCCTTCTGGAGAGCAGCAGATGACCGACGAGCCGCAGACATCGCCGACCGCGCTGACCGTGATGGTCGTGGAAGACGACCCCTACGCGCTGGAGCGCATCACCCTGCTGCTGCGCGCCGACGACATCGAACTGGTGGGCGTCTGCGCCACCGCAGACGATGCGCTGGCCCTGGCCGAGCGGCGCCGCCCCGATGTCGCGCTGATCGACATGCGCTTGCAAGGCGACCCGCGCGCAGGCGTGGAGCTGATTCGCGAACTGCGCGCAGTCAGCGACGAGACGATCTGCGGCGTCATCACGGCGACTGATACGCTGGGCGACTTCTACGCCGACGCCTTCATCGCGGGCGCGCACGGCTACAGCCTCAAGGGCGAGGGTGATCTGCGCGAGTTGGTGCGGCGGCTGGCGGCGGGCGAGTGGGTGGTGGATAGTAGCATCTCGGCGCGCTATGTGACACGCGGCGCGCGCGCCCTTCAATGGCCCGCTCGCACACCCGGCGCCCGCGAACGGCAGCTCACCGAGCGCGAGTTGGAGACGCTGGCGCTTGTGGCGCAGCAGCTCAGCACGCGCGATATTGCCGACCGCATGGTCATCTCCGAGAACACCGTCAAGACGCATATCGCTCACATCCTCGACAAGTTGCATGTGCAGAATCGCGATCAGGCCGTGCTCTACGCCGTGCTGAAGGGCTACCTGAACCCGACCCGCTAGCCCCAGCCTCCGCATGCATCACCGCGCAGATGACATCCAGCGGATGACACCGCCCGCATGACACCGCCCGCATGACGCCAACTCCCGACAAAGCGCCACCAACGATCATCCTCGCAGCGATGGCTGCCGCCTGCTTTCCTGGGTACGCTATGGGGGCGACGGAAACGCTGGGCGGTCACGACGGCCAGCCCCGCGAGTGTGATCCCGCCGCGAACGAGAGACGATGACTTCGATAGGACGAGGAGGGCGGAACATGCAGTACTTCATGCTCGCAAGCGCCATCATGGCTGCGCTTGGTGGGGTGATGGCGCTGGCCTTCCGTGTTGTGCGTCTCCCACGGGGTTCCCAGGGCAAGCGCGGCGCGACCAGCGCCCGCACGGCGACGACACGCGAGCCAACCCAGGTCTTGCTCAACCATGTGACCAATGAGTACAAGCGGCATACGATGGCACTGCGTGAGGCGCAAAACCTTCGCCGCGCCCGCAACGAGCCGGAGGCGCTCTTCCGCCTGGTGAACGAGCGCATCCAGCACGCCGAGGCCGCGCGCCGGCTTGGTCAGCATGTGCAGCCGACCCTCGGTGGCCGAGTGCGCCAGTGGATCGATCAGGCGCGTCTGGATGTGATGGCCGACACCGTGCGGCGCGAGGTCGCGGAGGTTCGCCTCCCGACCCAGAGCCGCCCGCTCACCCAGGGTCGCGGCCTTGGCCGCCTCATCACCTGGGCGCGCGGTGGCCCGCAGATGGGCGCCCCGCACGAGCTGGCGCTGTACCATCGCGATCAGCGCGAGCACTACCGCCTGGCGATGGTCCAGGCGCGTCGCTTCGTGCGCGAGCAGAAGCAGGCTGAGGCCCGCGCCAGTCTCGCGACGGAGCAGACGCATCACCTGCGCATGAGCCGTGCGCTCAAGGGGCGGTTCGCGTCGGGATTGGCTGACGGCGTATCAAACGACGGCGCCACCGATCCGGCGCTCACCGCCATCCTGAACTGATCACAATCGAATAGTGTTCCTCAATGGAGCCCCACGCCGGTTCGCTGGCGTGGGGTTTCTGGCATCCTCTCCGCGCCTTTGACGCCGCCGCGCCAGCCCGCATACAATGAGGGTCGGCGGAATCTCTCAGGGTCAGATCAGGATGCGCGACGCCCCGCGCGAGGATGCAGGCAGATCATGGCGAATGGCGTCGAGGAGACGGCGGCGGAGACGAGACAGGCGGCGAGTCAGGCAGCGCTCAGCCCGGAGCTGACGGCAAAGTACGCGCGGCTGCGCGAGATCGTGCGCGGGCTGGGTTCCGTGCTGATCGCCTACTCTGGCGGCGTGGATAGCGCGCTGCTGCTGAAGGTCGCCACCGACGAGCTGGGGGAGCGGGCAGTCGGCGCGCTGGCCTCCTCCGAAGCCTACGACGAGGAGGAGACAAGCGAGGCGCTGGCGGTGGCGCGGACGATTGGCGCGCGGGTCGAGCAGATCGAGACGCATGAATTGGATGACCCGCGCTACACCGCCAACGCCGCCGACCGCTGCTACTTCTGCAAGACCGAGCTATTTGATGAGCTGGAGCCGCTGGCGCGACGCCTGAATCTGGCGCACATCGCCTATGGCATGAATCGCGACGACCACGGCGACTGGCGCCCCGGTCAGCGCGCCGCCCGCGAGCGTCAGGTGGCCGCGCCTCTGGATGACGCCGCGCTGGGCAAGCTGGAGATCCGCGCGCTGGCGCAATATCTGGGCGTCCCGGTGTGGGATAAGCCCGCTCTGGCCTGCTACTCCTCGCGCATCCCCTATGGCACGCCCGTAACGGTGGAGGCGCTGCGCCAGATCGGGCGCGCCGAGCGGGCGCTGCGCAAGCTGGGGCTGCGGCAGGTGCGCGTGCGCCACCACGACCGCGTCGCGCGCATCGAGATCGACCCCAGCGAGTTCGCCCGTCTGCTGGATGACACGCTGCGCGCGCAGGTGGTGGCCAGCGTGCGCGAGGCGGGCTACCTCTACGTCACGCTCGACCTGGCCGGCTACCGCACCGGCTCGCTCAACGAAGCCCTGCTGCGCAAACCCGCCGCCGAGTGATGGCAGGCTGGCGAATGAAGTCGCGCCTGGGAGGCTCTTGCAGGGACGCAACGTCCGCCCACGCGGACTAGGGAGCGGCATAACCTCCGGTAGCCTGCGCAGGCAGGCTTTGCGGCGGCGCCAGCCGCCTCCCAGGCGCGGTTTTAACCGCCGCCGTCTATGCCACGTCGCCCATCATCACCGCCCCCACTCCGTCCACGCGCCGTTGGTGTAGCGCAGCAGCACGGCGTGGCCGACACTGGCGAAGCTCTGCGCCCCGTTGTGGTCG
>DATBTW010000135.1:0-10640 GCA_036559055.1 Ktedonobacterales bacterium
TCGCCCGTCGCCTGGCTGCCACTCATCGCTGGCCCTCCTGCTCGCTACGGGCGCTCAGGGCAGCGCCTGCGTGAAGGTGCGCAGGAAATTGCCGCCCAGGATGCCGCTGATGTCGTCCTCGCTGTAGTCGTGCGCCCGCAATCCATCGGCCAGCGCGCCGAGGTCGGCGACGGTGTCGAAGGGCTGCGGCGTCGATTCGCTGCCCGCGCCGCCATCGAAGTCGCTGCCGATACCGCTGTGGCGCGCATCGCCAGCCAGCTCGCGCACATGGTCCAGGTGACGCAGCACGGCGTCGAGGCCGACGGCGCCCTGCTCAGGCTTCCAGCCCGCGACGAGGAAACCATTGTGCAGCACGACGCCGATCACCACGCCGCGCTGGGTGGCGGCGCGTATCTGGTCGTCGGTGAAGTGGCGGTCGGTGGGCAGGTAGACGCGCGCGTTGGTGTGGCTGGCGATGATGGGGCCGCCGTAGCGCTCCAGCGCCTGCCAGACGGCGTCGTCGGCCATGTGGCTGAGATCGAGGATCATGCCCAGCCGCTCCATCGCAGTCAGCAGGCGCAGGCCCAGCTCGGTGAAGCCGCCGGGATGTCCGGTGCCGCCGCAGTAGCGCGAGCCGAGCCAGGTCGGCCCGATGATGCGCAGTCCGGCTGCGTACCACTGCTCCAGGTCGTCGGGATCGTGGATGGGGTCGGCGCTCTCCATCAGCGGGAGGAAGCCGACGGGTCGCCGCTCCGGGGTGGCTGCGGCGGCGTGGTCGCGGGTGAGCCGTTCGAGGTCGGCGCGCGAGCCGATCAGCCGCACACCCGCGTCGTCTGGCTCGGCGGCCAGCGCCTGATAGTAGCGCATCTGCGCCCAGCCGTCGGCGGTCATTGCCTCCTGCTGCTCTGGCATGCAGAAGATGGTGGAGCAGACCAGTCCCACGCCGCCGCGACGATGCTCTGGCAGCCCAATCATCACCGAATCGCGCATGCCGGAGAGCGTCCGCCCACTAGAGGTGACGACATCGGTGGGCGCGGCGGCGGCCTCGCGGGCGCGCTGTTCGACGGTGGAGCGGCGCACATCGCGGTCGTGGTGCAGCGCGTTGTAGGCGATATCTTCGTGGGCGTCAACGATGAACATGCGTGCAGACTCCTCCTCATCGGCGAGACGGCGGTGATACCACCAGTGTACGTGAAGAGGAGGGGTTGTGTCAGCGGTTGGATGTCGTAGGTTGGCTGGCGACTGAAGTCGCGCCTGGGAGGCGGCGGCGGGAGCCGCCTCCCAGGCGCGGTTTTAACCGCCAGCTACGCTGCCCAGGTCAGCCGCCAGCGACGACGTCGGCCAGGATCTCGCCGTCGTGCCACTCTGGCTCGCCATCGAGCAGAGCCACCATCTCGCGGTAGCGTTTGTCCTGCTCGGGGCTTTCGGCGTTGGCGCGATACGACTCCTTCGAATCGAAGACAATCGCCAGATAGAACTCCGCCGGATTGTTGTCCATGCGGTAGGCATACGTGCGCTGGTAGCCGGGAACCCCCAGCGCGCTGTACTCTCGGAACTGCGCCATCAGCGCTTCCTCAGCCCCCGACTTGACGCGGATGCGCGCCACTGTGCCATACATCGAGCAGCCTCCTCTTGTCACATGCGCCACTGGCCACACGCGGCCACAGCACGACTATACCCAGCGCGCCACGCTATGCGCCTGCGCAAAATGGTTGAGGGGATGAAGCTGGATACGTCGCGCAACCGTAGCGCTCCGCCAGCCAGTCGTAGAGGCGCCCGGTGATGTCGGCGCTATCGGCCGCGGCGATAGGAGATGAAGATGGTCGCCATAGCAGTCCTTGTGCGTCTCCTCAGATTCGGCTCTCTAGCCGTGAGCGGGTAGCCATCGCGCCGCCAGTATGCCAGAAATGCGTTGGCCGACGCAAGCACGAACCGCTGGTTTCTCTTCGACAGAGAAGGGGCCTGCCCTGTGCTACACATGAGGCGCTGCTTTGTGCTACAGTTGGCAATACGCGGCTGTTCTGGGTTTGCACAGCAAGTATGCTGTCTTTGTGGAGCCGTCTCTGTAGCGCGATCTCCGGCGGCGCCACGTAGGACTACGGGCGCCGATCAGTGGCGCCAGCGCGTCGCGTCGGTCTCAACGCATCCCATCTCGACCTATTCCTCCCCCAGGTCGCTTGCGCGGCCCGCTCGCGTGTTGGCGCGGGTCGCGTGCGATAGGTGATGGTTGTTTGTGTAGCGTGTTCACAGTGGAGACAGACCCCAGAGCCTCGCCCCCGTCGCCGACGATGTTGTCAGTGCGGTGCATTGCGATGTCGCCCCCACGGCGTGAGCGATCCTCCTACCGGCTTTCAGGCGCCCGCGCGCTCCCCTGCCACCGAGCCTCGCGGTTCAGCGTCGCGTCAGACAGCGCCAGGCAAGAAAGAGGACAGCGATGAAGCAGTCGATTCGGGTCACAGTCAACGGAGAGGAACACACCAGCGAGGTCGAGCCACGCACACTGCTTGTGACGTATCTGCGCGAGGATTTGGACCTGACCGGCACGCACATTGGCTGTGATACCGGCCAGTGCGGCGCCTGCACGGTGACGCTCAATGGCCAGCCGGTGAAGAGTTGCATGGTGCTGGCGGTGCAGGCCGATGGCTCGAAGGTCGAGACCGTCGAGAGCCTGGCCGCCAATGGCAAGTACCACCCCATCCAGCAGGCGTTCTGGGACAAGCACGGCCTGCAATGCGGGTTCTGCACACCAGGCATGATGATGGCTGCGGTCGGCCTGCTGGCGCGCAATCCCAACCCAACCGACGCGGAGATACGCGAGCAGTTGGAGGGCAACCTGTGCCGCTGCACTGGCTACCAGAACATCATCGCCGCCGTGCAGTCCGCCGCTGAGGCGATGCGCGTGGCGCAGCCTGTCACTGCGGGCGGCGCGGGTGGCGCGGGCGGAGAGGAGGAGTAGGCGATGTCGGTCACACGGATGTTCGGCGCCTCAGTCAAGCGCCGCGAAGATCCCCGCCTCATCACGGGCGAGGGGCAGTTTACCGATGACTTCAAGCTGCACGGTATGCTGCAGATGACCATGCTGCGCAGTCCCTATGCCCATGCGCGCATCAAGAGCATTGACACCTCGAAGGCCAAGGCGCATCCCGGCGTCCGCGCGGTCTTCACCGCGAAGGACCTTGAGGGCATGGTACCGCCGATGCCCTGCGCCTGGCTGATCCCTGAGTCCGACCTCAAGGTGCCGGCCTACACTGCGCTGGCAAGCGACAAGGTGCGCTTTGTCGGTGATGCGGTGGCCATCGTCGTGGCCGATGACTCCTACATCGCCGATGACGCGCTCGACCTGATCGCTGTGGAGTACGAGGAACTGCCCGTCGTTACCAACCAGGAGGCGGCGCTCAAGCCCGGCGCGCCACAGCTCTACGACGATGTGCCCAACAACGAGGCCTTCCACTGGAAGTTCCGCAACGGCGACGCCGACGGCGCGCTGCAACGCGCCGAGGTGCGCATCAAGCAGCGCTTCGTGCAGCAGCGGCTCGTGCCGAACGCGATGGAGCCGCGCTCCGCAATCGCAGACTGGAATGAAGGCGCTGGCGAGCTGACCTTCTACAACACGACGCAGAATCCGCACATCGTGCGCTTCCTGATCTCGGCGACGCAGGGCATCGCGGAGAACAAGATTCGCGTGCTGGCGCGCGATGTGGGCGGCGGCTTCGGCAGCAAGATTCCCTTCTATGCCGGCGACGCGCTGACCGTCTTCGCCTCGCGCAAGCTCAAGCGCCCCGTGCGCTGGACGGAGGATCGCCGCGAGAACTACGTCGCCACCATCCACGGACGCGACCAGGTCATCGACGTGGAGATGGGCGCTGACCGCGACGGCAAGGTCACGGGCCTGAAGGTGACGAACTATGCCAACATGGGCGCGCACCTCTCGACGGCGGCGCCTGGTGTGCCGACGTGGCTCTTCGCGCTGATCGTGCCGGGCTGCTACACCATCCAGGACTACGCCTGCGATGTGCACGGCGCGCTCACCAACACCACGCCCACCGACGCCTATCGCGGCGCGGGTCGCCCGGAGGCGGCGTTTCTGATCGAGCGCATGATGGATCTGCTGGCGGGCGAGCTGCACATGGATCCCGTCGATGTGCGCCGCAAGAACTTCATCCCCGCCAGCGCCTTCCCGTACACCTCTGGCGGCACGCTGGCCTATGACAGCGGCGACTACGAGAAGACGCTCGATCTGGCGCTGAAGATGGTCGATTACGAGGGCTTCCGCCAGCAGCAGGCCGAGGCGCGCGCGCATGGCAAGCATCTGGGTCTGGGCCTCTCCACCTATGTGGAGGTCTGCGGTCTGGCGCCATCCAAGGCTGCCGGGGCGATGGGCTTCCAGGGTGGGCTATGGGAGCCAGCGACGGTGCGCGTGCTGGCCACTGGCAAGGTGATCGTGCTGACGGGCACCAGCCCCCACGGTCAGGGCGAGGAGACGACCTTCGCGCAGCTCGTCGCCGAGGAGCTGGGCGTGCCTGTGGAGGATATCGATGTCGTCCACGGCGACACCAACGCCATCCCGATGGGCTGGGGGACGTATGGCAGCCGCTCGACGGCGGTGGGTGGCACGGCCATCTACAAGGCCACCCAGAAGGTGGTCGACAAAGGCAAGAAGCTGGCGGCGCACCTGCTGGAGGCCAGCGTGGATGACATCACCCACGACCACGGGCGCTACTACGTGGCGGGCAGCCCGCAGAAGGTCAAGACCATCCAGGACATCGCGCTGATGGCCAATCTGGCGTGGGATCTGCCGGAGGGCATGGCGCCGGGGCTGGAGGAGAACCACTTCCACGACCCCACCAACTTCACCTTCCCCTTCGGCGCGCACATCTGCACGGTCGAGGTGGATGAGGAGACGGGCGAGGTCAAGATTCTGCGCTATATCGCGGTGGACGATGTGGGCCGCGTCATCAACCCGATGATCGTGGATGGGCAGGTGCATGGCGGGGTGCTGCAAGGCATTGGCCAGGCGCTCTACGAGCACGCCATCTATGATGATCGCGGCAATCTGGTGACGGGCAGCATGCTCGATTACACCGTCCCAAACGCCACCCAGGCGCCGCACATCGAGACGGCGCGCACGGAGACGCCCTGCCCGCACAACCTGACGGGCGTGAAGGGTGTTGGCGAGACGGGAACCATCGCCTCGACCCAGGCTGTGGTGAATGCGGTCTGCGATGCGCTTGCGCCGCTGGGCATCAAGAACATCGACATGCCACTGACACCAGAGCGCGTCTGGCGGGCCATCCAGGCGGCTCGCGCGGGCGGTTCCACTGGAACGACGGGCGCTTAGTCCAGAAGAGAGGTGAGCGTATGTTTCCCGCTACTTTTGACTACCAAGCGCCTGCGTCCCTGAGCGAGGCGCTGAACCTGCTCGGCCAGAACAGCGAGGCGAAGGCGCTGGCGGGCGGCCAGAGCCTGCTGCCGCTGATGAAGCTGCGGCTGGCCGCGCCCGCTACACTGGTTGATCTGCGCAACGTGCCGGAGATGAAGGGCATTCGCGGGGATGGCGGCGGCGTCATCCTCGGCGCGATGACCAGCTATTTCCAGGCGGTCGATTCGCCGCTCGTCCAGCAGAAGACGCCATTGATCGTGCAGGCGCTGCGCCAGGTGGGTGATCCACAGGTGCGGGCGCGCGGCACGATTGGCGGTAGCCTGGCGCACGCCGACCCGGCGGGCGACCTGCCCGCTGTGGCGCTGGCGCTCAATGGTCGCATGCACATCGTCGGGCCGAAGGGCGAGCGCGAGGTCACGGCGCGCGACTTCTTCGTGGACATGCTGACCACGGCCCTCGAACCTGATGAATTGCTGACCTGGGCGCGTTTCGAGGCGACCGATACCCCGCGTACGGGGACGGCGTATGTGAAGCATCGCCATCCGGCCAGCGGCTATGCGGTGGTCGGCGTGGCGGCGGTCGTCATGCTGGATGAGGCGGGCAATTGCACGGAGGCCCGTGTCGGCGTCACGGGCGCGGGTGGCCATGCCATGCGTGCGACGGGCGTTGAGCAGGCGCTGAGCGGCAAGCCCTTCGGCGCGACGGCTGCGGAGGCCAGTACGCATGCCGCCGATGGCCTCGATCTGCTCAGCGACACCTACGCCTCCGCTGAGTATCGCGGCCACCTGACCCGCGTGCTGACTCTGCGCGCGCTGCACGAGGCCGCGCAGAAGGCCCACGGCTAGCGCGCCGCGATTTCTGATGCTCTGATGGCCAGCCTGGCGTCCTCACAAAGGGCGCTACGGCTGGCCATCGGCGTGCGCGGCCCCTGGCGCGCCAGCGGGCGTACAGGCGTCGAAGCCAGGTTGACTGCCCTGGTCAGGTGCGTTAGGCTGACGCTGCGCAGTCGTGCGCATGGTGGCGCCAGCAGGTATGAGCGGCGACGAGAGGATGCGGGCGGATGACAACACACAGGCGGGTGGGTGTCGTCGCGGCGCGAGCCAGAGGCGCGAGTGGCCTGGGAACCCGGATCAGTGGGTTGGCGAGCTACCGGGGCTTTCGCTGGCTGCTGCGCATCATGCTGATCCAGTTCGCCGTCCAGGTGATCTCGCTGTGCATCATCGCGCCGATCACCGTGGGTACCACCTCGATCGCGCTCTTCGACTTCACTTACTACTATGTTGGCGCGCTCACGCTGCGCTTGAACCCCCACGCGAATATCTATGATCCGCGTGTCATGCCTGCCATCGCCAGCGCGTATCACGTGCCCATGTCGCTCAGCCCGGGGCCATTCAACTATCCGCTGCTGCTGCCCATCGCGCTTATTCCGCTGTCGTTCTTCTCCTTTCAGACGGCCTCGGTGATCTGGTACCTCTTCAATCTGCTGCTGTGGGCGCTCAATATCGCGCTGCTCAGCGATTGGGCATGTCACGGTTTGCTGGGCGCGCAGGGCGCCGCAGCGTCGCCTGAGTCGCCCATGCAGGGCGCGCTGGCGCGCTGGCGCGCGCTCCCCGATGCAGCGCGCTTCGCCATCGTGCTGGTCCTGTATCTGGGGCTGACCTACGCGC
The DNA here is from genome assembly GCA_036559055.1 of Ktedonobacterales bacterium. GTDB lineage: Bacteria > Chloroflexota > Ktedonobacteria > Ktedonobacterales > JADMIN01 > JAKAIY01. The sequence goes on from DATBTW010000135.1 coordinate 7,027, forward strand.
CGCTGATAGACGCGCAGATTCTGGGGCAGGCGAGCATGCTGATGCTGACCTGCTTCCTGCTAGCGCAGTGGTTTGAGCGGCGCGGTCGCCCGGAGATCGCTGGCGTACTACTCATCATCCCGACATTCATCAAGGTGTTTCCTGCCTTCCTGATTGCCTACTATGTCGTGCGTGGCCGCTGGCGGGTCGCGGTGGGCGCGGCTGTTGGCGGGGCGGTGGCGCTGGTGGGCATGGCGCTGGTGGTGGGCGTCGGCGGCATCCTCTCGATGCGCGGCGTGCTCCAGGCATCCACCGCAGGTGTGTTCCAGACTTTCCACAACGAGTCGTTGGCGCGGGCGCCGCTATGGATCGCCGTCGAGCTGGCTGGCGCCCCCAGCGCGACCACCACCGCGCTGGGCGATGCGCTGATTGCGATGGTGGCGCTCGCCATCGCCGCCGTCTGGTTTGCGACGCGGCGACGCGCACGTTACGCGCAAGGCCATGAGCAAGGCCATGAGCAGGGCGACGCGGCGTACCTGGACTACGCCTGGGCGCTCAGCGGCATGATCCTCATCACACCGGTCACCTGGGATCACTACGACATCTGGCTCTTGCCAGGCATCGTCTTTGGGTTGGGATATGCCCTGCGACGGCTGAACCATCTCAGAGCCAAGAGAGACGCGGGCGCGGGTGGCAGGGCGTGGCCGTGGCTCGTCGCCGCGCTGGGGCTGTTTGCGGCGCTGCTGCTGACGGGCAGCAACCTGCCGCTGGGCTATGACGGCATACCCACGCTGAGTCCTGGGCCATATCTGCTGGGACACTTGCTGCGGCCCTTCTTCATGCTGGTGCGCCCGCTCGGCGCGCTGCTGGTGTGGCTCATCGTCGGCGCGATGTACGTGCGTCTGCCGTCAGCGTCACAGCCAACGGCTGCGGCTGAGACAGAAGCGGCTGGCGCGGGCGGCGTCTCCGGTGTCTCGTGGCGGCTCATGTATCCACTGGCGTTGGGCGCGCTGGTGGGGCCGACCGCAGTACGCCTGCTGTTTCAGGTCATCGCCAACATGGCGAGCGCGACGCCGAAATGAGCGAAGTTGACCAATTGACGGACGCCCGCATCTCGAATTCAAGATGACAGCGTCGGCCTGCCATGTTAGACTGAGCGGGCGTGCGACGAATCAGCGGACGAGCCAACGCAGCGGATTCTGGCCCGGCGGATGTGGATGGACGAGAGGCGGCAAGATGGAACCAGGACGTAGTTCGGGAGCCTCGCGACGTTCACGCTGGCTGGCGTTAGGGTTGTGGGCAGTCCTGGTCATGGTGTGGGTGGTGTGGCTGGCGGTCGTCATTCTATCAGCACATCTGATTTCCAATCATCCGTATGATTTCGAGTCCTATTACGCTGCGGCCGAGGCTCTGCGCTTCGATCCCTCCGCCACCATCTATTCTCCTGCTGTGCTGGTTCACACCTCACAGGCGCACGGCAACTGTGTGGGCTTCACCGGCTTGCCATACGTCTACCTGCCGCTGCTGGCCATCGCGATCGAGCCGCTCACACTTCTGCCCTGTTCGAGCGCGGCGATAGTCTGGCTGGTCTTCAATGCAGCGCTCTGGGCGGCGACGACGCTCCTGCTGGCCGACCTGGTCGCGCAGCGTTGGCCGGGACGACGACTGGCAGCCGTAACCGTGATGTCGGCGCTCTCCCTCTGCTTCTGGCAAGCGTTTGGCGGGATGTTTCTGGGGCAGATTCATCTTGTGTTGTTGTTTGGAATGACGCTTGGGCCTTGGCTTGCGGAACGCCGACGATTCGGGCTTGCTGGCGGGGTATTGGCCGTCGTTACCGTTCTGAAGTTCTTCCCTGCTGTGATCGTCATCTACTACCTCGCGCGGGGACGTTACCGCCTGGTGGCGAGCGCGCTGCTGACAAGCATGGGCCTGGTCGCGCTCATGCTGCTCGGCTCCAGCCCGGCCACAGTGGCGCAGAGCGTGACGACAGCGTTCGCATTCGTACACGGGCTCACCGTATCGGGCGGCCAGAACGAGTCACTCACGGTCACCATCCCTGTCATTGGCTCCGCGCTGGCGGACTTTATCGGGCTGACTTACCTGGTGGTGATCGCACGGCGGAGCGGCGACGATCTGCTCGGTGTGGGCTGGGCTACCTGCGCCATGTTGCTGGCCTCGCCACTGGTCTGGTCATTCTATCTCGTCTGGTTGCTCCCAGCGTTCTGCGCATGCCTGGCTGCGTTCGCCACATCAGCGCCCCATGGTTGGCGCAGGCGTGGAGCGTGGGTAGCGCTCGCTGTCATCTACATCGTGGTTGCGTTTCCGCTCTCCATCACGCTACGTCCATTCGCCACGCTGGCGCTGTGGGTGATGACCGGCCTGCTCTACTGGCGCTCCAGCGCGCCGCCGACCGCGCCCGCTCCTGCTGCGCCCATCGCGGCTACCGCTAGCGCACGAGCAGGCGGGTGAGCGATTCGAGGGTGAAGGCCAGCGCCAGGCCAGAGAGCGGCCCGATGGCCCACCCGCGCAGAATGCCGATGATCTGCCTGCGCTGCACCGTCTCGCGGCCGCGCGCCAGGCCCGCGCCCGCCATCGCGCCGATCAGCGCCTGATTCATCGAGGTGAAGTAGCCCTGCGTGACGGCGACGATCACCACCAGCGCCTGCACGCCCTGCGCCGCGCTCGCCATCGTCAGATCCATCTTCACCACGTCGAAGGCGACGGTATGCAGGATGCGCCGCCCCCAGGTCAGCGCGCCAATCGCCATCGCCACGCCGCCGATCAGCCCGGCCACAGTCAGCGAGAAGAGATGCGTCAGGATGAAGGCTCCGGTCGCGTTCGAGACATCATTGGCGCCTAGAGTGAACGATGCGAATATGCCGACCGCGACCAGCAGCGCGGGCAGCCAGCGCAGGGCCACTAGCGTCAGCCGCGTGGCGCTGCTCCCAGCATCTGCGGCAGCAGCGAGCACACCTGGCGGCAGGCGGCGAGCCAGCGCCACGCCGGGGAACCAGCGCGCCCAGCCAGCCGCCAGTGCGCCGTTCGGCTCCTTCTCCGGCGCTGTGGCAAGCAAGAGCTGCGCCTGCGCCTCGGCCTGCGCCGCCGCTGGAGGTATCAGCAGATCGAGCAGGCGGGTCAGCGCGAAGCCCAGCGCGAAGGCCAGCAGTGGCGCGATCACCCAGACCACCGCCAGCTTGCCGATGGTCGCCCAGTGGATGGGGATGGAGCCGCCCAGCCCGACGCCGACGATGCAGAAGACGAGGATCTGGATGGTCGAGGTGGGGATTTTCCAGTAGTTGTAGAGCATGGTGAGCGCGCCTGCGGCCAGCACGATGACGATGGCGTCGGAGACGCGGACGAAGCGATCATCGATGATGCTGCGGCCCACGGTCGCCTCGACTCGCCCACTGGCGAAGGTGGCGCCGAGGATCGTGAACGCGCCGATCAGTAGCAGCGCGGGCCATTCGGCGATGGAGCGCGCCGCGAAGGGCATGCCCATGACGGCGCCGGTGTAGTGGACGCCCAGATTCCACGCGAACGCCACGACCACCACGACGAGGATGACGAGCGCGAGCACGGCGACGCTCCTTCGCTACTCGACGGTCATTTCTGTAGAGGCGGCCAGCGCGGCGCCC
>DATBTW010000136.1:0-6951 GCA_036559055.1 Ktedonobacterales bacterium
GCCGAGCGCACGCCTCAGCCCGCTACTCCTCCTCCGCTGGCCAGGCGGGAATCGTGCAGGCGCAGTCCTCCTGCTCGGCGTAGGCAAATTCGGCCAGTGCGGCGTCCAGATCGGGCGCGGCGGTGGCGTCGGCGGCGGGCAGCCGCGCCAGCAGCACGCTGTAGCGGTTGACCAGCGCCAGCGCGGGCAGCGTGGCGCCCGCGCCGAGATAGGCGGCCAGCGTGGCGCCGGAAGCGTCCGCCAGCAGCGGGAAGGCGACATCGGCCTGCCGCCACAGCGCGCGAGCCTGCTCGTGGTCGCCGCCGATGATGGCCAGCGTGACGGCCTGCGCGTAGTCGAGATCAGCGCGGCGCGCGGCGATGGCGCGCAGCCACGCCGCCCGCTGCTCGCCCGCCCCGGCAGGCAGCAACGCCAGCAACACGGGCCGCCGCTGCCGCCACGCACGCAGCCGCACCGGCTCGGCCTCGGCTGGCCGCGCGGCGTCGGGCAGCGCGAAGGCTGGCGCCAACACGCCGCAGCGCGGAGCCATCGACTGAGTAGAATGAATCGTCGGGTTGGTCATCGCATCGTCTCCTGCGCGCCCCAGCGTTGGCTGGCGGTTTCGATCGCCCTCCATCTACTCCCCGCTGTGCGCCCAGAACTCCATCAGGTCGCTCTTGGTGATGACGCCGCGCAGGCCCGCGTCGCCGATGACCGCCACGCCTGTCTGCCCGCTGGCGAAGAGCGTGTAGGCCTCGCGCACCGTCGCCGTCTCGCGTAGCGCGGGCAGCGGCGCCCCCTGCCACTCGCGCACCTTCTGGTCGCCCAGCCGCTCGCCGCCCGCCAGCCGCTGCAAGAGCTGCGTCTCCGTCAGCGAGCCGACCACCTCGCCCTCCTCGATCACCGGCAACTGCGAGATGCCGTACTCGTGGAAGCGCGCGATGGCCACCGTCACCGGATCGCTCGGCGCCACGCCGATCACCGGCGGCATCTGCGGCTCCGACGAGCGGCGGAAGGTCAGCACCTCCGAGAGCGTCGGCTGCTGAGCTGGCTCGATGAAGCCGTTCTCGCGCATCCACGTCTCGTTGAAGATCTTCGAGAGGTAGCCACGGCCCGAGTCGGGTAGCAGCACCACGATCACATCATCCTTGCCGCCGCGTTTGGCGTACTCCAGCGCCGCGCCCAGCGCCGTGCCGCAGCTCCCGCCGCACAGGATGCCCTCCTCGCGCGCCAGCCTCAGCGTCAGGTGGAACGAGGTGCGGTCATCGACGCGGATGACATCATCCACCACCGACGGATCCCAGTTTTCGGGATAGGTATCCGTCCCGATGCCCTCCACCTTGTAGGGGTGCGGCGTGTCGTGCGAATAGATCGAGCCAGCCGGGTCGGCGCCGATGATCTGGATGTTGGGATTCTGCTCCTTGAGGTAGCGCGCCGTGCCGATGATCGTCCCCGCCGTGCCGACGCCCGCCACGAAGGCCGTCACCTTGCCCTCAGTCGCCTCCCAGATCTCCGGGCCTGTGCCGCGATAGTGCGAGAGCGGATTGGCCGGGTTGGCGTACTGGTTGGGGCTGCACGCTCCGGGCATCTCGGTCGCCAACCGCGCCGCGACGGTCTGGTAGTGGTCGGCGTCGCCGTGCATGGCGCTGCTGGGGCAGATCACCACCTCCGAGCCATACGCGCGCAGCAGGCTGCGCTTCTCCTCGGAGACCTTGTCCGTCATCACGCAGATCAGCCGGTAGCCCTTGATGGCGGCGGCCTGCGCCAGACCCGTACCGGTATTGCCGCTGGTCGGCTCGACAATCGTCCCGCCCGGCTTGAGCTTGCCGCTGCGCTCCATCGACTCGATCAGCCCCACGCCGATGCGATCCTTGACGCTGCCGCCGGGGTTGAACGCCTCCACCTTGGCCAGCAGCAGCGGCTGCACGCCCTGCGCCACCTTGTTCAGCCGCACCAGCGGGGTCTTGCCTATCGTCTCCAGGATTGAGTTGTAGTACCGCATATGGCTCCCACAGCCCCGCGCGGGGCCGCATCTCCTCAGCAACTTGGCCGCGCGCCGACCTCGCGCCCGCGAGCGCGCCGCCGACTCATCGGCTGGACAACACTGTCACCGTCCAGGCGCGCCCCATCGCGACGCCTGGCCCCATGGTACACCGAAACGGCGCCGGGCGAAAGTACGCGAGTGTGCGCAACGTGCGGCCTTACGCATGCGCCGCGCTTCGCACGTTATAATCTTCGTCGAAGGTTACTGCGCGAGCCATCGCGCATAGCCGAGCCATCGCCAGCGATTCACGGCGCGACGCTCTGTGTGGGCGCGTCGCCATTGAGATCATAGCAGCGTCGCCGTCTGCGCCCGAAGTGAGCGCCGCGCGACCGAGGAGAATCATCGCGTCATGCTCTCCGCCGCCAAGTGGGGCGCGCTCGTCGGCGTCGCCGTGTATCTCGTCACGCAGCTCATCACCATCATCAGTTCGGTCGCGTTCGGTTCCGGCCAGATGGACCTCAATCATCCTGGCCAGATCACGCTGGGCTGCCTGGAGTTGCTGCTGATCGTCTTCGCGTTCTCCGCCTCGGGTTTCTACGCCGGACGCGAGACACGTCTGGCGGGCTACGGGGCCATCGCGGGGATGGTCACGTTCGTCGTCTATGGCGCGCTGATCTCCATCTACTCGTTCGGCGGGCGCATGCAGCCTGGCGCGGGTGGCGCGACCCTCGGCCAGCAGATCGTCATCGCCCTGATCTCCATCGTGCTCTATCTCATCATCTCCGCGCTGATCGGTTGGCTGGGTGGGCGCCCCGGAGCTGCGCAGGGCCGCGCCCGCGCCAATCGCCTCGCCGCCGCGCATGGGCAGGAGCCAGTCAGCAACTAGACACGTGGCTGTAGCGCGGAAAGAAAGTGAGCGTCGATGGTCAGCCTGCAATCGCGCATCGCCATCGGGCTGATGCGGTCGCTGGGTATGCGGCGCTGGCTGGGCCGTTCGTTTGACCGGCGCGGGCGCGCCGATCCCCACGGCGGCGGTATCCGCCAGGTCGCGCGGCGGCGGCGGCGCAGCGTGACCATCACGCCGGTGATGGCGGGCGCCTCGCCAGCGGCCTGGCTGGCGCCTGTGGGCGCGCGCTCCGACGCGGTCGTCTATTACCTGCACGGCGGCGGCTATACCTTTGGATCCATGACCACCTACCGTGATCTGCTGGAGCGGCTGACGCGCCAGACGCATTCCCGCGCGCTCTACCTCGACTATCGCCTCGCGCCGGAGTGCCCATTTCCCGCCGCCGTGGAGGATGCGCTGGCGGGCTATCGCTGGCTGCTGGAGCAGGGCGCGCAGCCTGAGCGCATCGTCATCGCCGGCGAGTCGGCGGGCGGCGGGCTGGCGCTGGCGACGATGCTGGCCGCGCGCGACGCCGGGCTGCCGCTGCCCGCTGGCGCGGCGCTGCTCTCTCCCTGGACCGACCTCACTGGATGCAGCGATACCGCCATCACCCGCGCGGATGTCGATCCGATGCTGGTGGGCGCGCACATCGCGAGTGGTGGCCAGCGCTATCTGGCGGGCGCTGATCCGCGCAATCCGCTGGCCTCGCCGCTCTTCGCCGAGCTGCGCGGGCTGCCGCCGCTGCTGATCCACGTCGGCGATTGCGAGGTGCTGCTGGACGACTCGCGCAAGCTGGCCGAGCGCGCGCGGCAGGCAGGCGTCACCGCGACGCTGCGCATCTGGGACGGCATGTTCCACGCCTTCCCGGTCTTCACCTTCCTGCCAGAAGCGCGCGAGGCGGTGGACGAGATGGCGGAGTTCGTCACCGCGCGGGTGGGCGCCTGAAAAGCGTGTGTTTGGCAATGAAGTGACGGGTTGAGACTCCTCCTGGGCGAACGTTCGATTCTCTGCGATCTCTCTTATCGTTCCCGTTTTGGGGGATGAGCCACAGAATGAGAACGATGCATGCCGCTGGGCGCGCCTGAAGGCCCGTTCTAGTTTCACGGTCTCACGAGAGGCCGCCAGAGGTTGGAGGAACTCGGTCATGAGAAAGGTCATTGCACTCGAATTCGTCACCCTTGATGGGGTCATACAAGCCGGAGGCGGGCCAGAGGAAGATACCAGTGGTGGCTTCGCGTACGGCGGGTGGCAAGTTCCATACGCTGACGATGCTCTTGGAGCCACCATGGATAAGCAGATGAATATGCCGTTTGATCTGTTGTTAGGTCGCAAAACCTTTGAAATTTGGGCGCCGTATTGGCCGCGCCATGCGGATATATGGCCGGCCGTCAATCCAGCGACCAAATACGTCGCCTCGAATACCCTGACGTCCCACGAATGGCAGCCCTCCTTGTTTTTAGGCGGAGACATTGCAGAACAAGTTACCAAACTCAAGCAGCAGCCAGGGCCGAATTTGCACGTGTACGGCAGTGCAAATCTCCTTCAGACGCTCATGAAACATGATTTGGTCGATGAGTTCTGGCTCAAGATCTATCCGCTGACGTTGGGCAGTGGCAAACGGTTGTTTGCCGATGGCGCCATCCCGGCGGCGTTCAAGGTGAAGGAGGGCCAAATTTCTCCAAGTGGCATCATCATCGTCAATTACGAGCGCGCAGGCGCCGTTACAACCGGAAGCTATGACGGGGCTTGAGGTCGCCTGGAGAGAGTGGCGTTCTGCCGTACAATGTAGGCCGTACAACGTAGTAGGATATGCCCTTCGCAGCGAAACACGCTCTTAGCGCGCCCTCAGTTCTTCAGAGCGCGCCAATTCTCTGTGCTCAACTCCCAGATTGCGCATGATGAGGCGAGGCGAGCCAGAGAGAGATGGAACTGGGTTGCATAGTCTTCTCAATAACCGCGACCACCCGATGGCTGAGGTCCTCCAACTCCGTCTGCTCGCGCAGCGATGCGCCGAAGGCTTCTAGCTCGCGCGCCGCATCGTACTTGTGGCGATAGAAGCGGCGGTCGATGAGCGATTGTAAGCGCGCGCGCAGCGGCCGGAAGAGCGCGGCGATCAGCAGGGTGGAGGCGACAATCGCGGGCGGCCAGTCAACCGTCAGCCCGCTTAGCCTGCCAGAAAGCGTCTGCAGCGCGAGAACGCTCACCCAGTAGACAAGCGCCAGCGATCCAGTCAGCGCGCCGTAGACCAGCGCGCGGTTGATGATGACGTCAATGTCGAAGAGGCGGTAGCGCAGGATGGCGAAGGCGAAGGCAATGGGAATCGGTAAGAGAGTCAGACCAAGCGCGTTGGTGTTGATGATCGCCTGCCCGAAGACGTCGCCTGGCAGGATCGAGAGCAGCAAGCCTGCGCCACCAGAGAGCGCGCCTGCGAACACGATCCAGCGAATCTTCCGGCTCGTGACAGGATCGTTGCGGTTGCGGCGAAACGTATCGAGCGCAATCAGAATCGCTGCGGCGAAATAGAAGATGCCAACGATGCCCTGCCCCGGCGTCCAGGTTCCCAGCCACGTCAGCATGTCGCCGCTGGTTACGCGCGTCGCGATGAGAAAGACCATCAAATACGCGCCTGCGGCGGCGTAGACGGAGGGCGCCAGCCAGCGCACGCGCGCGACCAGCGGGTGCGGACGCGGGAAGATCAGGGCGAAATGCAGCAGCGCGGCCCAGAAAATGGTGTACGCCCCGAAGGCCGTCAACTGAAAGAGCCAGAAACCCGCAGGGAAGATGAGATCGGAGATTTGCAGACCAAAGGACCAGGGCTGCGCGCTCAGCAGGCAGCAGCCGGCCAGGAAGAGCGCCCGCGCGGCACGATCGGCTGGCCGACGTAGAAATACGAATGCGCCGATGAGCGCGAACGCCAGCGCAAAGACCAGGCTGCCCCAGTTCTCTCCCAAAGCCCCCCACGCCGAATAAGGCATAATGCGCACAGGAACGTTGGTCTCGCGCCCCCCGCGCAGGACGTTATACATCACAACCTCGCCGGGGCGCCAGCGCGGGCGCGCCGCCGCCGGGTCTGCGAGCAGACGCGCCCACTCCTGCATGCTGTGACCCGCCACCGCAACCACAACATCACCCCTGCGCAACCCGCCGGTGGACCCGGCGCCGAGCGGAGTGACCGCGATCCCGGCGCTGCTCCATACCGGCGCATCGGGCTCCAGCCAGGTTCCATCGCTGGGGCCGGTGAGGCGCAGCGTCAGGAATCCGAGCATGCAGGCGATGGCGCACGCGCCCAGCAACGCAACGACGAGATTGCTCCACTGCCGCTCAATCATGGTGGATACTCACTCCCCGCACATCCCTAGAGACTGCTCGCGCGAAGACAGCGCAACGAGCCGCGGAGGCTCGAGCGTGCGAGTGCAACGGCGCGCGTGAACGCCTGACCAGAGATGCTTTGCGGGTACCATAGCACTGCGCCGCAACGACATCGTTACGGCCGTGCGGCGACTGGCTTAGTGGCGCATCATGAAGCGCGTCCTGACCGGCGATGCTTCACACTCTCACGAACTTGCCGGATGCGCCACTTAGCGCGCCCTCAACTCATCTGGGCGCGGTCGGAGCCGCCGCGATCCGACTCTGGCGCGCCCAGCCGCACGAGCGAAGCGGGGAAGCGCAACTCCACGACAGTCCAGCGGCGCAGCGTGTCGTCCGCCAGCGTGTCGCTCTCGTCCGCATCATCCTCGCCGTGCGCGTCGGGCGAGCCGTCGGTCATGAAGATCGAGGCGGAGCCGCGCAGGTCGGAGCCCACCAGCCCGCGCACCAATTGCAGACCCAGCCCGTCGGCGGAATCGAGCGAGAAGCCCTCTGGCACGCCCGCGCCGTCGTCGGCGATATGCACGACGATCAGGTCGCCATCGCGCGCGCCGCTGATGCGAATCTCGCCGCCCTCGCGCTGCGCGAAGCCATGCTCGATGGCGTTGGAGATCAGCTCATTCAGCACGATGGCCAGCGTCGTCGCCTGCTCGCTCGGCAGCAGGTAAGGCGCCGCGCCGACGTGGAAGCGGAGCTGCAAATCGAGCGGCACGAAGTTGCCCTTGACCACGCCGAC
>DATBTW010000137.1:0-10972 GCA_036559055.1 Ktedonobacterales bacterium
AGGTCGAGACATCACCCTTTGCGAATCCCTACGGCAGCAATCCGTTCTCGCAGAATCCCAGCGCGCCCTCTGGCCCATCGGCGTCGCCGTTCGCGCATGGCTCCGGGCAGTCGATGAACCCCTTTGCAGCGGGCTTCAGCACCCCATCTGGGGCATCGGGGCCATCGCAATCGGGCTTCTCACAGCCGTTTCCGGGCGGCCCGTCAGCCTGGGGCGGCTCCGGTGGCTACGTGACCGATGCGCGCCACTTCGCCGACTGGCACACGCCCGACGCTGGCCCGGTCAGCTTTGGCTCAGACCCCGGAGCGCGCGGCATGTTCGGCGCGCCGCAGTCGCCGATCAGCGGCTTTAGCCTGCCGCCCGAACCCAGTGCGCCGCCCTTCCAGGATGCCTGGTCCCCGCCCGACGACGCCGCAGAGATGGAGACCGGCGCGCTCACCGAAGACGCCTTCCTTCCGCACGCCGCTTCCCCCGATGTCGCCTGGTCTGCGGCCCACTCGGAGCCGCGACAAAGCGCCGCCGAGCCGCACTACGACAGCGCGCAAGATCGCCCGTGGGATGCGCCGCGCGTCAGCGGTGATCTGCCACGGCAGGATGTCGGTACGCACTTCACCGCCGCGCCCGACGGCCCTCACGATGACCTGGACGATGTCTTCGACCGCTCGACCGCCGCTGTCGAGACACCCATCTCGTCCGCGCCGACCCATTCGCTGCCGCCAACCGCCGCGACATCGCCCACCGACGCGGCGCTGAGCAGCGTGCTGGTGGAGGGCGCGCTGTTGACCCCCGGCAAGCTGGAGACGCTGCGCGGCATCCAATCGATGCTCTCGACCGTCGATCAGCCGCGCAAACTGGGCGAGCTGGCGGTGATGTTCAAGTTCCTCAGCTCCGATCAACTGCTGGCCGCGCTGCTGGTGAGCCGTGGCCTCGTCAGCCCGCAGCAGATCGCCTCGCTGGGGCGTGTCAAGCAGGAGCGGGCCGCCGCTGGCCAGGCCAACGACCTCGAAACCCTGCTCGTGCAGTTCAACATGGTTCCCGCCGAGCAATTGCGCTCGCTGCGCCAGGAACTCGCCTCCTGATTCCTCTTCCGCCTCTGCGCCTGCGTTGCGTTTCATGCGCCCGCACACTACAATGGGCGGGACAATCGGCGGGAGTCGAGCGAGCATGAGCGAACGACCTTGCGACGCCTGACGCCGCCATGGCCGAGGGGCGAGAAAGCGACCACGCATGGAAGACATCGCCGTCAGCCTGGCAGGACAAGCGCTGGGCGGCTTTCGATTGCTCCACCAGCTTGGCGCGGGCGGCGGCGGAGTCGTCTATCTGGCGCAGCAGGTGAACCAGCCTGCGGAGCTGGTCGCCATCAAGGTCTTCGATCCCGGCGCCATCCCCGATGCGAGTCTGCGTCAGTCCATGCGGGCGCGTTTCCTGCGCGAGGCGGAGGCCACGCGGCGCCTGCGCCATCCGCACATCGTCCCTATCCTCGCTGCGGGCGAGGAGCGCGGCCACCTCTACATGGCGCTGCCGTTTATGCCGGGTGGCAGCCTCGCCGCCCGCATTGGCGCGTTCCCGCGTGGCATGCCGCTCGATGAGGTCGCCGCCGACCTCGATCAGCTCGCCTCCGCCATCGACCACGCGCACCGGCATGACATCGTTCACCGCGATATCAAGCCCACCAATATCCTGCTCGACACCCAGGGACGGCTGGTACTCGCCGACTTCGGCATCGCCCGGCTGCTGGCAGATGAGCAGGGGCAGAGCGCCGCGTCAGCCGCGCTGACGATGACCGGGCAGGCGCTCGGATCGCCGCAATACATGGCCCCTGAGCAAGTCAGCGGGCAGCGCGTCGGGCCAGCCGCCGACATCTATGCGCTGGGCGTGACCCTCTATCAGATGGTCGCGGGCGCGCCACCGTTCACCGGCGCGACGCCCTGGGCGGTGGCGATGATGCAACTGCATGAGCCGCCAGCGCCGCTCCATCCGCAGCGCGCCGACCTGCCTGCGACCTCGGAGGCGGCGATATTGCGTGCGCTGGCCAAGCGCCCAGAAGATCGCTTCACCTCAGCCAGCGCGCTGGCGGAGGAGTTCAGCGCCGGTCTACGCGAAACCAACCCAGCGCTCCCCCTTACCGCGTCCAGCGCCTCCATCTCTGCAACGCGCCTGGCGGAGGATGTCGCCGCCGACGAGCAGGTCACAGCGCCCGATGCGGCGGCTGACCGCCATCCGAAGCGCCACACTGCGCGGCGTGGCGGCAGGCGGCGTGTCGCGCTGGGCGCACTGCTCGTGGCGCTGACGCTGGCGGTGATCGCTGCGGCGCTGCTGGGCCAGCGGCTCTCTCAGACCCCGCAGGCGTCGTCTGGCGCGCACTTCGTGGATGGACGCGCGTACACCTACAACACCGTCATCGGCCACTCGGTCACGACCTCGCTGACCAATAGCGATGTCAATGTCACGCTCATCTCCCTGCGCACCACTGCCACTCAGGGAACGGTCATCGTCGTGGGGTTCGACGACTTTGATGCGAGCAAAGGCGCGAATTTTCTCTTCCGCGATCTGAGCAACGTCTATCTGCTGGATCAGCATGGTGTGCGCTATGCGGGCCACCGCGCGGCGCCCGATGAGGTCATCATGAATCCGGGCCAGCAGGCGACGACCGCGCTCACCTTCGCGCCGCTCCCGGCCACGACGGAGACGGTGGCGCTCCACTTCAATACCGACCACGATGCGCTGGCCGTTCCCTGCATCCAGATCAGCCCGACGGCGGCTACGGCTGGCTGTCCATCCTGAGGGGCGCCAGCGGACGCCCCCAGTGGAGCCGGGCGGCGATGCGCAGCGCGACCACGCCAGCGGGCGCGTGCGGCGCGAGCAGCGCGGCGGCGGCGGCGTCGAAAGCCAGCGCATCGGCGGGCGGCATGCGGTCGCGCGAGAAGCCATTGCGCGAGTGGATGGACTCGATGTAGTCGCCGACGCTCTGCTGGAATGGCTCTGGCGCCGTGCGTGTCGTCCCCACCGGCGCGAACAGCCCACGCCGCTCCAGCTCCTCCACGAGGTCGTAGGGCTGGAACTCTTTGTTCGTGGTGTAGCGGACGATCAGCCGCAGCAGGTCGGCTGACCACGGAGACGGCTGCTCGTCGCGCTCGACGATCACCAGCAACGCGCCGGGGGCCAGCGCGTCGGCCAGTGTTGGCAGCGCGCGCTCCCAATCCATCCAGTGCAGGCTCTCGCCCGTCACGATCAGTCCATATGGCCCGGAGAGCGTCGCCTCCTCGATGGCCGCCTGCTGCCAGCGCAGGTTGGCTGCGTCGCCGCCGGGCTGGCGCTGGCCCATGCCGATCATTGCCGCCGAGATGTCCACCGCGTCTACCCGCCGCATGCGCTGGGCCAGCCGCCGCGCGATGTCGCCCGTGCCGCAGCCGGCGTCCAGCGCGATGGACGGCTCGACCGCCAGCGATTCCAGCAGATCGAAGACCGCCTCTGGATAGGGCGGGCGCGTGGGATACGCCCCCGCCACCGCCGCATCCTGAAACTGCGCGGCGTAATTCGGCCCCAGATGCGCTGGCTTGGGCAGCATGGCGCAGTTCCTTTCCCTTGCCGGGAGGTCGCTAGCGGCCCACCCAGGTAGGCGCGCGCTTCTCCAGGAATGCGCACATGCCCTCCTGCGCGTCGGCGGCCATGGCGTTCATGCTCATGACCTCCTTGGCGTAGGCGTAGGCCTTGGGCTGATCGAGATCAATCTGGCTATAGAATGCCTGCTTGCCCAGCGCGACCGTGAGGCTGCTCGCCTGCGCGACCGAGCGCGCCAGATCGAGCGCCGCGCGCTCCAGATCCTCCGCCGGGACGACCTCGTTGATCAGGCCCCAGTCTGCGGCGGTCGCGGCTGAGATGACCTGCCCGGTCAGCAGCATTTGCAGCGCCCGCTTGCGACCAATCGCCCGGCTGAGGGCCACCATCGGCGTGGTGCAGAACAGGCCAATCTTGACGCCTGGCGTGGCGAAGCGCGCCTCCTCCGCCGCCACGGCGAGATCGCAGGTGGCGACGAGCTGGCAGCCCGCTGCGGTGGCGATCTTGTGGACGCGCGCGATCACGGGCTGCGGAATGGACTGAATCGCCGTCATCAGCTCAGTGCAGAGATCGAAGACCGCGCGGTAGGCGTTGATGTCACCGTCCACCATCTCGCTCAGGTCATGGCCCGCCGAGAATGCCGGCCCGTTCGCGGCGAGAATCACCGCGCGCGTCTCGCGGTCGCGGCCCACTGCCCGGAACGCGTCGAGCAACTCGCGCATCATGCTGGTCGAAAGCGCGTTGCGCTTGTCTGGCCGGTTCATAGTAATCGTCGTGATTTCGCCGTCACGCGCAACCTGAATGCACTCATAGGCCACAGACGTTGTCATGGTACGCCTCCTGGCAGGGCGACTTCGCCCCCACCCACGCTGAATGGCAGGACTCGATAATGTGGCGCCGTCCCATGATAGCATCTGGCGCCGCTTGCGATTGCGCGCCTATACACACGCGAGCGGCCCACCTTGATGGACGGCGCGGGCGCCGAGCGGGTGGGCCGGAGATGATGAGCGACGCTGACGCCCCCTACGGCAACTGCGCGTAGGCGGGCAGCGTCAGGAAGTCCACGAAGATTTCCGAGGCGGTAATGGCGTCGAAGAGGCTGGCCGCCTCGGGCAGATGGCGCTCGGCATAAGCCGCCTCGCCGAAGCTCTCGCGCAGCCTGGCCATCTCCTCCTCCTGTAGCTGGCGATACAGTTCGACCGTCACCTTGCGCCCATCCGCGAGGATGCCGCGCGGGTGGCGAATCCATTGCCAGACCTGCGCGCGCGAAATCTCCGCCGTCGCCGCATCCTCCATCAGATTGTAGAGCGGCACCGCGCCCTGGCCGCCCAGCCACGCCGCGATGTATTGCACGCCGACGCGGATGTTGGTGCGCAGCCCCTCCTCAGTGATCGTGCCTTCGGGTGTCGTCAGCAGATCAGCCGCCACCACATGCACATCCTCACGCTTGCGGTCGATCTGGTTGGGCTGCGGCATGATGCGGTCGAACACCTCGGTGGCAAGCTGCACCATCCCGGGATGCGCTATCCACGTGCCATCGTGGCCGTCGGACGCCTCGCGATCCTTGTCGGCCCGCACGCCCGCGAATGCCTTTTCGTTGAGCGCATCGTCGTTCTTCACCGGGATGAACGCCGACATGCCGCCCATAGCGTGCGCGCCGCGCCGATGGCAGGTCTGGATGCACAGCAGCGTGTAGTTGCGCATGTTGGGCACGGTCATCGTCACCTGTGCGCGGTCGGGCAGCACGAAGTTGGGATCATTGCGGCGCTTCTTGATGCCGCTGAAGATGTAGTCCCAGCGCCCGCAGTTCAGGCCAGCGGAGTGATCGCGCAGCTCGTAGAGCATCTCATCCATCTCGAAGGCGGCGGGCAGCGTCTCGATCAGCACGGTCGCCTTGATCGTGCCGTGCGGGACGCCCAGCTCGCTCTCCGCCAGTGTGAAGACCTCATTCCACAGCCGCGCCTCCAGGTGGCTCTCCATCTTGGGTAAGTAGAAATAGGGGGCCGTGCCGCGCGCCAACTGCTCGCGCGCATTGTGGAAGAAGAACAGGCCAAAGTCGAAGAGGCTGGCGGAGATTTCGTGCCCATCGACCCGCAGATGCTTCTCATTCAGATGCCAGCCGCGCGGGCGCACGAACAGTACGGCCAGCTTCTCGCCCAGCGCATAGCGCTTGCCCTCTGGGCTGCTGAAGTCGATGGCGCGGCGCACCGCATCGCGCAGGTTGAGCTGCCCCTCGATGTTGTTCGGCCAGGTGGGGGAGTTGGCGTCCTCGAAGTCGGCCATGTAGACTTTCGCGCCAGAGTTGAGCGCGTTGATGATCATCTTGCGATCCACCGGGCCGGTGATCTCGACACGGCGGTCGGCGATCTCCTCTGGGAACGACGCGATGCGCCAGTCCGCCGCGCGCACTTCCGCCGTCTCTGGCAGGAAGTCGGGCAGGACGCCCGCATCGAACTGCTGCTGGCGCTCGATGCGGCGCTGGAGAAGCTCCTGGCGCCGCGCCTCGAAACTGCGCGCCAGCCTGGCGAGGAACGCCTGCGCCTGCTCGGTGAGGATGTCGGCGTAACCCTCGCCGCCGGGGCCAGTAATCTCAACGCCAGCGATGGTCGTGATCGTATCCGAGGTTGTCATGTCGCTCCTCCAGGCCCGATGTGTATGCAATGGTTCAGTTCAGCGGGCGATTGGCCAGGCGTCTCGCGCGTGGCGCGAACCTCACCCTCTGTCTCCCTCCCCTACGAGGGGAGGGAGGACCCACAACAGGGATAACGCGCGTGGCTGGACGTTCCATCAATCACAATATCCCTGCCAGAATTGTAGTCGCCTTGGGCATGGTTCCCCTCCCCTCGCAGGAGAGGGGGTCAGGGGGTGAGGTTGCGCGCCAGTTTGCCACGCGCCACAACCCTCGCCTAATGGTTCCTCCTCCCCTCGCAGGGGAGGGGGTGAGGTTGCGCGCCAGGCACAGCATACGACAAGCGCTCGCCCATGCGCCGCGTGGCGCGCGAGCGAGCGCTCCGGCTCCCCTCTCCTCGCGGGAGAGGGGCCGGGGGTGAGGTTCCGTCGCTTAGTGGAACTGCGCGGCCTCGGTCGAGCCAGCCAGCGCCGTCGTCGAGGACTCACCGCCCGCGATGACCTGCGCCACCTCGTCGAAGTAGCCCGTGCCGACCTCGCGCTGGTGGCGGGTCGCCGTGTAGCCCCGCGACTCGTCCGCGAATTCCTGCTGCTGGAAGTCGGAGTAGGCCGCCATGCCACGCTCGCGGTAGCCATACGCCAGATCGAACATGCTGTAGTTCAGGGCATGGAAGCCGGCCAGCGTGACGAACTGGAACTTGTAGCCCAACTCGCCTAGCCGCTGCTGGAAGTGCGCAATAGTGGCCTCATCCAGCTTCTTCTTCCAGTTGAACGACGGCGAGCAATTGTAGGCCAGCAGCTTGCCGGGGAAGCGCGCATGGATGGCCTTGGCGAATCGCTCGGCCTCCTCCACATTCGGCTCCGAGGTCTCGCACCACACCAGATCGGCGTAGGGCGCGTAGGCCAGCCCGCGCGCGATGGCCTGATCCAGTCCGGCCTTTACGCGATAGAAGCCCTCCACCGTGCGCTCCCCCGTCAGGAAGGCGTGATCGCGCTCGTCCACATCTGAGGTGATCAGGTTGGCGCCGTTGGCGTCGGTGCGCGCCACCACCAGCGTCGGCGTGTCGCAGACATCGGCGGCCAGTCGCGCCGCCACCAGATGACGGATGGCCGTCGCGGTCGGCACGAGTACCTTGCCGCCCATGTGGCCGCACTTCTTCTCCGAGGCCAACTGATCCTCGAAATGCACGCCAGCGGCGCCCGCCTCGATCATCGCCTTCATCAGCTCGAAGACATTCAGCGGGCCACCGAAGCCCGCCTCGGCGTCGGCCACGATCGGCGCGAACCAGTGCGTGCCGCCGCGTCCTTCGGAGTGGTCGATCTGATCGGCGCGCTGTAGCGCCTGATTGATGCGCTTGACCACCGCGGGCACACTGTTCGCCGGGTAGAGGCTTTGATCCGGATACATCTGTCCGGCCAGATTGGCGTCGGCGGCGACCTGCCAGCCACTGAGATAAATCGCCTTCAGGCCAGCCTTGACCTGCTGTACCGCCTGGTTACCAGTCAACGCGCCCAGCGACGGGACGTATGGCTCCGTGTGGAGCAACTTCCAGAGGCGCTCGGCGCCCAAACGCGCCAGGGTGTGCTCGATCACCACCGAGCCACGCAGGCGCATCACATCTTCCGCGCTAAAGGGACGGGTAATGCCCTGCCAGCGGGCGTCGTGCTGCCAGCGCTCCGCCAGAGCCGCGGCGGTTTGCTGAGAGCGGGAGGAATGGTTCGCATGCGCGTGGTCTGAGGCGCCTGAGTGGCCGTTGCCGCCAGTGGTCATGGTGTCTCTCTCCTCTGCGCCGGGATAGGCGCTGCACGTCGTTGTGTGGGCCCGCCTGCGCGTCATTGTGCAAGCACGCCGCGTACCTAACATATACGGGTGACAGCATACCCCAGATCAAGTATAATCAATACAGTAGTTCGTTATCGTTTGCATAAGGCGAACTTATGAATCTGCAGCAATTGCGCACCTTCCGCGTCGTCGCGCAGCAGCGTAGCTATTCGCGCGCCGCGCAACTGCTCTATCTGAGCCAGCCCGGCGTCTCGCTGCAGGTGCGCGCGCTGGAGCAGAGCATCGGCATGCCACTCTTCGAGCGCTCGGGCCGCCAGCTCCGGCTGACCGAGGCGGGCGTGGCGTTGCTGGACTACGCCGACCGCATCCTCTCGCTGGTGGATGAATCGCAGCAGGCGCTGGAAGAGCTAGGCAATGCGCGGCGGGGCATCGTGCGGGTGGCCGCCAGCACCACCGCTGGCATCTACATCGTGCCGCGCGCGCTGGGCGGCTTCCACCGCCAGAATCCCGGTGTGCGGCTGACACTGGACGTGGTCAATCGCTTCACCGTCGCCGAGCGCCTGCTGCGCGATGAGGTGGATGTCGCGGTGATGGGGCTGATCGAGGATGCGCACGACTTGCAGGTCGAGCCATTTCTGCCCAATGAGCTGGTCGTCATCGCCTCGCCGCATCATCCGCTGGCGCAGCGCAAACACATCGCCGTCTCGGAGCTGGTGAACGATACCATGCTGCTGCGCGAGCAAGGCTCCGGCACGCGCACCGACATCGAGCGCATGTTCGCGCAGGGCAAGCTGGTGATGCGGCAGGGGATGGAGCTACGCAGCAGCGGCGCCATCAAGCAGGCGGTGGCGGCGGACCTGGGCATCGCCATCATCCCGCTGCACGCCATCGAGCTGGAGCTGCTAGCCCGGCGGCTGGTCACGCTAGATGTCGAGGGCTTCCCCGTCCGCCGCGACTGGAGCATCGCGCGGCGCGCTGGCCGCCGCCTCTCCGCCGCCGCCAACGCCCTGTGGGACTACCTGCGGCTCTACCGCGACGAAGCCTCGCTGGAGTTCGAGCTGGCCTGAGCCGCGCTCGCGCCATCGCTCGACGGCAGCGCAGCGTCTGGTTCGTGCGGCTCGCGCACATGCACGGTCTGCACCGGATAGGGAATGGTGATGCCTTCCTGCTGATAGCGACGCCGCAGCCGCTTGATGAACTCGTGGCGGATGAGGTACTGGTCGCCGATCTCCTGCGCTTGCATATTGACTGATAGCCTGATGCTGTAGTCACCCAGCGTATTGAAGCGCACCGATGGCTCGAAGTCGGGCAGGCCGCCCTTCACCGTCTGCATCACGTCGCGGGCGACCTCGATGGTGACGCGCTCCACCTGCTCCAGATCGCTGTTGTAGCTGACGCCCAATTCCACGCTGACGCCACTGTGCTGCGTGTTGGCGTGGAAGTTGGTGACAGGCAGCGAGGTCATCTTGGAGTTCGGCACGATCACGACATTGTTGCTGAGCTGGCGGATGGTGGTGGTGCGCCAGGTGATGTCGCTGATATAGCCTTCCTCGCCCGTGCTGAGCTTGACATATTCGCCGATGGCGAGCTGGCGAGAGGCCAGCAGCAGCATGCCAGAGACGAGGTCGGTGAGGGTGGCTTGCAACGCCAGCGAGACGGCCAATCCGGCGATGCCCAGGGTGGTCAGCATTGGAGTGATGTTGACCTGGAGCACCGAGAGCACCAGCAGGAAGCCGATCACCAGCACGATAAAGCGCGTCACATTCGTCACCAGCGAGACGACTGGCCGCGACGCGCTGGCCGCTGAGCTGACGATCAACACCGTGATGACGCTTGCCAGCATGAAGGAGAGCGAGATGATGAAAAGCGCCAGCAAGACATCGTGGAAATACTTCTGATTGTCCGCCGAAAAGACCAGCACAGGCAGGCCAAACGGATTCGGTGTGTTCCGCTCCGCCGCCTGGGTGTAGGCGGCCAGGAGGTTGTCGTAGGCGATGCCGACGCCCAGCAAGAAGCCCCAGAAGGTGATGTGGCCACGCAGTGCGCGCGCCACCAGGCTTTCGCGGTGGTTAGCGTGGCGCGCCAGCCGCGTGGCCCAGTGGACAACGATGCGCTCGATCACCCAGCCGATCAGCGTGGCGGCCACGATGATGACGATGGGGATGATCCAGGCAGTGATGTCGTTGGTGGTCATTGATACGTTCAGAGTACGCATGCGCTGCTTGCCAGTCTCCAGTCGGTGTGCGGTCAATCAGTCGTTGGGGTTTCCGGCGGGTCGTCGGCCCCGGCGCGTGTGAGCGTGGCGAGATAGCCCGCCACGTTGCGGCGCATCTCGCTCAGGCTGTCGCCGCCAAATTTCTCGATCCAGGCGTCGGCGAGGCAGATGGCCAGCATCGCCTCGCCCACCACGCCAGCGGCGGGGACGACGCATACGTCGCTGCGCTCGTAGCGTGTCACCTCCACCTGCTCGCCCGTGCGCACATCCACTGCGGGCAGCGGATGCGCCAGCGTCGGGATGGGCTTGACGGCGACGCGCGCCACGATTGGCTCGCCATTGCTGATGCCGCCCTCGATGCCGCCCGCATGGTTGGTCAGATGATACCAGCCGCGTCCACCCGGCGCGGGATCATAGCGCACGACATCGTGAACCTGCGAGCCAGGCAGCGCCGCCAGCCCGAAGCCGCCGCCAATCTCGACGCCCTTCGCCGAGGGGATGCTCATCAGCGCCTGGGCCAGCCGCGCGCTGAGGCGGCGATTCCACTGGCTGTAGCTGCCCAGCCCGACAGGAACACCCGTCGCCACCACCTCGAAGACACCACCGCAGGTGTCGCCATCGCGCTTGCCCGCCAGGATGCGCGCGATCATGGCCTGGGTGAGCGCGTCATCGGCGCAGTACATCTCCGACGCCTCCACGCGCCGCCAGAAGGCGTCATCGGCGGCGCCGGGGTCGGGCGCCTGGCTATCTGGATAGCCGACGCCGCCCACCGCGATGACATGGCTGTG
>DATBTW010000138.1:0-4774 GCA_036559055.1 Ktedonobacterales bacterium
TGGGTGTCCACGACCACCAGAGGTTATAGGCCAGCTCATAGAGCCGCTCGATGCGCTGTGGAATCGTCGGAAAGACGGCCAGGCGGCCAAGAATCTTCACGCGGTCTGCTCCTGTGGGGCCGGTCAGGCGCCGAGTTCACCAATATTATGCGGCTGCGCTGCGAGGGTCGCTATTGCCGTGACAATGGTAGCT
Organism: Ktedonobacterales bacterium; assembly: GCA_036559055.1. GTDB lineage: Bacteria > Chloroflexota > Ktedonobacteria > Ktedonobacterales > JADMIN01 > JAKAIY01. The sequence goes on from DATBTW010000138.1 coordinate 194, forward strand.
ATGATACACCCAACGCCCCGCCGCCCCTACGATACCACACCATATGGCCAGGTCAACTGTCGGAGAGTCTACTACTTGACGAAGCCTCGCCCCAGCCCCTCTCCCACAGGGAGCAGGGAGCTTCTGGATTTTCCCTCACAAGGCGAGGGGGATAGGGCCAGGGGCCCGCTCACTACGAGAGCCGCCGCCAGTCCTCGTGTTCGCCATCCATGAGCGCCTCGACCTTGTTGACCAGGTGCGGCCAGTCATTCGGACCAGCGACCCCTGCGCTGCCTGATTGCAGGATGGTATTCGCTGCCGCGTCAAACAAGCTGAGTTGTGTTGCCATGCCCGAATAGCTTTGCGAGAGGTCGTCGTAGTGATTGCCTGCCAGCCAGGTGGCGAAGGCTCCCGCGATGGTGGTCATGATGCCCAGGCCGTTGATGCCAAAGCCGTGGTAGAAGATCAGCGCGCCGCCGAGCCCGTACGCCACGAAGCGCGCGACCTGCAGCCGGGTCGTCCATAACTGGTATGTATCGGATTTACCGGAATACCACTTCTGCTGATTCTTCAGACGATCGTTGAGGTAGGCTTCGCTCTGCGTCGCGATGCTCGCAGCCCTCAGGCTGCGCATCGGCTGCGTGATCTCCGGCGCATTGAGGCTGGGCGCTTTCAGGTGGAGTGGTAGGCTCTGCGTGATATATTGCCTCAACTCCTGTGAAAACGCCTCCACTGCCTGCACGTCGGTAAGTGGAGTGGACGCTTCTATGTCAGCCTGCAGGGCGCGCATGCTGAAACGCCAGGCCAGCTCCTTCGTGGCCTCCGCAATGGCGCGACGCGCGCGCCAACGCCGATCGTATCGGAGCCAGACCCGCAGCGCCAGCATGATGACGGCGACCAGCATGACAACCGTGGGCAGGAAGTAGCTGGCGACAGCATTGGTCAGGGTCCTGGCGGTGTAATCAATGCCCAGGAAGTGAACCTCACCTACGCCGAGATGGACCGTACTCGTGATCGTGGGCGCCAGTTGTCGCCCGACGACCTGCGCCAGCGCCGCCAGCGAGATGGCGATGAGCTCGATACGTACAAACCTGAAATACCACTTCTTACTCTGTTTGGCCCCATTGTCCGCCCTCGTGAAGAGGTCAGGCATGTCTTCGTCTGTGAGGGTGAGTCTCGTTGTCGCCTGCGTGACCATGATTCCGCTCCCATCCTGCCCGTCCACTACACCGCTTGCTGGAAGCAAGTCTACCACGAGTCGAGTGACAACAGGAACCACTCGTTTTGAGCCGCTCGCCGATGCCGTGCGCTCGCCTGCCTGCGCCATGTCGTATACTGCGCGCAGCCACGGATGGCCCGGCGCGCTGGGCCGCGCGGCGCTGGCGAGCAGGCGCGCAATGCAGCGAAAGTGAGACGCTCCCGCTATGGCGGCCACCACCCCGAATCCTACCGAAGCCGCGCAGCCGCGCTATGCCGCGCGCATCGCCTTCGACCAGCGCGTCCCCATGCGCGATGGCGTGACGCTCTCCGCCGACATCTACTACCCCGCCGCGTCGTCCACTGGCGAGGCCGCGCCCGATACCACGCTGCGCTGGCCCGCCATCCTGACGCGCACGCCGTATATCAAGGCCAATCCGCGCATGCTCGAACAGGGGCGCTGGTTCGCCGAGCGCGGCTACGTCTTCGTGGCGATGGATGTGCGCGGGCGCGGCGACTCGGATGGCGAGTTCACGCCCTATTTCAGCGAGGGACGCGACGGCTACGATAGCATCGAATGGATCGCCGCGCAGGCGTGGAGCGATGGCGCGGTGGGCACCATTGGCGGGTCGTACCTGGGGCGCATCCAGTGGCTGACAGCGGTGGAGCGCCCGCCCCACCTGCGCGCGATGGTGGTGGCTGTGCCGCCCTCCGATCCCTTCGTGGAGACGCCGACCGGCCTGCCCAGCCCCATGAATCTCTGCTGGATACACTACACCAGTGGTCGCCAGCTCCAACTGATGGAGGCGGTGGACTGGGAGCGCGTCTACGACCATCTGCCGCTGCTGACGATGGATGAGGCGGCGGGGCGCGGCCCACAGCGGCGCTGGCGCGAGGAGATCGAGCATGCGCGGCTGGACGACTACTGGCGGCGCATCTGTTACCAGGACAAGTTCGACCAGATGGACGTGCCGGCGCTGCACATCTCTGGCTGGTACGATGACGAGCAGATCGGCACGCCGCTGAACTTTCACGGCATGACCACCCACGCCGCCACCGCCGAGGCGCGCCGCAGCCAGCGCCTGCTGATGGGGCCGTGGGGCCATAACGTCAACTCGACGGCGACGCTGGGCGAGGTGGACTTCGGCTCCGCCGCGCTGATCGATCTGCGCGGCGAGCAGTTGGCGTGGTTCGACCGCTGGCTGCGTGGCGTGGGCGCCGACGAGCCCGTGCCGCCCGCGCGCATCTTCATCATGGGCGCGAATGTCTGGCGCGACGAGCAGGAATGGCCGCTGGCCCGCGCCATCAGCACGCGCTACCATCTGCGCAGCGCGGGGCGAGCCAATAGCCGCTTCGGCGATGGCGCGCTGGCGACCGATGCGCCGCCCGCCGACGAGGCCAGCGACGGCTACCGATACGATCCCGCGCGCCCGACGCCATTCATCACCGAGGCGACTTCATCGCAGATCGGCGGGCCAGATGACTACGCCGCCGTGCAGCGCCGCGACGACGTGTTGGTCTATCAGACGGAGTCGCTGAGCGAGGACATCGAGGTGACTGGCCCCATCAGCATGGACCTCTACGCCGCGTCATCCGCGCCGGATACCGACTTCATGGCGATGCTGCTGGATGTCGCGCCGAGCGGTTTCACCCAGCGGCTGACAGATGGCATGGTGCGCGCGCGCTTCCGCGAGGGCATGGCCAATCCGTCGCTCATCACGCCGGACGCCGTCTATCGCTACACGATTGACTGCTGGAACACGGCGCACGTCTTTCGGGCGGGGCATCGCATCGCGGCACAGATCGCCTCGGCGGCCTTCCCGAAGTACGACCGCAACCTGAATACGGGCGCGGCGCTGGGGGTGACGAGCGAGATGGCGGTGGCCGAGCAGACCATCTATCACGACGCCGAGCGTCCGTCGGCGATCATCCTGCCCATCATCCCGCGCGCGAAGGATGACGAGCGCGCAGGCGGAGAGAACCTATGAGCGATGCGAGCGAGACAGAAGCGTCCGGCATTCCGGCGCGCTACCAGGATCCCGAGACGATACGCGCCGTGCTGCGCGAGGCCAAGACCATCGCGGTCGTGGGCCTCTCGCCCCATGCGGGCCGACCCAGCCACGGCGTCGCGCACTACCTGCAAGAGCAGGGCTACCGCATCATCCCGGTCAACCCGAACGAGCGCGAAATCCTGGGCGAGACCTGCTATGCCGCGCTGAGCGACATCCCCGTCGCGGTGGACATCGTGGATGTCTTCCGTCGCTCCGAATATGTGCCAGCCATCGCCGAGGAGGCCGTGCAAATAGGCGCGAAGGCGCTCTGGCTTCAGTTCGATGTCATCAGCCCGGAGGGCGAGGCTATCGCCGAGCGCGGCGGCCTGCGTGTGGTGGTGGATCGCTGCCTGAAGGTCGAGCACGCGCGCTACGGGCGCTGAATGGTGGTCGCGCTGTTCAGCGTAGCTGTCGTCGCTGTGCGCTCGCGAATCTGCCGGACATGCGTGCGCACATGCGGGCTGAGCAGCACGATCAGGATGACGGCGGAGACGGCCGTACTGATGAGTGACGGGATGGTGAAGGCGCCCGTGAAGAGGCCGACGATGGAGCCGACCAGTGTGAGCACCTCCAGCCCGATGCCCAGGCGTATCGCCCAGCCACGGAACTGCCACAGCCCCACGCCAAAGATAATCTGCGCGACCCCGATGATGGCGAATGCCAGCCCAATCGCTACCAGCGCCATCCCACCCAGCCCCTGCATATTGAGCGGGCCGGTGGGCGCCTGAGCGTCGAGGATAGCGCCGAAGAGGATGGCGAACGCGCCGATCAGCGCGCCAATGAGGCCACTGATGATGGCCAGCCAGGCGATAATCATGACACCGAATCGAACCAACATCGCAACGCCTCCCCGACTGCTGTGTCGTCACTGACTGGTCGCCAGTGTACAGCGTTTGGGAGGCGCTGTCTACGCCTCTTTGCCGATCTCCCTGCGCCCCTCTGGAATGGCCACCCACCACGCCACAAGCCTTATTCATAGACTGATCCCTCTTCTCCCACAGGGAGAGGGGGCCAGGGAGCGCCATCGCTACCGCTTCACCACGGCCTCGCCAGAGATGACGCGCACGCCGTCCTCGCGCACGCATTCGGTGCGCAGCGTCACAATACGCTTCTCCTCGCGCACGGCGACCACCTCGACGCTGGCGGTGACGGTGTCGCCGACGAAGACGGGCGCCTCGAAGCGCAGCGACTGGCCCAGATAGATGCTGCCGGGGCCGGGCAACTGCTCGCCCAGGATGCCAGAGAGCAGGCTGGCGGCAAACATGCCGTGGACGATGGGCGCGCCGAACGGCGTGCTCGCGGCGTACTCGGCGTCCAGATGGACGGGGTTGCGGTCGCCCACCAGATTCGCGAA
>DATBTW010000139.1:0-6564 GCA_036559055.1 Ktedonobacterales bacterium
TGCCACGCAGCAGCGATGCGACCGCCGCGACCACGCACATCGCCGCTGAGATGTAGAACGCCGCATGCAGCCCCACCATGAACGGATTCGAGATCAGGTTGGGGAAGAAGTCTTTGCCCAGCAGAATTGACAGATTCGACGGCGAGATGTGCGCTCGCACGGGCGTGGGCAACAGCACGCCGATTGGGTTGTAGCCCAGGAACGCGCCAAAGAGCGCTCCCGTCGGCGGCAGGTTGGCGATCTGGCGAGCGGCCTGCGCTGGCACGCCGTAGCGCGTCAGACCATTGTAGAAGGTCGAAGGGATGGTCGCCGCCAGCCCGCTGATGATGATGCTGAAGAACACGCCGATACTGAACAGCGACGCGGAGTTCTGGAAGGTCGCGCGCATGCCGGAGGAGACGCCGCGGGTATCGGCTGGCACGCTATTCATGATGGCGGTTGTGTTGGGCGCCGCGAATAGCCCCGATCCTGTCCCCAGCACAATCAGACAGAGCGCGAAGAGGCCATAGTTGAAGTTGGCGGGCAGCAGCGTCAGCCCGATGAAGCCCGCCGCCTGCATCAGCATGCCCAGCGTGGAGAATGTGCGCGCGCCGAAGCGATCCGTCAGGTAGCCGCTGACCGGGCCGAACACGATGAAGCCCACCAGTAGCGGAGCCATGTAGATGCCAGCCCACAGCGGCGTCTCTTCGTAGCTGAAGCCGTGCAGCGGCAGCCAGATACCCTGTAGCCAGATGATCAGCATGAATTGAAGGCCGCCACGCGAGAGCGCCGAGAGGAAGCCTGCCGCGTTGCCCGCCGTGAACATGCGAATCTTGAAGAGGTCGAGCCGGAACATCGGATCGTCGGCGCGCAACTCGATCACCACGAAGGCTGCCATCAGCAGCACGCCCAGCGCCAGCGTCGCCAGCACCAGCGGATTCGTCCAGCCCATCGGCGATGAGCCATACGGCTCGATGCCATAGGTGATGCCCAGCAGCAGGCTCGTCAGGCCAAGCGCGAAGGTGACGTTGCCTGCCCAGTCGATCTTCTGATGCGCGCGGATGGTGGCCGTCTCGCGCAGCTTCATGTAGGCCCAGGCCGTGCCAAACAGGCCAATCGGCACATTGACGAGGAAGATCATCCGCCAGTTGATAACGGCCAGCACGCCACCCAGAATCAGCCCGATGAAGGAGCCGGCGATGGCGGCGATCTGGTTGATGCCCATCGCCATGCCGCGCTGATTCGATGGGAATGCGTCGGTCAGGATGGCGGTGCTGTTGGCGAAAAGGAAGCCCGAGCCGACCCCCTGGATCAGTCGCGAGATGATCAACTCCAGCACGCCCGTGTTGCCCATGCTCGGCGTCAGAAACGCCAGCAGGCTGCCCAGCGTGAAGATGGCGAAACCCAGATTGTAGAGTTTGACCCGACCGAGCATGTCGGAGATGCGCCCGAAGGTGACGAGCAGTGTCGCCGTGACCACCATATAGCCCAGCAGCAGCCAGAGAAAATAACCCGTCTCGCCGGGAGCGAGCGGATTGATGTCCAGTCCGTTGAAGATCGCCGGGAGCGCGATCAGCACGATGCTAGCGTCGATGGTCGCCATCAGCGCGCCCAGAGTCGTATTCGAGAGCGCCACCCATTTGTATCCGGGGCCAACTGGCCGCTGAACACCGCCCGCGGGCGCCGCTCCGCTGTCTGTCGCTGTCACGTGCGTTGTCGCCAAACAAGACCTCCAGTCGCGCGTAAGACGCCGATAGCCAGCGTCAGGGGGAGGCAAACATGGCCAGCGACCCGCGCAGTGGGAGCAGCGCGCCGAGCCGCGACCAGAGGAGTGCGCGAGTCGTCATCCTTGCCGACCGATCAGGCGTCGAAGCGCGAGGAGCCTCCCGCCGCCGTGCGCGAGCGTCTGACGTCTCTAAGTGTAGCAAACATTGACGTGTGCGGCAATGTGTGTGGGGTGAGTCAGCGGGTCGACTCGTCGGCGCTCTCGGCCATCAATGACCGGAGCATGCGACGGCGGCCTTGATATGCCCTGGGACGTGCGCACGCCTGCGGAGGCGCGGAGGGGGCATTTATGCCCTTCGTGCCGTGCGTCGGCCATTGAAGGCCGCGACTCCACACGCTCGACCATCACCGATTTGTCTCGCGCCGCACGAAGAGCGCCGTGCCGATGAGCATGAAAACCACGAACATCGCCGCCATCGTCAGTATGTTGGTCAGCGGGCTTAGCAGCACCACCTTGTGATAGTCGGGGCTGCCCGCGTACATGACATCGCGGAAGAGATCGACGATGTAGCGCATCGGCGCGAGGCGCGAGAGGATGTCCAGATACCACGGCAGCACCCTGATCGGCGTGAAGACGCCCGCCAGGAAGAATTGTGGCAGCAGCAGGAAGTTGAAGATCTGGTTGGCGGCCTGCTGTGTATTGATCGCCGCCATCGCCAGCAACCCGAACGACGCGCCTACCAGGCACGACGCCAGCGCCACCGGAATCAGCAACGCGAGCTGTGTCGGCGTGAGCGAGACATGCAGCGCCAGACCCAGCGCCACCAGCGGCACAAGCTGTGTCAGCGCCACCAGTGTCTCGCCGAGCAGCTTGCCAAAGATGATGGTATAGCGCGAGACGGGCGAGACGAACATCTCCTGCGCGAAGTCATTCTGGCGGTCATCCAGCAGCGAGGCGATGCCCTGCGCCGACGACTGGAAGACCGTCATGCCCAGCACGCCCGTGAAGGTGAAGGTGGTAAAGTTGAAGCCTACCGAGCTGCCCAGGTTGAGTTGCGCCGTGCCACCCAGCAGGATGATGAGCAGAAACGGCAGGATGAATGAGCCAACCAGCCGCGCGCCATCATGCAGGAATTTGTTCAGGTCGCGCGCGGCGATGGCGGCAATGGCGTTCAGTTCACGCGCTGTGATCGTCATGGGCGAGAATCCTCAGATAGACCTCTTCGAGGCTGGCCTGCTGCGTCTGGATCACCGTTAGAGGCGTCGTCAGTGTGCGTGTCAGTTCGTGCGCGCTGAGGCCTCCATCCAGCGCGAGGTGGAATCCGTCGCGCTCCTCGAACGGCGTCCCCAGCGCGGTCAGTTCACCGCGCAGCGCTGCGCGGTCGGCGGCGTCGAGCGTCAGCGTTGCGCCGGAGAACTGCGCCTTGATCTGCGCGGGCGAGCCTTGCGCCACCACCCGCCCACGATCCAGAATCAGGATACGGTCGGCGGTTTCGGCCTCCTCCAGGTAGTGCGTCGTCAGCACGATGGTCGTCTCCTGACGCTGGCGTATCTCCGCGAGGTAGGCCCACAGACTGCGGCGGCTGGCGACATCTAGCCCGGTGGTTGGCTCATCCAGAAACAACACCTGGGGACGGTGCAGCAACGCCCGCATGATCTCCAGCTTGCGGCGCATGCCGCCGGAGAGCTTGCGCACAGGCTGGAACATATCCGTCTCCATCCCCAGCACTGCCGCGATCTCACCGATCTGCTGGCGATATTTCGCTGGCATCAGCCGGTAGGCGGGGCGATACGGATAGAGGCCATACATGATGGCGTGCAGGCGGATATTCTCCTCGCCGGAGAGGTTCATATCGAGGCTGGGATTCTGGAAGATGATGCCAACCTGCTTGCGCACGGCGGCGGGATCCGCGCGCAGATCGCAGCCCGCGATGCGTACGCGGCCAGAGGTCGGCGCCAGCGTGGTGGTGAGGATGGAGACGGTGGTAGACTTGCCGGCGCCATTGGGGCCGAGCAGCGCGAAGAATTCGCCCGCGCCCACGTCGAAGCTGACGCCATCGACGGCGTTGCGCTGCGCCCCGCGATAGCGTTTGATGAGTTGCTCTACATCAACCATGCCCACGCCTCAGTTGGTCTAGATTCATCTGGTACGCCGCCAGGCTGGCGAACTGGCTGGCGAATGAATTCGCGCCTGGGAGGCGGCTGGCGCCGCCCCGAAGCACGGCTCCGCCTGCCGCCTGCGCAGACTCGGAATCGATGCCCATCTCGTTGGAACCACATTCTCAGATCATCATATCCGTTCGCGCGCCATGTCACGCCAGCTCCAGCAGGCGCTCGAACGCCTGGAGGTAGCTGGGATCGCCGCTGTGCTGGCGGCTCAGCCAGTACTCGGCGCCCCAGAAGAGATAGGCGTACAGGGTCAACCCATCGCCCGGCGCCCACGACATGCACTGATTGTAATTCTCGATGACGTGCTCTGGCAGGCAACTCGTCGCGCCGTTGACGGCGGCGGGGCTGGGCGGCGTCGTCGCCGTCTCCCACGGTTCGGCCTGCCCCTCCGAGATCATCACCTGCCGCTGGAAACGGCGCGCGCGATCGCCGCCTTCGCTCGCTGGCGCCGCCGCCCAGCCACGCGCCCAGCGCCGCGTGTGGCGCTGCGTGGCGCTGGCGCTGCCATCCAGATACACCGTGCGGTCGCCGCCCAGCCCAAACAGCGCATGCCGTGGATAATAGTCGATCCCCACGATGTCAGCCAATCGTTGCGCCACCGCCAGCGAGTCGCCCTGGTCGCGCGTGCGCCACCACTGCTGCGCGCGCACCGCCAGCGAAGTTGGCAGGAAGCCATTCATCAGGATGGGGCGTGTCGGATCGGCTGCCCGCGCAGCCGCGACCTCGGCGGCCACGAACTCCGCCGCCAGCCGCCACGAATGCTCCATCCCTAGCGGATCGACTGCCTCGTGCTCCACCTGCCATGCGATGACCGCGCCGCGCTCGCGGTAACGCTCCACCACCCGCGCGATGAAGGCGCAGGCGGCATCGAGCAGTGGACGATAGTCCGCTGGCGTGATCAGCTCGCCCTCGCGTAGCGGCATCTTCAGGTGATGCGCTGGAGCGAAGAACTCTGGATAGCCAAACGTCTTGAGCGCGCCAACATTGAGGATGATGCGCTTCCCCGCCTGCTCCGCGGCGTCCATCTGCGCATCCAGCGCGTCGAAATGCCATGCGCCGGGCGCTGGCTCGATCTGGTTCCAGTATGCGCCCAGCCGAATGACCTGAAAGGGATAGGCCAGCAGCGCCCGCAGCGTCGCGGAGACATCCAGCCCCAGCGCCTCGGCCTGCAATGGACGAAAGCTGACGCCCAGCAGGGTCGCGCCACGCCGCGCCACCGGCAGGCGCCGCCAGCGATCGGTCAGCGGGCGCGCGGCGCGACTGACGCGCGCTTCAGAGAGGATCGAGGCCCAGTCCGGCGCAGCCTGCCATTTGCTCATCGGCGTCGGCCCAGCCAGGCGAGCGGGGCCAGCATGACACGCACGATTGGCGCGGGGATATGCGGCATGGCGACCTCGCGCTGGTATTCCAGCGCGACATGTGCGAGATCGGAGAGCCGCGCCAGCCACGCGCCATGCGCCGCGCCTGCGGTGGATTGGCTCAGCGCCTCGGTCATCTCGAAGAGTTCCTGCATGCGCAGCGCCGGGCGCACCTGCACGCGCGCCCGGGCGGCCTGCCCGCCAGCGGCGCCAAACCAGTGCGCCACGCCGACGGGGATGGTGACCGTCTCGCCGGGCTGCGCCACGAATGCGCGGCGACCCAGACGGAAGCGCATCCGCCCCGCGACCACGGTGAAGCGCTCCTCCTGGCTGGGGTGGGCGTGGCGCGCTGGCACATGGCCGCCCGGTGGCAGATACAGGTCGAACTCCAGCAACTGGCCGCCCGTCTGCGCGCCGCTCTGGCGAATGATGATGCGCTCGCCGCTAATCGGGTTCACGATCTCGCGCGCCACTAGAACCGCCTCACCCGCCTCATCCCCCGCGCCCGCTGGCTCTCTGACGGTTGGTTCCATCTCCTGGATGCGTGATCGACGCACACGTTTCCCCTTTGCTCGCCCATCGCTCATCGCCCATCGCCGATGGCGTCTGTTAATCTGTCTATCTCTCCAGCCAGTACTACGTGCGCCGGGGGCCAGAGGTTCACGCGGCGCAAGCGAGCCGTGTCGAGGTGAGAAACGTCGCAGCACGAACCAGCCCGCAGCGCGTATGCTCAATGCTGCGATACGTGAGCGACGACCACCCGCCCGCTGGAGGAATGACAGATGGCCTGGCTGCGCACTGGAACTGATCTGCGCGCGACCCTTCGCGATGCCATGGCGACGGCGCTGCAACCCACCGAGCGCCAGCAGCCATTCGCGGTGGTGACGCATCTGCTACGAACGGCGCTGCTGCTGGGGGTCTGCGCGGGTTTCGCGCTGGCCAGCGTCCTCAGTGTGACGATGGGCTTCCATCTGCCGCTGGGGGTCTGGTGGGTGGCGATGGCGCAGGCGCATGGGCGGATACAGGTCTTCGGCTGGGCAGGGTTGTTCGCGCTGGGGGTGGCGTTCCACTTCCTGCCACGTCTGCGCGGCGCGCCATTGCGCTGGCCAGGGCTGGTCCCGTGGCTACTAGGCGCGCAGGTGGCTGGGCTGCTGCTGCGCGGCGTGGCGCAGCCACTGCTGGCGCTCGCGCCCGCCAGCCTGCTCTGGCGCTGCGCGCTGGTCGCCAGCGGCGCGCTCGAAGTGGTCGGGCTGGGGTTGGCGGTCGCGCTGCTGATCGGCACGGCGCTCCAGCCAGGCGCTCCGAAGCTACGGAAAAAGCAGGCGCTGTGGGC
>DATBTW010000140.1:0-1520 GCA_036559055.1 Ktedonobacterales bacterium
GCGCCGCGAACACCGACATCTGATCACCGCCGATTATGGCGATGGACAGTGCAGTGAGTCCGAACAACCAGAAACATGCTCGCGTCCATGCCGTATGCATAGACCATCCTTTCCTGACGCTGCACGGCTTGATCAGTCTAGAGCCTGTTATGAACTCGACCTCGGGGTTGGGTAGAATGGAGCATGAGTACCACCCGCCAAGCTTACCCGTCCGATGTCACCGACGATGAATGGGCGTTTGTCGCGCCCTATTTGAGTCTGATCGCGCCCGACGCGCTGCAGCGCAAACACGACCTGCGCGAGGTCTACAACGGCCTGCGCTGGCTGGTGCGCACCGGCGCGCAGTGGCGCATGCTGCCGCACGACTTCCCACGCTGGGAAGCGGTCTACCAGCAAACGCAGCGCTGGCTGCGGGCGGGCTGTTTCGAGGCCATCGCCCACGATCTGCGCCTGCTCTTGCGCCTGGCGGCGGGGCGCACGGGTCAGCCCAGCGCGGTGATCCTGGACGGGCGCACCGTGCAGAGCACGCCCGAGAGTGGCGCGGGAGCGGGCTACGACGGGCACAAGCGCCGCAAAGGCCGCAAGGTCCACCTGGCGGTGGACACCTTGGGCCATCTGCTGGCCACCGTGATCACGCCCGCCAACGAGCAGGAGCGGGCGCAGGTCGCCGCGTTGGCGGCACTGGTGCAGGAGGTGACGGGCCAGACGGTCGAACTGGCCTATGTCGATCAGGGCTACACGGGTGACGAGCCTGCTGCGGCCGCCGCCGCCCAGGGCATCCACCTGGAGGTCGTCAAACTGCCGGAGGCCGAGGGACCTAAGAAGGGCTTCGTCTTGTTGCCACGCCGCTGGGTGGTCGAGCGCAGTTTCGCCTGGTTGGCGCGCTTTCGCCGCTTGGCGCGCGACTATGAGCGCCTGCCCGAAACCGTGGCGGGGCTGACGTTCCTGGCCTTCACCTGCTTGATGCTGCATCAGTTGATCCATCTGCCCTGAAGTTCATAACAGCCTCTAGGTTTGGCCATGCCGCTGCTCCTTGAGTTTGAGACCGCTGATTGGTAGCGATTATACACGGCGCATGGTTGCAGATGCGTCAATGATAGAAGTTGAATTCGTCCCATTACCCTCCAGAAAATGCAGACGCCGCCCGAAGGCGGCGCTGCGCCCAGCCAGCGAACCAGCCGGGGGGTCGAATACAGTGTACCATGAAATAGCGCACGCGGGCGCACGAATGGCCGCGGCCTCGCGCGCGCCCCTACCAGCGCGCGGTGATGACGCGGCGCTCGGTGTAGAAGTTCACCGCGTCCATGCCGGTCGCGTGGAGATCGCCGTAGAAGGATTGCTTCCATCCGGCGAAGGGGAACCACGCCACCGGGCCAGGTACGCCGATATTGACGCCGACCATCCCCGCCTCGATCCGCATCTGGAACGTGCGAGCCGCCGCGCCGCTGGTCGTGCAGATGACGGCGGCGTTGCCAAAGCGCGAGCGATTGGCCAGCGCGATGGCGTCGTCCAGCGTCGGC
>DATBTW010000141.1:0-6809 GCA_036559055.1 Ktedonobacterales bacterium
ACCTGGCTCGCGCCCATCTGCGCGAGCGGCTGCGGCAGGTGGGGCTGCGACACATCACCCCGCAGATTTCGCCGCCTGGCGTCGGCGAGGTGTGGGATAGCGCCACGCTGTGGGGGGCAGCCGCGCCCGACAGCCGCGAGCAGCCGCCGCAGTCCGACGCCGTGTCGCTCGCCGCCGTCAACCCCGCGCGTCGCCAGTCCCTCTAACCCACAGACTCCAGCCACTTACGCTGCCCCACGCGAAATCTCGGGCCTGGATCCTCCCTCCCCTGCGAGGGGAGGGAGACAGAAGGTGAGATTCGCGCCGCACGCGCAATCCCTCAAAACAGGTTCCCCCTCCCCCGCAGGGGGGAGGGGGAAAGATCGCCACAGCGCATGCGGCGCGCGACCGCTCAGGCCCTGGCTGGCCCTAGCTCGTGTGGTCGTAGATGAACTCGGCCGCCTGGCCGACCGTCTTGATCTGCTCGGCGTCCTCGTCGCTGATCTGGACGTGGAACTTCTCTTCCAGCGACATGATCATCTCGACCAGATCGAGCGAGTCGGCGTTCAGATCTTCAGTGAAGGAGGCGTCCTCCTTCACATCGTTCTCGTCAACGCCCAGTTGCTCAGCGATGATCGGGCGCAGTTGTGTCAGGATTTCCTCTTTCGAGACGGACGACATTACGGAACCTCCCCTTCGGCCGATGTTTCAGGCACGGTAGGCATCTGAGTGGATTGCTGATAGATGGCGCCAAGCACGCCGTTGACGAAACGGCTGGAGGTGTCGCTACCGAAGGTTTTGGCAAGCTCTACAGCCTCGTTGATGGCAGCCTTCGCTGGGACTGAATTATTGTACAGAATCTCGTAGATTGCAAGCCTCAAGATGTTCTTATCTATCCGCGCCATCTGCGAGATGGGCCAATCGGACGCCACTTTCGCGATCTCGGCGTCGATCACTTCGAGCCGCGCCAGCACACCATGTGTCAATTCTTCGGCATAGGCCAGCGACTCCGCGCTCAGACGCAGCCCCGCCGCGTCGCGCTGGAGCGTCTCATCGACATCGTGCCCGGTGGTGTCGAACTCATAGAGCGTCTGCATCGCCACCGTGCGCGCCTGTCTGCGATCACTGTGCGCCTTTGCCCTGGTCATACCACATCCTGGACGTAGACATTGATCTCGCTCACGCGCATGCCCAGCAGTCCCTCCACCGCCGTAGCGACGGCCTCCTGCGCGCGCGCGCCCACCTGCGCCAGATTGGCGTCGCGCTGAGCCAGCAAATAGAGATCGATCGCCACCTGCTGGTCGCGCGTCGTCAGTCCAATCCCCTGCCAGGGAATCGGCTTACCCAGCGCCAGCGTGCGCGGAGCGCGCGCGATGGCCGCCACACCAGCCGTGCGCAGCGCCGCCTGCTCGATCATCGTCCGGATGGCGCGATGCGAGATGCGCACAGCGCCAAGGTAGAAGCCCTCGACATCGGGCGCGCCATAGTCATGGCCCATGCGTGATACGTCCATCGGCGCGGCCTTTCTCACACCGGGCGGAGGCTAGCTCTTCGCCTGCCTCTTGTCATCGCCCTTGTCGCTCTTCTCGCCCTTGTCGTCGCTCTCAGCGGCTTTTGCGGCGACTTCCCCGGCCAAGAGCGCCGTGAGCTGCGGCGCCACGCGCGCCACATCGTCGGCAGTGGCCACAGAGAGCGTCGTGGCGCCCTTGGCGATGCGTTTGATCAGCCCGCTGAGTACCTGCCCGGCGCCAATCTCGACGAAGGTGGTCACGCCCTGATCCGCCAGCCACTGCACCGAGCGGGTCCACTGCACCGGCGACACGATCTGGCGCGACAGCTCATCGCGAATCTCGGCCTGTGCGGTGATCGGGGTGGCGCTGATGTTCGACACAATCGGTAGCGTAGCATCCACAATGGGCGCAGCGGCGACGGCCTTCGCCAGGCCTTCCGCAGCGGGCGCCATCACGGGCGAATGGAAGGCGCCGCTGACCGCCAGCGGCACAACACGCCTGGCGCCGCGCGCTTTGGCCATCTCCATCGCCGTTTCCAGCGCACGCTGCGAGCCAGAGATGACGACCTGGCCCGGCGCATTGTCGTTGGCGACGACGACATGTCCGGCCCCAGGATGCTCGGTCTCCGTGTGAGCGGAGGCGATCTCCAGCCGCGCCTGGCGTGTGGCCTCGTGGCAGACATCCTCCAGCGTCGCGGAATCCATGCCCAGCACGGCGGCCATCCCGCTGGCGGTAGCGCTGCCCTGCTCGTGCATCAACCGCCCGCGCTCGCGCGCAAGCGTGATCGTCTCACTCAAGCTCAGCGCGCCCGAGGCGGCTAGCGCGGCGTACTCGCCCACGCTATGCCCCGCCACAAAGTCGGGCATCAGGGGAGCGCGCAATGGCGGATCACCCGCCCCGGCGGTCACGGCGCCTGCTGCCTCTTGCAGCGCGGCCAGCAGCGCCAGGCTCGTCGTCACGAGGGCGGGCTGGGTGTTGATCGTCTCTTTGAGCGCCTCTTCTGGCCCCTCAAAGCAGAGCTGCGACAGCGCGAAGCCCAACGCGGCGTCGGCGGCCTCATAGACAGCATGAGCGGCCGGCGAAGAGCGAAAGACATCCGCTCCCATGCCGACCGCCTGGCTTCCCTGACCGGGAAATACGAACGCGACTCGCTGCGTCACACAACCCTCCCTGGCGCGATTGCTCCAGTCGTGGGCGGCTCAATCCGCATGCGAACCGCGCCTGTGCGCCCTGTACCCGTCACGCTGATCTTACTCCGCGACGTTCTTGGCCTTTAGCACCTGGCGACCGCGATAGGTGCCGCAGTTCGGGCAGGCATGGTGCGACAGTCGGGGCTGGCGGCACTGCGGGCAAATGGTCAGCTGAGGCAGCTTGACCTTATGATGCGCGCGGCGATGGCCCTGACGCGCGTTCGAGTGACGTTTCTTCGGCAACGCGCCCACGGTAGACTCCTCAGACTCCTCAAGCTGCTCGCAAGCAGAAAAGAAAGCGGCCAGCAATGCGCTGGGCGCCGATGAACCACGCAGTAACCTACGCGCCACAAGTCGCGCCAGAGCGCATCCAGTGAGCGGTAGGCTGGCGCCAACGCATCATCCCGCGCAGCGCCCACGCCCGCCTATTGTATCACAGCTTGCGCCTTCCGCACAGCCCCCATGACGAATTATTCGCCATGCGCGGCCCAGTGATGCTGTTCTCTCCTCGCGTGACAGCGCATCCGGCGAGGTCACGCGCTAGGCGGTCCCTGGCGGATGCGCTCCTCCATTTGCTGGAGGGTTCCACGCTCGATCCAGATACCCTCCAGCCACCAGGTAGCCCCCGCTTCTGCATAAGGTTGTATTGTCTCAGCCGCGCCTGCTGCCTCAGTCTCTCCAGCGAAGACGACATCGAAGGGCGACGCCGCCTGCCGCTGAGACTGGACATAGGCGAGCGCCTCGCGCAGGTCATCTGGGGTCAGCGGCTCGCCAGTGGCTCGCTCAGAGGCAATATACAGGCCATCATAGCCAGCGGCCCGGCGCAGCGGCTTGTGGTGTGGCCAGGCCCCCGCGAGCCAGATGGGGATGGACGGCTTCTGGACGGGAGCCGGCAACAAGTGAGCCTGACGCATCTGATAGCGCTTCCCCTCGAAGGTGAAGGGCGCACCTTGCCAGAACAGGCGCAGGAGCGCCAGGCTCTCGTCGAGTTTCTCTGCCCGGACGCTGGCGCTGGGGTCGTCTCCCACCGTCAGAAAATCGTCCGCCTGGAAGCCCAGCCCTGCCCCGAAGATGAGGCGACCCGCGCTGAGGTGATCCAGCGAGACGCATTGGCGGGCGACTTGCCAGGGGCGATAGGCCGCCAATGGAGTCATCAAAGCTCCGATGCGCAGCCGCCTGGTCGCCAGCGCAATCGCGCCGAGCGCCAGCCACGGATCGACCAGCGCCACTGGCTCGCTCGCCAGCAGGCAGTCTTGCACGAAGAAGCCATCCCAGCCCGCCGCTTCGGCGAGCGCAGCAAGCTCCGCCAGTTTGGATACGCTCGCATAGTCTCTCGTGATCGAAACGTCCAGCCCGTACTTCAAGGTGTTGCTCTCCTTCGCTAGATCGAATGACCTTGCCTTGAGGAGAGTCTATCCTCTCGTTCCTGTCACCTACTGTCCTGATTCCTTCCAGGGCAGAGGATTCGGCGCCGCCAGGTGGCGCCTGCTAGAGGCGCTGCTGGCGGCGCGCCATCGACACCCGCGACCCGCCAAGCGCGCGCTCGCACGCCTGGCAGACATAGAAGCCCTCGGCCTCGCGATAGACCAACTCGCCCAGTGTGAAATGGAAGTAGCAGATGCCGCAGCGCGAGGAGCTGCCCTGGCTGGCGATGGCGCGATCCCTGGAGAAGAGGTCGTGCAGCGCATCGATCAGCTCGCCGACCGGGCCGCGCACGTCTTCGCGCGGGCCGCTGTACGCCGCCTCTCCCTCGTCCTCGGCGGGCTGCGCTGACGATGCGAGCGACGGCACATAGGCGGTGAGTGGCTCGCGCGGCGGGCGACGGGTGGCCCCATTGGCAGCGTGGCCATTGTTACCGTTGTGCTCAGTGCGCGGCCCCTGCCCCGGAGCATAGAATCGGCCCCGCGGCGCCCGCCGCTCTGGCTCGACGCTGGCCTCCGTCTCGTGCGGCCCCTGAGGCGCCGCAGATTCCGCAGATTTCACAGATGGAAGTGGAGCAGACGCCTCGCTCGCAGGCGACGTCTGATCGGGCTGGTCAGACGCCGCCACCTCGATGCCTGGCTCCGTCTCGGCCCTGGCCTGAGGCGCCGCGCCACGCAGCTCGCCTGCCTGCCGCTCAAACTGCTCCTCGGCCATCTCCGCAGTCTGCGCCTGATCGGGCGTCGGCGGGTCGGCTTCCGCCTGCGCCTCAGCCGCTGCGGACGCCTGCGTCACCTCTGGCTCTGCTTGTGGCGCGGCTTCGGGCGCGGGGGGCATCAGGTGGGTCGCGCCACGCCGATCATTGGCGCCCGCTCCCCCTCGATGCGGGCCGTGCCGTATGCGGGCGCCACCGCGCCGATTGCGATTCTGTCCATTACCCATCGGAGAAATCTCCGTCTGTTCTCATACTCGCCAGAGTGTCATCTCTATGTCGCCACGTCGGCGTCGTCCGCCGCGCGGTGCTGACCGATCTTTGGAAGTTTCATTATATACGCTTGAGGCGCCTCGTGTTGGTCATATATCCAGCGCCAGAGGCAGACACAGAAACAGGAGGCCGGGAGCGACTCCCAGTCTCCTGTGATGATGCAGCGCTGCTAAGTGGCCCGTCGTGGCTACTTCTGGCCCTCGCTCAGCCAGCGCGCCTGCTGATCGCTCGTCATGCTCTGGCTCATCAGCACCGCATCGCGGAAGTCAAGCTGCTGATTGGCCGCGCTGGCCGACGACGCGCCTGGCTGGCCACGGCGCAGCGCCGGAGCCATCTCCAATGTCAGCGCGGCGGTAATCTGGTCGGCGGTGGCGTTCAGCATCTCCGCCAGCGAGTCGCAGAGGCGGCGCGGCACACTCGCCACGCGGATGCGCCCGGCCTCCAGCGCGCTCAGCACATCGACCCCCAGCCCCAACCGAGCGGCCAGCGCCGAGAGCTTCTGGCCCTGCGCCTGCCGCAGCGCTTTGAGCGAGATCGCCGCCTTCGGCTGCGCAGCCAGCGCTGGCTGCGCGCGGAACACCGCCGCGAATGCGCGAGCGCGGGCCGCCTGCGCAATCTCCAGCACGTCGGGCGCGTTGGCGTCGGCCACATCGCCGGTCGTCGCTACCAGCGCCAGATCAAATGATGTCAGCGCGTCGGCATAGGCCGGATGCTCGCGCAGGGACTGCGCCAGGGGTTCTGGCGCGCCAGCCTCGTGCGCCGCCACCAACGCCAGCTTCGCCTCGGTTAGCGTCTTGTCGCCTTTGGGCGCGTGAATCTTGCTCATCTCGAATATTCTCCACTTGCGCCAGCCGCAGCCGCTACCTCCGCGCCTAGACACGCTTGCAAGAGCATCCGCGCCTTCTCGAAGCGTAGGCGCATCGTCCGTTCAGTTTTGCCGCACAGGGTGGCGATCTCTTCCCATTGCATCTTGTAGAGCGCACGCAGCGCGAAGATGCGTTGATCCAGCGGGTCGGGCAGATAGGTCAGGATGCGTTGCGCCTCGACCGCCGCCAGCCGCTCGTTGAGCGAATCGCGCGGGTCGGGTACCGCGCCTGTCCCGCCGCCCTGCTCATCCTGGTCATCGTTCGGCAGGTCGATCTGCTCGATCAACGCCCGCGGGATGTGCTGCGGTCGTCCGGTGGGGCGCCCCTGCTCGTCGCGGCGATAGCGCAGCCCTTCTTGCCGCAGCGTACGGTTGAAATTGTCCGCGCACAGGCAGCGCAGATAGTGGATGAAGTTCTGCGTCATGAAGATTTCGCTGGGATCGAGCGCCTCGCGCAGCACCTGCTCGATCATCGCTGCGATGGTGTCTTCCATCAGGTCGGGGCGATGCCGCAGGCCCGCCGCGTGCCGCCGGAACTCTGGCATGCAGCGCTCCACCAGCAGCCCGCATAGCTCCATCGCCACGCTGCGCAGCCCGTGCGCGTCCCAGGCACGAATCGCGCGCACCAGTTCCGTATCAGCGATTTCGTAGCCGCCGCTGGGCGTGCGTTTCATCAGCCGCGCCAGCATCCGTGGATCGCGCGGATCAGGATAGCCCGGCGCGGCGGTCGTCGAATCGATCTGCGTCGCTCCCATCGCCGACTCCTCCGCTTCGGTCGCCACATCGGCGCGCTGCGGCGTCCCAGAGGTTGACCGCCCACGTCGCGCCGCGCCAGCGGGCGGGTTGGCGGCTGCCGTCTG
>DATBTW010000142.1:0-7585 GCA_036559055.1 Ktedonobacterales bacterium
GGCTCCGGCGAGCTGCTCGACGCCGTGGTGGAGGCGCTGCCCCCGCGCGACGAGAGCGAGGAAGATGATCCCTACGCCGGGCTGCCGCGCATCGCCATCGTCGGGCGCCCCAATGTGGGCAAGTCGTCGCTGGTCAATGCCATCCTGGGGCAAGATCGCGTCATCGTCAGCGACATCCCCGGCACCACGCGCGACACCGTTGACACGATGGTCGAGCACAAAGAGCAGCGCATGGTGCTGCTGGATACGGCGGGCATCCGTCGGCGCGGGCGCGTGGGCGCGGGCGTCGAGAAATACAGCGTGATTCGCTCGAATCGCGCCATCGACCGCTGCGATGTAGCCGTGGTGATGATCGACGGCATGGACGGCATCACCGCGCAGGATACCCATATCGCTGGCTACGTCGATGACGCGGCGCGCGGCATGGTGATCGTCATCAACAAGTGGGATCTGGTGCGGCAGGCGCTGCGCCAGGCCGATGAGCAGGCCGACCCGGAATACCCCGTCTCGCTGAAGCCCGGCGGCAACGCGGCTGCGCTCGACGACGAGCCGACCGACGCCGAGAAGTACCGCGAGATCGTGCGCGACCGCTTCAAGTTCGCGCCCTACGCGCCGATTATCTTCTCCGCCGCCAAGAACCGCTACCACACGAACCAGATTCTCGATCAGGCGCTCAAGATCTGGGAGACACGCCAGCAGCGCATCCAGACCGCGCAGCTCAATGAGGTCATCCGCCAGGCCGTACAGCGGCATCATCCGCCGGTCGTTCAGGGGCGCGCCATGCGCATCTACTATGTGACGCAGCCGGAGGTCAGCCCGCCCACCTTCGTCTTCTTCGTCAATGATCCCGCGCTGCTGCACTTCTCGTATCAGCGCTATCTGGAGAACCAGCTACGCCAGGCGTTCGGCTTCGATGGTACGGCCATCCGGCTGGAGTTTCGTCCCCGCCAGAACGCGCGCGACGAGGACAGCAAGCGCAAGGGCGGCGGCCAGGATGGCAGACGCACGCACGCCCAGCGCAGCGGGCGCTAGCGTAAACCGCATTCCCTCACTCCCTGCGAGGTGGGGGAGCATTGGCCAGCATGGCGGCGCCTCGCCAGGCGCCTGATTGAGGTAACGCCTGTTCTCGCTGACGGCGCCTGAGTTGGGTCCTCCCTCGCCCTGTGGGAGAAGGGGCCAGGGGGTGAGGTTCCGGCCTCACGGCTGGATGATGACGGTCGCGCCGATGCCGATCCAGCCGTAGAGCGCGCCCGCCGCGCTGGTCGGCAGATTGACGCAGCCGTGGCTGCCCGTCTCCTGCGTGCC
Source organism: Ktedonobacterales bacterium (assembly GCA_036559055.1). Classification (GTDB taxonomy): domain Bacteria; phylum Chloroflexota; class Ktedonobacteria; order Ktedonobacterales; family JADMIN01; genus JAKAIY01. Next base: position 1,306 of record DATBTW010000142.1, read on the forward strand.
ATCGGGGTCGGTATGCGGGACATTCGTGCCGGGGCCGAAGGCGTGACGCCAGGGCGCTGCATGCAGGTAGAAGCCACCCGAACGGAACAGCATGGCGAACGGCACGTATTCCGGCGTGTAGTAGTACGGCGAGCCGACCGGCCAGGGCGAGTAGAACCAGACGTTCGACTCTTTCATCATGATGTGGTACGTGCCGGTGGGGGTGGGGAGCTGCGGCATGCCGGTTGTCACGGCGGATGACAGCACGAGTTGGCCATCCTGATAGGCCCACAGCCATTGCTTCGAGATGCTCACCAGCACGAGCTGTCCGACGACATTGATGGTCGGCGAGACAGGGATGGTGACAGTCTGGCGCGTCGCGGCGCAGGGGCAATTCTTGACCGGCTCTGGTCGGGGGGCGCGCTGGCTGAGCGCGTTTGGCTCGACCAGCGTGATCACCTGCGGCGCCAGGCTCACCGTGGGCGCGCCAACCGCGACGTGGTGGGAGCTGGCGTAGCGCTGCGCCGTGACAGCCGCGCCGACGCCGATGGCCGCCAGCACGGCGACCACGCAGAGCGTCAGCACGCTGGCGCGCAACACCCGCCCGACGCCCGACGATTTCCGCTCCGCTGGCCCTGTTCCCGACATATCGACGCTCCCTCTGACGCGCTCGCGATTCCACCCTTGCGCTCGCTCGCTATGACTATAGTACGAGCAAGCAGCGCCAAAGACAACAGCCAATCGCGCGGGCGGTCAGCCTGCGTATAGCCTGCGCTCAGTGGACAATGATGACGGTCGCGCCGTTACCTATCCAGCCGTAGAGCGCGCCTGCGGCATCGACGGGCAGATTGACACAGCCGTGGCTACCCGTCTCCTGCGTGCCATCAGGGTCAGTATGCGGGACGTTGGTGCCAGGGCCAAAGGCGTGACGCCAGGCCGCCGCATGCAGATAGAAGCCACCCGAACGGAACAGCATGGCATAGTCCACATGCTCTGGCGTGTAGTAAAAGGGCGAGCCATAGGGCCAGGGCGAGTAGAACCAGACGTTCGATTCTTTCATGCTGATGTGATAGGTTCCCGTTGGCGTCGGGAGCTGGGGCATGCCGGTGGTCACGGCGCTCGCCATCACCATGCGCCCATCCTGATAGGCCCACAGCCATTGCTGCGTGATGCTGACCAGCACCACCTGCCCACCCATCTTCGGCGTGCCATAGGTCGGCGTGGGGATGTTGGCATGCGCGGCGGAACAGGCGCAATTGTCGATCGTCTCTGGCTCAGGAGCCTGCTGGTTGGGGGAGCCGGGGCGCACAATCGGCGCGAGCGGAGTGGTGAAGTTCGCCACCGGCGCGGGCGCGATATGGCGCGCGCTGGCAAAGCGCTGCGCCGCGAAGAGGCCGCCCACGCCGATCAGGGTGAGCAGCGTGGCGACGCAGAGACCGAGCAGCGTAGCGCGGCGCACGCGCTTGCGGTGATACGCGCGCGGCGCATCGGGGGCGAGGATCACTGCTGGCGGATCATTCCGCATGCTCACTCCTTCTCAGAGTCCTCTCTATCGGGCCAGTGGCTCCAGTAGCTCCCGTGGCTCGATTCGCCCGGTCGGCGCTACGGCGCGCACGGCGCGCGCCAGAAGCGCGCCCGCGCGGATGGCGTCTCGTTGCTTTTCTCACCTCTATGGACGCGATTCGGCGACCAAATTGAACACGGAGAGACACAAGCCGCCCAAAGGTACAGCCACAGGCTCATCACGGTGCGCAGCCCGCCAGGAAACTGACATGCGGATACCGTGTGACGTGGACAATTGACGCGGCACTGGGCATGAATCGTGCGTAGACCTTGTGGCAGTGAAATACAAGTCATGCGCATGCTGATCGAATGGCATCGGGTGGGTGAAGGATCACCTCAAGAGCATGCGCGTCAGGTTCACCAGAACCACCCAGGAAGGTGAGGACAAGGTGGCATCAGCAAGACCGAACAGTCCGAATGGGTCGAATACGCCGGCCAAAGGTCGTGGAAGCAGTGCAGGCGGCTCCAACAACATGTTGCTGGATCTGATTGACCGTATCCTCGACAAAGGCATCGTGATCGATGCCTGGGTGCGCGTATCGGTGCTGAGTATCGAGTTGTTGACGGTCGAGGCGCGCGTGGTGGTGGCCTCGGTAGATACCTACCTGCGCTATGCCGAGGCGATCGGCAATACGGCGCTGGCCTCGCAGCCACGACCGCAGCAGGCGCAGCAGCCACAGGTGGCCCAGCAGCAGGCGCAGCCCCAGCAGCAGGCGCCCGCGCTGCCGCAGCCCCAGCAGCAGAACGGTATGCCCCAGTGGCAGGCCCAACCGCAGCAGCCCCAGCAGGCGCAGCAGAATGGCATGGCCCAGCCACAGCAGCAGCGACAAACGCCCTATCAGCAGCCGCAGCAACAGCCGCAGCAACAGCCGCAGCAACAGCCCCGGCAATAGGAGCGCGCACGGAAGCCGTTGCTTCTCTTTGCTTCTCATATCGAAACATCAGTGGCATCAAGGAGGCGTCACTATGCGCAATACGCCTGTGCAGAGCGTCGGAAGCTATCTGTACTGTGTGACCTCACGCCAACCATTCAGCGGCGGCGCGCCGTTGCGGGCGACGGGCATCGGGGGGCAACCCGTGCGCGTCATCGCGGAGGGCGACCTGGCGGCGATTGTCAGTGACTCGCCCAGCGAGCAATATGATGTGACGCTCCCCAACGTGCAGGCGCACGAGGGGGTCGTCGAGGAGGCGATGCGGCGCACAGATGTGTTGCCCGTCAGCTTCGGCACGGTGGCCATCAGCGATCAGGATGTGCAGGAGCGCCTGCTGCGCGCAGAGGCCAAAGAAATCCACGCGCAACTCCAGCATATCGCGGGGCGTGTCGAGATGGGTGTGCGGGCGCTGTGGGAACAATCAGCGCTCTTTGCGCAGATCGCTCTCAGTGATCCTGGCATTCAGCAACTGCGCGACGAGATCGCTGGATCCACCGTGGAGGAGACGTATGACGCCCGCATCGAGCTGGGCGAGTTGACCGATACAGCGATTCAGGCCCAGCGCGCCCAGGATGCAGCGGCCATCCTCGACATCCTCAGCCCGCTGGCGGTGGATACACGCACGAACAACATCGTCACCGACATGATGATCGTCAATGCGTCGTTCCTGGTGGAGCGAGGCCAGGCATCGTCATTCGCGCAGGCAGTTGAGGCGCTGGGGCGGGCCAACCGGGGCAAGATCACCATCCAGAGTTCCGGGCCACTGCCGCCCTACAACTTCGTCTCGCTCGTGCTGCGGTGGGAGGAGCCAACAGAGGAGCCAAGCGATGCGATTTCTCAGTAAGCTTCTCACCGCGCCGGTGACTGGCCCGCTCGATACGGTCAACTTTGTCGTCAAGCGGATCAATGATCAGGTGGCGGCGGAATACCTGGATGAAGGCAAGACGCAGGCCGATCTGCTCGACCTCACCATGCGCTACGAGCGAGGCGAGCTGGACGACGCCGCGTTTGAGGAGCAGCAAGCGGCAATCTTGCAGCACTTGAACGACATCCGCGCCTACAAGGGCGACACGACGGCTGGCGCTGTAGTTGACGCGGACGAGGGCGCTGACGAGGCAGTCAGCGAGGAGTGATGGGGCATGCAAGGCCAGTCGCCAGCGCAGCCAGAGATGAGTGCTCCCGATCACAGTTGGGGCTGGTATCTCTACGGCGTCATCCGCGCAGCGCCCGACACACAGGAGCGCCTGGCCCGACTGGCGCAGGGCGAGCCGGGCCAGGCGCCCGCGCCCGGCGAGCAGCCGCTGGAGCTGCTGGCGAGCGGTGAACTGCTGGCGGTCGTGCGGGGCGTGCCGCTGGCCGACTTCTCGCCAGAGGCGATCAGCGCGCATGCGGATGATCCCGCGTGGCTGGAACAGAGCGCGCGCCGCCACAACTCCGTCATCGAGGCGGTACATCGTGGCGACACGATGCTGCCGGCGAAGTTTGGCAGCGTGTACCCGCGCGCCGAGGATGTGCGCGCCGCTCTGCGAGACGAGCAGGCCACACTGCGCGATCATCTGGCCTGGCTGGATGGCTGCGATGAGTGGGGCGTGCGCCTGTATGGCGACCTGGTGGCCATCCGACAGCGCGGCGAGGCGCAGCACAGCGATGTGGCGCGCCTGCGTCAGGAGCTGGAGGCCGCCAGCCCAGGCCGCGCTTACCTGCTGCGGCGCAAGCTGGCCGACGCGCAGGCCAGCGTGGCTGATGACCTGCTCAACCATCTGATCGCGCAGGTCTACGACCAGTTCGCTCACCATGCCCGCGCTGGACTGCTCACCTGGCGCATGGCGGGCGCGCGGCTCGATCAGGATGATGCGCACGCCGAGCTGATGCGCGCCGCGTTCCTCGTGCCGCGCGACTCGGCGCAGGCGTTCATCGCGGAGGTGGGCGCAGTCGCCGCGCGTCAGCCGGAGCTGTGGAGCGCGTATAGCGGCCCGTGGGCGCCGTACAGCTTCGCGGCCCAGCAGCCAGAGGAGGCCAGTGATGCCTGAGCCACGCGCCGAGACTCGCGATGTCACCCTGCTGGAACTCGTGGATCGCCTGCTCGACCGAGGTGTGACACTCACTGGCGACATTACCATCTCGGTCGCCGATGTCGACCTGATCGTGCTCGGCCTGCGACTGATGCTGGCGTCCGCCGAGCGCATGGAGCAGTTCCGCGCCGCGCCGCCAGCGCCCGCCGCGCTGACCCCGCCCGCCGAGCCGACGGAGGCCACGCATGGGTGAGGTGGGTGAATCAGGCGCGCGCGGCGACACGACTGAGCGGCTCTATGTCTACGCCATTGGCGCGGCAGACATCGCCGCGCCAGCGCATGTCGCCACCTTTGGCGGGCCGCTGATCGTCGTGCGTAGCGGCGCGCTGGGCGCGGTCGTCAGCCGTTTGCGCTCGTCAGAGCGTGCCGGCCAGGGTCGCGCATCCAGGGAATCCAATAACGACTCCACTATCGCAGCGCCCGCCGCGACCAGAGAGAACCTGCTGCGCCATGAGGCGGCAGTGGAGGCCATCTGTGCGGGCGCGGCGGCGCTGCCGGTGCGTTTTGGCGTCATCCTGCCGGATGGCGCGGCGGTCGAGCAGGCCCTGGCGCGTCAGTCGGACGCCCTGCGCGCCGACTTGCTGCGCATCGGCGACAAGGTCGAGGTTAGTGTCATCGCACTCTGGAATCCAGCGGCGACCGAGGAGGAAGCGGAAAATGGGCGCGCAGCGATGAAGAGTCAGCCTGACGCGCAGTCCGTTGAGCAGCGCCCTGGCCTGGCCTATCTGCGCGCACGGCAGGCGCAATATGAGCGCAGCGCGGCGACGCGGGCGCGCGCAGAGCGGCTGGGGCGGGCGCTCGATGTGGAGCTATGCCCGCGCCCGCTGCAATCGCAGCGCGCCCTCTGCCCATCGCAGCGCCTGGCCCTGCGCGATGTCTATCTGCTGGAACGCGCGCAGGTAGACGCCTTTGGGCAGACGTTTGAGGACGCGCGGCGGCGCCACGCGGCGGAGGCACGCCTGCTGCTGAGTGGGCCGTGGCCGCCGTACAGTTTCGTCAGCGCGCCGCGTCCAACCGCATCGGATGTCAACATCTGATGACGATGCAGGCGCAGTGTGAGAGAAAGGCCATACCCATGATGAATAATGACCCACAGGGGCAGCAGATGGATCAGCTTGCCCAGCAGGATCCCAGCCGCCGCGCGCAAGAGGCGATGCTGCACATGGCGGGCGATATGCAGGCGCAAGGACACGCGCACGAAGCGATCGATATGTACACCAAGTTGCTCGACGACTATCCAGATTCCCAGGCTTCGCGAGCCGCCGCCAACGCGCTGCTGGATCTGGCGCAGAAGCTGGAACAATCGGGGCAGCCACGTCTGGCGCTGGAGATCTATCAGATCGTAGAGCGCTACCAGTGAGTGGCTCACGTCGCCCCGCGCGCCCGGAGCCACGCCCGGAGCCACGCCGTGCGCGCCGCGAAGCGCCATCCGTCGCGGATGAACGGCTGCGTGGCGATCTGGCCGCTCTGCGCGACTATGCCGACGAGCTGACACAGGTCGAGCCAGGCTTGCCGCGTCGCATCAATGCCAACCAGGAGAATGTGGAGCAGGGGCTGGCCAAGCTCGTGCTGACCTTGATCGAGTTGCTGCGTCAGTTGCTCGAAAAACAGGCCATTCGCCGGATGGAGGCTGGCTCACTGACCGATGATGAGGTCGAGCGGCTCGGTGAAACCTTCCTGAAGCTGGAGCGCAAGATGAACGAATTGAAAGCGACGTTTGACTTGCAGGATGAG
>DATBTW010000143.1:0-3924 GCA_036559055.1 Ktedonobacterales bacterium
GCCATAGTGACGGTGGCGTGTGTACATACTTGACATCTCTCTGTGGCAGTTGCCATAGCCTGGTGAAGGGCAAGGGGTCTGGTCGTGTTCAAGCGATTGCGGGACGGGTTATTCAAGCGGCAGGATGACGAGCAAGACGAGTTGGAAGCCACTGAAGCGCCGTCTCTGACGGATGAAGCGGTGGCCCCGGCGGACGTAGCCGCACCCGACGCGCAGGCGGTTGAGGCGCCAGGAGAAGCTCTGGCCGAGCCGGATGAGCCGGATGGCAGCGCGGCGACGCTCGAACCGCCCGTTGCGCCGCCCGCGCCTGTTGCGCCGCCCGCGCCAGGGGACGATGTGAGCGTGGCGGATGAGGAGTCGGATGCTGAGGCGTCGCCAGAGGCGTCTGGGCAGCGGCGCAGCCTGTTCAATCCGTTCAAGCTGACACTGGGTCGGACACGGCAGTTATTCGGGCGGGTCAATGAATCGCTGGCGCATGAAGAGATTACTGAGGATCTCTGGGACGAGTTAGAAGAAACTCTCATCAGTAGCGATGTTGGCGTACAGACCACTGAGCGGCTGATGAACATCTTGCGCGAGCGCGTGACCGCCGAGCAGATGACGCGCGGGTCGGAGCTGCGCGCGGCGCTCAAAGACGAGCTGGAGCTGCTGCTGGGTGATCCGGAGCCGCTCATCTTCTCGGAATCCTCGAATATCACGGTGCTCCTCTTTGTCGGCGTCAACGGCGTGGGGAAGACGACCAGCATCGCCAAGCTGGCTAACCTGCTCAAGAAGCAGAAGCATCGCGTGCTGCTGGCGGCTGGCGACACCTTCCGCGCGGCGGCGGTCGAGCAACTCAAGACCTGGGGCGAGCGCGTCGGCGTTCCGGTCATCGCACACCAGCAGGGAGTTGACCCAAAGTCGGTGGCTGATCCGGCCGCCGTCGTGTACGATGCCATGCAGGCTGCGCAGGCGCGCGGAACCGATGTGCTAATCGTCGACACGGCTGGCCGTCTGCACACCAAGGTCAATCTGATGGATGAGCTGAAGAAGATCGTCCGTGTGTTGCAGAAGTATGACCCTGAGGCGCCGCACGAGGTGTTGCTCGTGCTCGACGCTACCACCGGGCAGAACGGTCTGGCGCAGGCCAAGCAATTCGTGCAGGACTCGGGCGTCAGCGGCGTGATCTTGACGAAGCTCGACGGCACCGCGCGTGGCGGCATCGTCTTCGCCATCGCCTCGGAACTTGGCCTGCCGATCAAGTTCATCGGCACGGGCGAGCGCGTTGGCGACATTGCGCCGTTCAACGTGGAGCAGTTCATCAACGCGCTGTTCGACGAGGACTAGCGCCGCGCGGCGCGCTGTGTGAAAGTGTTAGCTGGTTGACGCTTTCGCTCAAATGCGCGATGATAACGAGACTTTGATGTTGCATTCATCGTTTGCCAGATTGAGGGAGTTGCTGTGCCAGCGATCGCCCTATCATGCCGACGGGGGTACATGACGTATGAGGGATGAGTCGCAGCCCGCGCTGACGGTCGCGCAGTCGAATGGGTCGCATCCTGCGGACGCAGTGGGCCGCGCGCTTCCAGATAATCTCGCGGTGAAATGTCCCAATTGTCGCGAATTGTTGCTGGGAAAAGATCTGGAGAAGAACAACAAGGTTTGCCCGAAGTGCGGCCACCACTTCCGGCTCTCGGCTCCTGAACGCATCGAGTTGCTGCTGGATCCCGACTCGTTCACCGAATTCGCCAGCGACCTGCGCGCTAATGACCTTCTGCATTTTGTCACGCGCTCTGGCTCGTATGCCGATAAACTCGTCAGCGAGCGCGAGAAGACCGGCCTGGACGACGCGGTGGTCGTGGGCGTTGGTACGCTCGATGAGATGCGGCTCGTGCTGGCGGTGATGGACTTCCGCTTTATCGGCGGCAGCATGGGCTCGGTGGTCGGCGAGAAGCTGACCAGGGCCATCGAGCGCGCGGCTGAGGAGCGCATCCCACTGGTGATCGTGTCGGCCTCGGGCGGGGCGCGGCAGCAGGAAGGTACTGTCTCTCTGATGCAGATGGCCAAGACCTCGGCTGCGCTGGCGCGGCTGGCGGATGCTGGCGTGCTGTATGTCTCGGTGCTCACCGACCCGACGACGGCTGGCATCTCGGCCAGCTTCGCCTTCCTGGGCGACGTCATTCTGGCTGAACCGGGCGCGCTGATCGGCTTCGCGGGGCCGCGCGTAATCGAGCAGATGATGCATCAGCGCCTGCCGAAAGACGTGAACACGGCAGAATTCGTGCTGAAGCATGGTATGATTGATGGCATCACACATCGCCGGGAGATGCGCGCGACGCTCGCGCGCCTCCTTCGCCTCCACAGCGGGTCTGGCGCGCACGCGGGCGCTTGATCGCTCGTCGATTGTGGGTTGAGGAAGGACTGCGCGATGGCATATGAGCTAGACTTCGAGCGGCCGCTCGCGGATATAGAGAAGCGCATCGGTCAAATTCAGAAGCGCGGCGAGCGCATGCGGCCCGATGACCGGGCGCATCTGACCGAGCTGCAAAGCGAACTCAAGCGCCGCACGCAAGAGATATACGCCTCGCTGACGCCGTGGCAGCGGGTGCAGGTGGCGCGATTCCGCGACCGTCCTTACACCAATGACTACATCAAGCGCATCTGCGACGAGTATTTCGAGATGCGCGGCGACCGACGCTTCGCCGATGATCGCGCCATTCAGGGCGGCGTGGCGAGCATCGGTGGCCAGACCGTCGTGCTGATGGGCCACCAGAAAGGCCGCGACCTGAAGGAGCGCGAGGAGTGCAACTTCGGCATGGCGCATCCAGAGGGCTATCGCAAGGCGCTGCGCCTCTTCCGCTATGCCGAGCGCTTTGGATTCCCGGTGGTGACGCTTATCGACACGACCGGCGCGTATCCGGGTCTGGGCGATGAGGAGCGCGGCATCTCGCAGGCCATCGCGGAGAATCTGCTGGTGATGGCAGGGCTGCGCACGCCCATCATCTGCATCGTCATCGGGGAGGGTGGTAGCGGCGGCGCGCTAGGCATCGGCGTCGGAGACCGCGTGCTGATGCTGGAGAACGCGGTGTATACCGTCGCGGCGCCAGAGGCCGCGGCCTCGATCATCTGGCGCGACAATGCCTTCGCGCCCGACGCCGCCCTGGCGATGAAGATCACCGCGCCAGAACTGCTGAAGCTTGGCGTGATCGATCACATCATTCCGGAGCCACTGGGCGGCGCGCACCGCGATTACCAGGCGGTGGCCGATAACGTCAAGGATGCGATCCTGCGCGAGTTGGCGCCGCTGCAGCGCATGTCCACCGAGGAGTTGCTGGACCATCGCTACCAGCGCTTCCGCGTAATTGGCTTGCAAGGCATCACTGAAGCAGTCGGCGCGAAGAAGTAGCAGCCTCACCCCGATGTCCCCCGCTCCCACAGAGATCAGGGGACATCGCCTTGTCTTCGCCGTGAATTCGTCGGCGTTATTCCTGGCGGTGGACAGAATCGTCTTGCGCGCGTCGGTTGGCGTCACGCGGGATGCGGCGCGCGAGCGGGGCCATGAAGGCCAGCGCGGCCACCAGCAGCGCCAGGCCGAGCACGCCCCACATGCGGCCATCCAGCAGGGCCAGGAAGAGCGCGCCTCCGATGGTGACGAAGCCGGTGGCCAGCAGTGCGACGCTCTGGCGGGTGGGACCGCTGTAGATCGAGAGCCGCAACCAGCGCAACGCAGGCGGCGGAATCAGCCCAAAGCCGATCAGCCCGCCCAGCGCCAGCAGCAACGCGCCTGCGACCAACATCAGCGCCAGCCCCCAGATGGCGCCGCCGCCCGTCAGCGATTCAGCGCCGAAGCCTGCGACAGCGCAGACGATCAGGAAAGCGGCGGTGGCCCAGCAGAGGCGATTCGCAGGGGCAGCGGGCCGCTCCAGCATCGGCGCGCCGCCCTGA
>DATBTW010000144.1:0-8218 GCA_036559055.1 Ktedonobacterales bacterium
TCGACGCTAATCGCGGGGCTGATCGCGTTCTTCATCGGCGGCTGGGTGGCCGAGTCCACGTCCGCCGCGCGCGGCTTCAGCTCGCGCCTGCTGACGGGCTTCATGGTCTGGGCGCTGGTAACGACGCTGATTCTGGCGCTCTCGCTGCTGGGTGCGACCTCGGTGATCGGCTCGATCGCCGGGCAGATGGTCAACGGTGGCGGCATCGCTGTCAACAATGGCGTCAACGCCACGCAGGCCACGTCGAATGTGCAACTCGCCGGATGGAGCGCCTTCATCTGGCTGGTCATCTCGGCCATCGCCGCCATTATCGGCGGTGTGCTTGGTCTGCCGCGCCGCGTGACTCGCTGGCGGCGCGCCTACTAGCGAAGAACCTCACCCCCTGCCCCGCTCCCGTGAGAGCGGGGGTTCTGTATGCCGCCAGGCCTGCGCTACGCGAGGCCGAAGTCGCCGCTGGCCAGCGCGCTGAGCGCGGCGACGGCCTCGGCCTCGTCGCCGCCATCCGCGCTGATGGCGATGGTGGCGCCCTGGCGAGCGCCCAGTCCCAGCACCTGAACGATGCTCTTGGCGTTGGCCTGCTTCTCGCCGCAGCGCACAGTGACGGTGGAACTGAAGCGGCTGGCCGCTTTCACGAATGCTGCGGCTGGGCGGGCATGTAGCCCCGCCTCGTGTGTGAGCGTGACGTCATTCGAGGTCATAGCGCTGCCTCCCAACCCTTCTCTGATGTCGGAATCTTACCCCTGCTCTGGCAGCAGTGGCAGACTGAACCAGAAGGTCGAGCCTGCGCCCACCTGGCTGGTCAGTCCCACCGCGCCGCCCTGGCGCTCGATGATCGTCTTGCACAGGTGCAGTCCCAGCCCCAACCCGACGCCGGAGCCGCTGACGACCTCGACACCGGGAATGCGATAGAACAGATCCCAGACGTGCTCCTGTTCCTCCGTCGGAATGCCCACACCGCTATCTGAGACGGATGCAAAGGCGCTTGTTCCCGCGCGCCACAGTTGCACCCGCACGGGCGCGGTCGCGTGGGAATACTTGAGCGCGTTCGTCACGAAATTGGTAATGACCTGATCGATGCGCGCGGCGTCCGTGAGCGTCATCAGCGGCGCGCCATCCGGCTCCGCCAGCGTGATCGCGCGTCCGGGCGCCGCCAGCCGCTGCTCTTCGACCGCGTCGCGCGCCACCTCACGGAGATTGGTTGGCTCGATACGCATCTCCAGCCGACCGGCGCGTATGCGCGAGACATCCAGCAGGTCGTCCACCAGGCGCGTGAGGCGCGTCAGCGAGCGCGCTGTGCGCCCCAGCAGCATGTTCCCGTGCTGAGCCAATCGCTCGTCCTCCAGGCTGCGCTCCCCGAACTGCGCATGCCGTTCCAGCAGAGAGGCGCGGCGCGTGAGCAGTTGCAAGTTGGCCTTGATGACGGTGATCGGCGTGCGCAGCTCATGCGCGGCGATGCTCAGAAACTCGTTCATGCGCCGATTGGCCTGCGCCAGCGCCAGCTCGCGCGCCTCAGCGGCGGCCTGCTCGCGCAGCAGGCGATCCCGTTCCATCACCAGCGCGGCCAGCTTTGATACCGCCGAAGCCAGCTTCAACTCCTCGGCGGTGAACTCGTGTGGCTCGCCTGCGTAGTCCAGCGAGATGATGCCGTACAGCACGCGACCGACCAACATGGGCGCGACCAGCATCGTCGTGATGCCATAGGGATTGGGGACATCACGATAGGGCGCATCGCTCATATCGATGCTGACCGAATCCCCGGCCAGCAGCGACTCCACCAGCTCGACATCAGGCGAATCCTCCAGCCGGGCGCCGTGCGCCTCGGCGGCGCGCTGCTCTACCCACCACCGGCGTTCCTCGGCGGGCGTAAGCCCGGATACCGCCAGCGCGCGCATCACACCTGACTCCGGATCACGCATGCTGAGGGCGATGCGCTGGCAGCCCAGGACACTGCGCGCCAGCTCGATCAGTCGGCGCCCGACGCGATGGAGCGATGCGGCGCCGTCCTGCGCGTCTGCGCCGATGCCAGCGTCATCTGATGTGGTCGCGGAGACGACCGCCTCGGCCATCTCCAGCAACGCTTCGAGCGCGACCTGCGTGCGGCTTTGCAGGCTGCTCAGGTGGGTGATATCGCGCGCGATAGCGATGGCGCCCAGCCGCTCGCCAGTCTCGTCAGAGATGGGCGCGCCCGTGACGCTCATGGTGCGCTCCACACCATCCAGACTGGTGAAGCGCATGATGACGGGTTGCTCGCTCGTGATCGTCTCGCCACGCAGCAGTCGAGTCACATGCGACAGCTCGTCCTTCATGGGCGTATCAGAGACATCGCGGGCGCCCAGCCGCTGCGAGCGCAGCGAGACGGGGTCAGTGAGAAACGTGGGGTCGTGATCGAGGCCAAAGAGCTGGCGCGCGACGGCGTTCGTGAAGAGGAGCGCGCCATCAACTCCATAGATCGCCACCGCGTCGGGCATCGCTTCGAGCAGACTGCCCATGGGCAGGCGGCCAAGCAGCGCCTTCTCGGCTGCCGCCCGCTGCTCGAGTTCGTCGCTCGTGGGATTGGTAGACACTGGCGAACTGGAACGCTTTCGCGACATGTGCGCTTTATCCTGCTCATGACTGACGATAGGACACTGCAGCGTGACGCCGAGGCTGCGGAGGCCGCTGGCGTCCGCATAGTCGCCAGCCGTCCCACATCGCCGCCGCTGAAGTAGCGGCTGTCGCACATTTGTGGCCACACCACAGGCGGCTTCCATCAACTGAGCCGCGCGATGCCCTTACCCACGCGCGCCAGCGCAGGCGGAATGATGCCGCGAATCGAGGCGTCCACCAGCTCGATGGGGTGCAGCGTGGGCAGATCGACATCCAGGTTGCGCAGCGCCGACGTGATCTGCAGCAGACACCCCGCATTCGAGGCGACCAGCGCGTCCGGGTGGACACTCAGCACGTTGCGCGCCTTGCGCTCGCCAAGCTGCGCCGCTGGCTCTGGTTCGACGAGATTATAGACGCCCGCGCTACCGCAGCACAGCTCGCTCTCCGGTACCGTCACGACCTCCAGTCCGGGGATGGTCTCCAGCAGGGCGCGCGGCTGGCGGCGGATGCCCTGCGCGTGCGCCAGGTGGCAGGCATCGTGATAGGCCACGCGGGCCACGATGGCGGCGCGCGGCGCGACCGGCTCCAGCGCAGCCAGGAACTCCGAGATGTCGCGTGTCTTGGCGGAGAGCGCCGCAGCGCGCTCGGCGTAGCGCGGATCGTCGCGCAGCAGATAGCCGTAGTCCTTGATATTGGAGCCGCAACCCGCCACATTGACGACGATGGCATCCACATCGACGCGGTCGAAGCTGTCGATCAGCCGCCGCGCATAGCGCAGACCTTCCCCCTCGCGCCCGGCGTGGATGGAGAGCGCGCCGCAGCAGCCCTGCCCCGCTGGGATCACCACCTCGCAGCCCTCCGCCGTCAGCGTGCGGATGGTGGCGCGATTGACTTCATCGAAGAAGACACGCTGCACGCAGCCCAGCAGCAGCGCGACTCGCTGCCGAACCTGCCCGCGCGCCGCGATGACCTCGGTCAGCGGCTCCTGTTTCTCGAATGAGACGGGCGGAGCGACTGCCTCCATCGCGCGGAGCTGTGGGGCGAGCCGCTGCGCAGCGCCCGGTGAGCGCAGCAGGCGGCTGGCGCCTGAGCGCTGATACGCCCACAGCAGCGGCAGCAGCATCCGCATGCGCTCTGGATGCGGGAAGAGCTGGAAGATCAGCTCGCGCAGCAGGCGGTCGCTGGTGGAGCGCGGGACGTGGCGCTCGATCTGGGGGCGCGTCGCCTCGATCAGGCGGTCGTAGCGCACGCCAGAGGGACAGGCGGTGACGCAGGCCATGCAGCCGAGGCACTGATCCCAGTGGCGCGTGACCGTCTCGCTCAGCCCTATCTCGCCATTGGAGACCATCTTCATGAGCTGGATGCGCCCGCGTGGGGAATCCATCTCCTCGCCCCAGAGGGCATAGGTGGGGCAGCTCGGCAGGCAGAAGCCGCAATGCACGCAGTCGGCGATGATCTCCGGATCGGGCGCGTGATGGCTATCGAAGCCAGGCGCGTGGCCGCGTGGCTCCTGCGCGGGCGCCGCGCCCGGATTCAGCTCTGCCTGTGCCATCTAGATTCCCCCCACGAAGCGACCAGGATTGAGGATGTCATTGGGATCGAAGCGCTGCTTCAGGCTCCGCATCAGCTTCAGCGCGGCCACTGGTCCCCACGGATCAATCGCGCCGACCAGCGCGGGCGGCAGCTCGGTGATGACTAGACTGCCGCGCCGCTCGCTGGCGTCGCGCCGCAGCGACGCGATGCGCGCGGCCAGCGTGTCGGGCGCCGCTCTCATCTGAGCAAAGACGATGCCATGCCCCGCGTGCGCCCGCCAGCGCGCCGCCATGGCGCCGTCGGCGCAGGCCGCCTCCAGCGCCATCAGCCAGTCGGCCACAGCGGTCAGCGGCAGGCTGGCCTTGATGGTGGCTTGCGCCGTGCGTGCGGCGTCGTCCGCCGCTGGCCCTGGCAGTGGCGCCCGCCAGAGCGCATCAGCATCGCGCCAGAAGCGCGCGTCATCCTCGCCGCTGAGGATGTCGCGCGGCAGTGCGCCATCGGCGATGGGCGCCGCGCTGACCGTGCGTGTCTGCGTCTCCACGGCCTCGCGCACACCGCTCTCGAAGTGCGCCACCAGCGTGTAGGGCGCGCCCGTCGCGGCTGGCGAGAAGATGTCGAGCGCGGCGGGGGTGAGCGGCTGCGCCAGGATACGCTGGACGACAGAGCCGAGTGCGGCCAGCGTGGCGGCGTCGAGCCGGGCCGTCGCGCTGAAGGCTGGCAGCGGATAGAGCCGGAAGTTGGCGGAGATGATGACGCCCAGCGCCCCCAGCGCGCCCGTGTAGAGCTTGGGCAAGTCGTAGCCCGCCACATTCTTGACAACCTTGCCGCCGCCGCGTGCGATGGTCCCATCCGCCAGCGCCACTCGCACCCCGATGATCTGGTCGCGCACGCCACCGTAGCGCAGCCGCCGCGCGCCGCTGGCGTTGGTGGAGATGAGGCCGCCGAGGGTGGCAGTGGGGTCGAGCAGCGGATCGAGCGCCAGCCATTGCCCCGCGGCGCCGAGGATGCGCTGGAGATCGGCCAGCCGCATGCCCGCCTGCGCCGAGACGGTCAGGTCGTGCGGCGCGTGCTCCACGAGCTGGTTCATGCGGGCCATGCTGAGGATGATGTCGGCGCGGCGCGGCGGATTGCCGATGGCCAGTTGCGAGCCGCCCCCGCGTGGGATGACCGCCAGCCCGGCGCCATTGGCGTAGCGCAGGATGTCGGCGACCTGCCGCTCATCTTCCGGCTCGACCACCACGCGCGGCTCGGCGCCCAGTGTGGCATCGTCCGCGCTCGCTGGGCGCGTGTACGGCGCGATCTGCGCCAGCGCCGACTCCAGCGCCTCTGCTGTCACGTCCATCGATCCGGTCTCCTCCGTGTCAGAAGCGCTCGCCCAGCCCGGCCAGCTCGACTGGATGCGGCTGGTAGTGGCCTGGCGTTTCGCCACACAGGCGCGGCGTGGGGTAGACCTTGCCCGGATTGCACAGATTGTCGGGGTTGATGGCGCAGCGGATCAGTTGGTGAGTCGCCAGATCGTCGGGGCCAAACATGACCTCCATGTACATCTTCTTGTCGGCGCCGACACCATGCTCGCCCGTGATGCTGCCGCCGTGCGCCACGCAGACGCGCAGAATCTCGCCTGCCACATGCTCGGCGCGCTCCTCGGCGCCCGCATCGCGCTCATCGTAGAGTACCAGCGGATGCAGGTTGCCATCGCCCGCGTGGAAGACATTCGCCACCCGCACATGATACTGGCTGGCCAGCGCCTCGATCTCGCGCAGTGTCTCGGATAGCGCGGTGCGCGGGATGACGCCATCCTGCACGATGTAATTCGGGCTGATGCGCCCCACGGCGGCGAAGGCGGCTTTGCGCCCTTTCCACATCAGCGCGCGCTCCTCGTCGCTCCTGGCCAGGCGGAACTCCACGCAGTCCAGCGTGCGGCAGATGTCCTCCACCTGCGCCAGTTGCGTCGCCACCTCCGGCGCGCAGCCATCTAGCTCGACGATCAGCACGGCGTTGGTGTCGGGATAGTTGGCGTGGACGGCGGCCTCCGCCGCTTCGATGGCTAGCCGATCCATCATCTCGATGGCGGCGGGGATGATGCCCGACCCGATGATGCCCGATACCGCCTCGCCCGCCGCATCGGTATGATGGAAGGCCGCCAGCACGGTCTGCACCGACTCCGGCTTATGCATCAGCCGCAGCGTGATCTCGGTGGCGATGGCCAGCGTCCCTTCAGAGCCGACGAAGATGCCGGGCAGATCGAAGCCAGGGCTATCGAGCGCCGGGCCGCCGATGTCCACGATCTCGCCATCGGGCAGCACGACGCGCATCCCCAGCACATGATTGACGGTGAAGCCATACTTCAGGCAGTGCGCGCCGCCGGAGTTCTCGGCGATGTTGCCGCCGATGGAGCAGACCTGTTGGCTGGAGGGATCGGGCGCGTAGTAGTAGCCCTGCGGCGCGACGCGCTGCGTCACCCAGAGGTTGATGACGCCCGGCTGCACGACGGCCCGCTGGTTCTCCAGATCAATCGAGAGGATGTCGCGCATGCGCGAGAGTGCGATGACGATGCTGCCCGGTGATGGCAGCGCCCCGCCCGACAGCCCCGTGCCAGAGCCGCGTGGGATGAAGGGAATCTTCTGGTCGTAGCAGAGCTTGACGAGCGCGGCGACCTGCTCGGTGGTCGTCGGCAGGGCCACCAGCTCTGGCTTCTGGCGCAGCGCCGCCAGGCCATCGGACTCGTAAGTGCGCGTCTCCTCTTCTGAGGTGAAGACGCCCTCCGGACCGACGATGGCCCGCACAGCCGCGATGATGTGCGCTTCCAGCATAGCCTTTCCCTCCATCCCTGGCGTGTATGAGGCAGCGCAAAGCCGCCGCCCGCGTGGAAGGCGCCGTTGATGGGACTGTATGGCCGTGCTCGCGCTTCTGTCAAGGTGAGCGCGGAGGTGATGGCCTGTGCTGGCGCTGGGGGGCTGGCGGCTGGAGCCGCCGCGAAGCACGGCTCCGCCTGCCGCCTGCGCGGACTGGCTTCCGGCCAGACCACGCATGCAGGCATTGCGAGCCGAGTAATTGAGAGGTCGGAGTGGAAGCCGTTCACTTGTTGGGCGGAAGTGGCGTGCTTAGCGCTGCGTGCAAATCGAAATAGATCGCGTCCGACGTAGGTAGGCGGTAGAGCGCCCCGTCTTCAAGCCATGTACGACACCCGGTAGCATTTGCGTATGTCTGCTCGACAAATACGCCCGACCGGCTCCAGGTAAGCGTGTAGGTATCGTAGATCTCACTGCTCTGTGGGCAAGCGATGGGCTCAAGGGGTTGTTCAATGGCGAGCGCCGATACGTCGCGCTGGAGACGCTGGGCCAACGCAGCGTCATGCACAGTTCGATCAAAGATCGTGGTGTCGACAGCAGGCGCACTGCTATTTTCCCCATGTTGGGTGACGGTCACCCGCACCGCGTCAGGAGCCGCAGTCCAGATCCGCATGCCCACAATCAGGACGGTGATTGCAGTGATCACGATCAGCCCGACGCGCACCATAAACGCCCGATTCCAGGGACGCCTAGGCCTGTCGGCCAGGTCGGGCCGTTCTGGGATGTGTAACCACATAGCTGCCCCGACTTTCGCTCGCACTACGAGGGGATGGAATACTGCGTCCATTGATCCCTGCT
This sequence comes from Ktedonobacterales bacterium, assembly GCA_036559055.1. Taxonomy (GTDB): domain Bacteria; phylum Chloroflexota; class Ktedonobacteria; order Ktedonobacterales; family JADMIN01; genus JAKAIY01. Next base: position 7,770 of record DATBTW010000144.1, read on the forward strand.
GGGACGTGCGCCAGGAAACGTTAACCGCATACCGATTATTCGAAACTTTCCGGCTCTGGTAGCCCGTAGACCGCATAGGGGCGTGTGCGCAGCAGCGATTCATAGAGCATGACGAGCGCCTGCGCCTCAAATAGACGCGCGACCGCCTGCCCGATACGGATGGACGCGATGAGGCCTTGCGCCTCAGCCACGTCTTGAGCTAACAGGAAATTCGCCTGTGGTCCATAGCCAATGCCCCACAGATGATCTGGGTAATCACGGATGAGGTCGTCGGCTGGCGCGAGCAGCGCCGCCAGCGGGGGTGGCAGCGGTACCCGCTCCTCGGCGAGATGCAAGGACGAGCAGCGGTCCATCTCGACGCCAAGCAACAGGACTTTTCCACCGCAAGTGACCAGCGGCGCAAGCCCCTCATGCGCGAATCGCTTGGCGTCGTGGCCCCAGGCGGCATA
>DATBTW010000145.1:0-7572 GCA_036559055.1 Ktedonobacterales bacterium
CAGCCCGATGTCGCCATCCTGCATGTGCAGCGCGCCGATGCGCTGGGGCGCGCGCACGCCTGGGGCGGGCTGGGCATCTGCGAGGAGGCGGCGCTGGCGGCCAAAGGTGTCATCTACATCGCCGAAGAGATCGTGGCGCCGGAAGTGATCCTGAGCGACCCCAACCGCGTGCTGGCCCCCGGCTTCAAGACGTTGGCCGTCGTGCACGAGCCGGGCGGCGCGCATCCCTCGCCCGTGCAGGGCTACTACAACCGCGACCACGCCGCCTTCGCCGAGTATCACCAGGCCACGCGCACAGCCGATGGATTCGCGGAGTGGCTGCGCGCCTGGGTGCTCGATACGCCCGACCGCGCCGCCTACCTCGCCAAGCTCGGCGCCGACCGCTGGCAAGCCCTGGCCATCCAGCAGCATCACCTCGCCGCGCCCGTGGATTACGGCTATTGAGCAGGCGCTCAGGATGGCGCAGCGGACTCTTCCATCAGCCGCTATGCTAGCGCGCTACGCCTCGGCAGCGGCCAGCGCGTCCACCTCGCGGCGCAGCGCCACATCCAGCCCAGCGCCCCAGCCCTGCAAGCCGCGATACGACGCCTGCTGGATGGGGTCGCTGAGGTCGAAGCCGCTGTGCTCGAAGCGCAGGCGCGTGCCAGCCCCCTCTGGCTCCAGGCGATAGCTCACCAGCGTGCGCAGCGCGCCGCCGACCCAGGTGTAGGTCAGCAGGCGTGGCGGCTCGCAGGCCGTCACCTCGGCGCGGCAGACGCCGTCGAAGTTGAGTGCGGGCATCGGGGTCGTCTGGAAGGTGAAGTGATGCCCCACACGCGGCTCGAAGTCGTTGGGCATCAGCCAGCGCGCGATGGCGTCTCGGTCGGTGAGCGCCCGCCAGACACGCTCCGGCGCGTGCGCGAAGTACAGATCGTAGGTGATGGATGCGCTGGTCATGTATGCTCCTCTTCCGCGTCCAGATAGCCGCCAAGACGTTGCAGGCGCTCCGGCCAGAAGCGCTCGTAGTGGGCCAGCCAGGCCTGAATCTGCGCCAATGGCTGTGGCGTCAGGCGATAGCGTCGCTCGCGCCCCTGCCGCTGCTCCTCCACCAGCCCGGCCGCCAGCAAAATGCGCAGATGCTGCGACACAGATGGGCGGCTAACGCCGAAGTGACGCGCCAGATCATGCACTGGGCGCTCCCGCTCGGCGAGCAGATCGAGGATGCGCCGCCGCATCGGATGCGCAATCGCGGCGAAGACTTCTGCCTGCCTGTCATCATGCATAGCGCCATAATACGTAAGCAAAAGCTTACCTGTCAAGCGCCGCGTGTCGTCACGCGCATCTTGCGTGCGAGAGATGGCTGCTGATGTGGCGGGCGAACGCTATCCAGCGTCCTCGTGTGCGGCGGCGCGCCAGGCGGCGGGCGGCTGCCCCACATGGCGCTTGAAGGCGTGGTTGAAGGCCACATCGGAGTCGTAGCCGACGCGCGCTGCCACCTCTCCCAGACTCAGGCTGGTCTGCTTCAGCAGCGACTGCGCCACATTCATGCGCCAGGTCGCCAGGTAGCGCATCGGCGCCTCGCCGATCAGCGTGGTGAAGCGATCGGCCAGCGACGAACGCGACACCGCGACCGTCTGGGCTAGCTCCTCGACCGTCCACGCATGCTCAGGCTGCGCGTGCAGCAGGCGCAGCGTCTGCCCGACGATGGGATCGCGCACCCCCGCCAGCCAGCCCGGGCGCCCCTCCGGGAGCTGCTGCATGTAGCGCCGCACGATCTCGACAAAGAGCAACTCGCTCAGCCGCGAGAGCATATCCGTGGCGCCGGGGCGCTCATCCAGCGCCTCCTCGACGGTGTGCCGCAGCGTCGTCGCCAGCCATTCGCCGGGCTGAATGTTCAGGGTGACAGACGCGGCGCTGGCATGGCGTTCAGGCACGCTCGGAGCGTGCGCCTCTGGCGCTGCACTGTCGGGGTGCGCGACGATCATCTCTGGCAATGCCCCCAGCAGCGGATTGAACCGCTGGTCGCAGTGCAGGAAACCGCAGAGGAACTGACTCGTCTCGCCCAGCCTGCCATCGCCCAGCGTGACGAATCCGCCCGGCGGAAGCGGTGGCATCACGGAGACCATCGGCACGGGCGTCAGGCCATGGTCGCTGCTCATCACATGCGGCGGATTGTGCGGCAGCAGAATAGCGTCGCCCGCGCGCATCAGCACAGGCGCCTGACCGGAGATCGAGAACCAGCACTGCCCCTCAACGAGAATGTGGAAGAGCGCAACGCAATCGGAAGGTAAGCGGAGGTAGCGGGCAAGGTCACCGGGTGATGAGGCGACAATCGCCCACGGCGCGGTCAACCGCGCATTGAGAAAGACGGCGCCGGTCAACCTGACCACGCGCAAGGTGTCAGACAGGACATCCATCGGGCACGCTCCCTGTCCGCCAGACGCATCCCTGCGCATCCCCGAATCGTGGCGTCTCAATCAACAGCGCCACGCCAGCTATACGTGCTGCGAGGCGTCTGGCGCCGTCATTGTAGCATAGCGCGGCAGGCGGCGCCTCGGCCCGACGTCTCACTCGACATGACACTTGTCCTCCTCCCTTGATGACACTTATCACTACCCGCGTCTCCCCACGCCGCCTACACTCAGAGCAGGGATGACGTGCGCCTCGGAATAGGGCCGCTCGCCACATAGCGGATAGGGACGCATCGAGGAGTATGAGGAGCATGCGCAGCATCATCCATGCAACCGCCGAGGTTATCCGGCGGCATGCCGTTCTCGCCTATTTTGGCCTGGTTCTGCTGATCTCATACGGCAGCTTTGCGCTGCTGGAGGGGCCAACCCTCCTGCGCGGAGGCTCGACACAACAGGCCACCACTGAATACGCGCTCTTTCCCATCCTCGTGCTCAGCGTCGCCATCGTGGGGTTGGCGCTGGCGGGCGTGGTGGCTGGGCGGCGCGGCGTGCGCGATGTGTTCGCGCGCGTCGGCAAGTGGCGGGTGGGCGTGCGCTGGTACGCCATCGCGCTGCTCCTGCCGCCTGCGGGCATCCTCGTCACGCTGCTGGTGATGCGCACATTCGTGTCGCCCACCTTCACGCCGAACGTCTTTGCGCTTGGCTTCCTGTTCGGGCTGCCGGGATTTCTGGAGGAGATCGGCTGGATGGGCTTCGCCTTCCCGCAGATGCGCAAGCGGCAGAGCGCGCTGGCGGCGGCAGTAACGCTCGGAGTGCTGTGGGGGCTATGGCATGCGCCAGTTGTGGATTATCTCGGCGCAGCGGCTCCGCACAAGGCCTACTGGCCGCTGTTCTTCCTCTCCTTCATCGCCATCGTGGCCGCCATGCGCGTGCTCATCGTCTGGGTGTATTCCAACACGGGCGGAAGCCTGCTGCTGGCTCAGTTGATGCACATCAGCATGACCGGGTCACTGGTCATGTTTGATCCGCTAGGCTTGACGCCAGCGCAGGAGACGCTGTGGTACGCGCTCTACGCCGCGCTACTCTGGGTCATCGTGGGCGTGGTGGCGCTGCGCTCTGGCAAGCGTCTCGTGCGTGGGCAGGCGCCTGCCCACGAACTGGAGCCAGCGCACGCCTGATGCCCGTCTATGCCCGTCTATGCCCGTCTATGCCCGTCTATGCCCGTCTATGCCCGTCTATGCGCGGCGCTGGCGGCGGCAGGTGGCGGGAGAACGCCATGAAGGTCGCGCCCAGCGCCAGCAGCGTTGGTAGCGCCAGTTCCGCGAGGAAGCTGACGACAAACACGCCCGTCAGCGCCACCGCCCCGATCGCCAGGGTGATGCGCGCCACGAGCGAGCCAGTCACGCTCTCCAGGGTGACGCTCAGCGCGATGATCGCCAGAATCAGGCCGAACAACGTCAGATCAAACGCCACAAACTCTGGCGCAATGAACCCGCCGCGCCAGATGAAGAGCAAGATCGCCGCGCCACTCGCCACCGCCAGCCAACCTGCCAGAAACTCCACGATGCGGACCAGTCTCACTGCCAGCTCCTCCTCGTGTGTCGCCTTCTCTGCGCGTATGCTTCCTCTGCGATATCGTAGCAGTCCGGCCAGCCGCTCGCCAGTGGACGAACCGCGCGCGGCTGGCATATCGTGTGGGAGCGGAAGTCGACGTCCGCGCCGCCCGTAGCGGCTCCGCCGATCATACCAGTGAGCGCACAGAGAGGAGCAGACGCCCCGTGGCAAGCCTGCATGACTACACACCCCAGGAGCTAATGGTGGTCTGCGCCGCACGCGCCATCGCAGATGGCGAGGTCGTCTTCGTCGGCATGCGACTGCCGCTGATCGCCTTTGCGCTGGCCAAGCGCACCCACGCGCCCAACGCCATCGGCCTCTTTGAGAATGGCCTGGTGCGCGATACGCCCTCGCGCGAGCTGCTGCTGACGATGGGCGACGCGCCGAACATCCTGGGCGCGGAATGGGCCAACCGCACGGGTGCGCTGATGGGGCTGCTGGCGCAGGGCTGGGCCAATCTCGGCTTCGTCGGTGCGGCGGAGGTTGATCGCTATGGCAATCTCAATACCTCGTACATCGGCGACCGCGCGCATCCGCAGGTGAAGCTGCCCGGCAGCGGCGGCGGGGCCGACATCGCCTCGATGGCGCAACGGTTGGCCATCATCATGTCGCACGAGCGCAAGCGGTTTCCGGAGCGCGTCAGCTATATCACCAGCCCCGGCTGGGGCGACGGCGGCGACTGGCGCACGCACGTCGGGCTGCCGCGCGGCGGCCCCAGCGTTGTCATCACCACGCTGGCCGTGCTGGGCTTCACCAGCGACACCCACGAGATGGAGCTGCAAACGTGGCGGCCAGGCTCCAGCGCCGATGAGGTGCGTGCGCAGACCGGCTGGAACCTGCTCATCGCCCCCGACGCCCACGAGACGCCGTCGCCCACCGCCGACGAGCTACGCCTGATCCGCGAGATCGACCCCGAAGGCTTCTGGACACGCTGACCGACCCAACCGTGCGTCGCATGAGGTACACTGTGTCGGCAATTCGCTAGCGCGACATTCGAACGACGACACGATCACGCCGAGTTGGACTGTGCGGCGAACACGACAGGAGTCGAAGATGGCCCCGGATTCCAATCCCATACCAACCGCTCAAATATCGACCACTCAACTACCGATCACCGAACGGCTGGTCGTCTCGCTAGACGCCGAGGAGCTGAAGTGGCGCCAGAGCATGCAAGCATACTCCAAACTGCTGGAGAAAGGCACGCCCTGGCTCTATGATGTCGGAAGCTGGATATTTGGCGGGCTGATCGCCTTCACCGTGCTCATCATCGGGGCGCTGATCACCATCGGGCCGGTTGATCTCGCCATCAAGGTTTCGACCGTCGCGCTGGCGCTCGCGCTGCCGCTGGATGTGACTGGATTGATCTTGCTGCGGCTCGCGCAAGATTTGAAGCCTGGCCAGTTCGAGCACGAAGTCTCCGAGACATTCCAGGAGGTTGGCCTTTCCCCGGATGGGGTGCAGATTCCCTCGCTGACATCTCTCCAGGCGATGCGGATTCGGGGTACACGGATCGCCCTGGGCGCCGCCTTTGGCATCCTGACGGTGAGCATCATCCTGACGCTTGCTGGCCTGGGGGCGGCGCTCTGGCACATGGCCTGGTGGATCGCGGCCGCCTTCGCCGCGATGGTCGCGCTCTGCCTGCTGATAGCCACGATAGCGATGAGCGTCGCGCAGCCGCCCGTCTCCGCTGAGGAGAAGCGGCGCAGGAAAGCGTACAGCGATGAGGTAGTCAGACAGGCCAAAGTGCGCACACGACAGGAAAAAGCGAACCTGCGCGCCCACCAGAAACAGGAACAGGCGAGCGCCCAGCAAGCCAACCGAAATCGTTAGCCAAGCGGGGCGCATCGAGACGGCTGGATCAAAGGAGGCCAGCGCATGGCGAACAAACCAGCGACATATTCCTGCTCGTTCTGTGGCAAGTCGAACACCCAGGCGCGTCGCCTGATCGCTGGCCCGAATGGCGTCTTCATCTGCGACGAGTGCGTCGCGCTGTGCAATGAGATTCTGGCGATGGAGCGCAACACGCCAACGCCGCCGCCCGATGACGCTCCCAGCGGGCCGCGCCAACCGTAGCGCAGCCGCTACCTGCTCGCCGTGCCTGCCGCGCGCTCGGCCAGCAGCGGGGCGAGGCGATCCCATATGGCGCGGGCGACCTCCGATTTGGACATCAGCGGCAGATGCTCGACGCGACCATCGGCGTAGAGGAGCGTCACGCGATTGGTGGAGACGCTGAAGCCGCTGTCGGGCTGCGAGACATCGTTGGCCACCAGCAGATGCAGCCCCTTGCGGCGCAGCTTGGCGGCGGCGTTGCGCTCCACATCGTGCGTCTCGGCGGCGAAGCCCACGCGCGTCAGGCCAGCGAGTCCGCGCGCCTCGGCCAGCGCCTGCGCCTCGGCCAGGATGTCAGGGTTGGGGGTCAGATGGAGCGAGAGCGAGCCATCGCTATTCTCCTCCGACGAGCCTTTCTTGATCTTGTGATGCGCAGGCCGCTCCACGCGATAATCGGCAACAGCGGCGGCCATCACCAGCGCATCGGCGTCCACGATGGCCGCCAACGTCGCGTCGCGTAGCTCCAGCGTCGTCTCCACACGGACGACCTCGACCCCCAGCGGAATCGGCGCGGTGACGGCGCCTGCGATGACGAGTGTCTCAGCGCCGCGGTCGCGCGCCTCCTCCGCCAGCGCAAAGCCCATCAGCCCGCTGGAGTGATTGCCAATGTAGCGCACAGGGTCAATCGGCTCGCGGGTACCGCCCGCCGTCACCACCACCCGCCGCCCGACGAGATCACCCGTCGCGCGCCCCAGTGTCCGGCGGATGTGCGCGAGTAACGCAGGTGTCTCGGGCAGGCGACCCTGCCCTATCTCGCCCGACGCCAGCCGCCCACTCTCTGGCGGGATGATCGTCGCGCCACGCTCCGCCAGCAGCCGCAGATTGGCCTGCGTCGCGGGATGCTGATACATCAGCGACTCCATCGCCGGGGCAATCAAGAGCGGCGCCGTGGTGGCCAGCGCGATGGTCGCGAGCATATCATCGGCCAGCCCATGCGCCAGCCGCGCGATGGTATTGGCAGTGGCAGGCGCGATCAGCAGCAGATCGGCGCCGCGCCCCAGCTCGATGTGCCGCGCCGCCGCAGCGCCGGTTGGCTCCCAGAGGGTGGTGTAGACGGGACGCTGGCTCAGCGCCGAGAAGGTGAGCGCGCTGACGAATTGCTCGGCGTGCTCGCTCAGCACGACATCCACCAGTGCGCCCGTCTGGCGCAGCTTGCTCACCAGATCAGCCACCTTGTACGCGGCGATGCCGCCGCAGACGCCCACGACGATGCGTTTTCCGTCGAGCATCTCCGCTCGCTCCTCTGCTGCTGGCGCCACAGTCGATCTCGTCTCGCACTCCGCGCGACCGGTCAGGCGTGAGGACGTTCCCGCTCCATCGCGGGGCCGCGTCCTCACTACTCTCATCGCTCTCAGTGTATCGCAAACGAGCGCAGAGGGAACGACGCGAGGGGGCAGCGATGGGAAAGTGATGGGGCAGCGACGGGCCAGGAGATACAAAGACGCCCGAAGCATTGAGC
>DATBTW010000146.1:0-2975 GCA_036559055.1 Ktedonobacterales bacterium
CCGCGTGTCTCCGGCGCGCCCACCTCGCCCGCGCTGCCATACGCGAAGAAGCCCAGCGGCTCCGCATCAGGGCCATCATCCGACGCGCGCACGGCGAAGTAGGGGCTTCCGGTGTCCAGCATCTCGGCCAGCGGTTCGAAATCCGGGCCGAGCGCGGCATCGGGCGAGTTGTAAATGGCGTACTGCCCCTCGTAGCGCCATGCCAGAACGGCGCGGGCGTCGGCCTCGTTCATCGGGGTGAACGCCAGGCTCATTTTTCCTCCGACTTTTCTTCCGGTGGAACCAGCGCCTGGAACGCGGCGTCCTCGCGCAGGCTGTCCAGATCGTGATCCTGCCGCGCCCACGTCACCAGATCGGGCCGTCGCGCGAGCGCTATTTTTAGCTCAGCGATAGCGTCGGCGGGCTGGCCATGCAGCGCGTAGTAGCAGCCGAGATTGTAGCGCGCGCTGCCCTCCGCGCCGGGGCCGAGGTCAGCGGCGATGATCGCCTGCACCGCCTCTTCCTGTGCGCGGGTGGCGCGCTCGCTCTCCCCGCGCCCGCGATAGTAGTTGGCGATGTGTTCAGCCACATGCCCCAGCGAATTGCCGAGCGTGTAGGCGATCAGCATATTGCCGGGTGTCGCCTCATTGTCCAGATTGCTCATCACGTCGGGCGGGACACGCTCCAGCGCCGCGATCAGGTTGCGCGTCGCCTGATCCGACTTCGCGACCGATTCTTCCCAGGTCAACTGGGCGTGCGCGGGCCACATCTCGGTATTGAGTTGCCCCCAGTCAGGCCCTTCGCTCTGTTCGTCGCCGCGCGCCAGCGCTTCGACGCGGTTGGCCTGGAGATCCTTCCAGTAGCCCAGGTGCGCGACGACTTCCTTCTGCGACCACTGATCCGCCGTGCCGACCTCGTTGCGCTCGGCCTCGCTCAGTCGCGCGCGGAGCGCTTCTTCCTGCTGCTGTGCGAGTTTGACCAGATCGATGAGCGCTGTGAGCCGCTTCAGATTCGCTGTGTCATCTGTCATGGCGTCCGTTCTCCTGCGCGATTCTTGCGCGCTGGTTCATGCGTTCAACGAGCCAACGATGGTGGCGCCTTCAGCCTACCACAGCCGAGGCCAGGATGATGTTGGCGATGTGATTGGTCCAGGCGATACCGCCAGCACTGCTCAGCAGGCCGTAGACATTGCCAGATTGGTCGCCGACAAAGACGCCGCATCTGGGACGAGCAGGCGGTGGCCGTATTTACGGCGGGATTGGCGTGGCGGCTACACCTCGGGCCCGATGGTCTTCTCGTAGATGCAGGTCGTGCTGATGGCGCGCATGCCCGCGCGGCGATACAGCGCGTTGGCGTGCGTCGGGCTATCGGCGTCCACCGCCAGCCCCACTCTGGGTTTGCCGCGCGCAGAGAAGGTCGCGAAGATGGTGCGCACGAGCGCCATCCCCACGCCGCGCCCGCGCCACGGACGCCGCACCGCCAGATAGCGCACATGCCCCACCGCAGGCTCGCCAGGTCGCTCCCAGCTGCACAGCGCGCCGCCGATGATCTGCCCGCCCTCCTCCGCCACGAAGTAGAGTGTGGGATCGAGATGGGGGACGCTCTCGACATGAAAGTAGCGCCACTGCTCCCAGGTCAGCGGCGTGTGGCCCCACTCGTCGGCCTGCGCCTCCTCCATCGCCTCCGCGAAGGGGCGATCATCCTGGCCGGGCACGAATGGGCGGATGGTGACGCCCGCAGGCAGGCTGGGCGGCTCCGGCGGCGCGCTCATCTCGATCAGCATGCGCTCCCAGCGTCGCACGAGCGTGTAGCCATGCGCCTCCAGCAGCCGCCGACCGCCAGTGTTGACGCTCCAGACATCGGTGGTCAGGCGGACGGTCTGGGCGCGGGCGCTGACCTCTGTCTCCACCAGTGTCAGCAGCGCCGTCCCGATGCCCTTCCCGCGCACGTCTGGATGCACGTAGCCCTGGAACTCCATCAGATGCTCGCCCTCCGGGAAGCGGTTGAGCGCGGCGACGAGTCGGCCATCTGGCGCGGAGACGAGCAAGCTGTCATTGGGCGAATGGTCGGGCGCCTTCCAGATGCGCCGCAGGGCATGCGCGTTGGTATTGGGGGCGCCCAGATCGAGTAGCTCGCAGGCGTTGATGAGGTCGGCGGCGGCCTGCGCATCGTCGAGCCTCGCCGGGCGCATGGTGTAGCCAGTTGGCAGCATGGCGGGTTCCATCTCCTTTGGTATGCGTGGCGGGCCCGCGCGTTCAGCCCTGCGCGGTGGGGCCGTGGTCGCGCACGCGGGTCGTCAGGATGTCGAGCGCGTGTGGCAGGGCTGGCATGATGGCGGCCAGGCACTCGCGCACGCCTTTGGGGCTGCCCGGTAGATTGATGATGAGCGTGGCGCCACGGATGCCCGCCACCCCGCGCGAGAGCATGCCGAGCGGCGTGTGGCGCAGGCTCTCGGCGCGCATAGCCTCGGCGATGCCAGGCGCCTCGCGTTCCAGCACGGCGCGCGTCGCCTCTGGGGTCACGTCGGTCGGGCTGAGGCCCGTGCCACCCGTCGTCAGGATCAACTGTGCCGCGCCCGCGTCGGACCAGGCGCACAGCCTGCCCTCGATGGCGGCGCGGTCATCGGCGACGATGGCCCGCTCGACCACCTGCGCGCTCAGCGGCGCGGCCTCCACCAGCGCGCGAATGGCCTCGCCGGAGGTATCCTCGCGCGCGCCCGCCGCGCCCTGCGTGCTGATAGTAAGAATGCCCACCCGATACGCTTCTGCCATGTGTTTGACCCTCCTGGTTCCTGCATCTCGCCCCCATTGGTGTAGCCCAAAGCCGCGACTCTGCGCAAGGAGTGATAGGCTATGCGCGGCGGAGGTCGTATTGTCATGCCAGTGAGGAGGTCGCCAGCGATGGATGGTCAGCCGAGGGTCGCCGTGGTTGGCAGCGTCAATATGGATGTCGTCAGCCAGGCGCCAGCGTTTCCGCAGGCGGGCGAGACGGTGCAT
>DATBTW010000147.1:0-1517 GCA_036559055.1 Ktedonobacterales bacterium
GGAGAGCCAGGCCGCCGTCTCGGCGTGTGTGGCGCAAGCGGCGGCCAGCATCGGCCTGCGCGATGGCCCCGTCCACGCCGAGCTGCGCGTCAACGAGCGCGGCCCGTGGATGGTGGAGATCGCCGGGCGCAGCATCGGCGGGCTGTGCTCGACCGTGCTGGAGTTTGGCTCTGGCATGCGCCTGGAGGAGTTGCTGCTGCGCAATGCGCTGCGGCTGGGCGCGCCGAGCTTCGACCGCAGCGGCCAGGCTGCCGGCGTCATGATGATCCCGATCCCCAAACGCGGCATCCTGCGGAGCGTGGAGGGGGTCGAGGAGGCCTGCGCCACGCCGCACGTCACCGGCGTCGAGATGACCGTGCGCCTGCACACGCCGATCATCCCGCTGCCGGAGGGCGCCAGTTATCTCGGCTTCATCTTCGCACGCGCTGACGACCCCGCGACCGCCGAGGCGGCCCTGCGCGCCGCGCACGCCAAACTGCGCTTCGACATCCGCCCCATGCTGACGGTGCTGGGCTGACACTGCTACATGCTCAATCTGAGCGATCAGGGGGAGAGCGACCATGCTCGACGAGCAGCGCGCCATCCAGCGGGCCGATCTGCCGCGCACCCGCACCTCGCTGGCGAATGATCTGCGGGCGCTGGGCATCGCGCCGGGGATGACGCTGCTCGTCCACTCATCGCTGAGCGCGCTGGGCTGGGCCAGTGGCGGCCCGGTCGCGGTGATCCAGGCGCTGCTGGATGCGCTGACGCCCGACGGAACGCTGGTCATGCCTGCCTTCACGGGCGACAACTCTGACCCTGCGCACTGGATGCGTCCGCCTGTGCCCGCCGCGTGGGTTCCAATCATCCGCGAGTCGATGCCCGCCTACGATCCGCGCATCACTCCTACCCGCATGATGGGCCGCATCGCGGAGTTGTTTCGCCAATGGCCCGGCGCCATCCGCAGCGACCACCCGCAGTCGTCGTTCGCGGCGTGCGGGTCGCGCGCGGAGGAGATCATCCGCGCGCATGCGCTGGAGGGCAGCCTGGGCGACGCCTCGCCGCTGGCGCGCATCTACGCGCTGGGCGGCTGGGTTCTGCTGCTGGGCGTGGGCTTCGGCAACAACACATCGTTTCACCTCGGCGAGTATCGCGCCGGGACGAGCGACTGGACCACGACCGGCTCCGCGCTGCTGGAGAACGGCCAGCGCGTCTGGAAGACCTTTCGCGATGTGGACTGGAATGACGACCCGTTCGTCGAGATTGGCGCTGCATTCGAGCGCGAGGGGCTGGTGAAACGCGGCGCGGTCGGCTCATCCGCCGCGCTGCTCTTTCCGCAGCGCCCGGCGGTCGATTTCGCGCAACAGTGGCTCGGCACGCACGGAGGACAACATGACAGAGGATCAGTGGACGGCGGTTGATCACTACTTCGATGGACTCTTCGCCCCGCCCGACGCCGCGCTCGACGCCGCCCTCAAGGCGACCGGCGACGCAGGCATGCCGCTCATCAACGTGGCGGCCAACCAGGGCAAGCTGCT
>DATBTW010000148.1:0-16999 GCA_036559055.1 Ktedonobacterales bacterium
TGCCCGGCGCCGCGCTGATCGCCTTGCGCGCCAACGTTCCGGTCGTGCCGGTCGCCATCATAAACAGCCGAGCGGTCTTTCAGAAGGGCCACATCGTTATCCACCGCCCCACCGTCACCGTGCGCTATGGCAAGCCGTTCATGCTGACCCGCAGCGGCGCGCGCCACACGCGTGACGATCTGGGGCGTGGCATCGACGAGATCATGACGCAGATCGCGCGCCTGCTGCCGCCTGAGGAGCATGGCGTCTACGCGCCGCAGGTCGCCGCGCCCCAGGCGAAGCCCCAGGTGACACCGGAGGCGACATCAGATCCGACGACCGCCGCAACTGCGCCGAAAAGCTGAGGCAAAACTGAGGCGTAAGCGGCTCCACGTGACGGCAGGACATTGTTACCTGGCGCCTGAGGCGCGTATACTCCCATAAAAGGTGTGTGTCAGTGCGTCCAGATAATCCAGCGTCGCAGGAACGCATGTACAACACCATGGGACGCCAGTCACGGCGCTGACGCAGGCGCCTGTCTCGCACGTGTCCCACTGGTGTCAGATCCCTGAAAAGGAGCGTGTCGTATGGGGTTCCACTGGGAATTCATCATACCCCTGTTGCTGATCGCGGTGCTCTTCTTCGGAGCCAAGCGCCTGCCAGAGATTGGCGGGGCCGCCGGACAGACCATCAAAGAGTTCCAGAAGTCGATTCGCGGCGATAAAGACGCCGCCGAGCCCACCGCGCTGCCACCTGCGCAGGATCAGGAGACCATGCCGCGCTCATAAGCGCCTGATCCGCCGAGCAGCGCAGACCTTCACAACGACGGCCCATCGCTTCGCGTGCGAGAGGGTGGCGCCAATGGCGTGCGCCCGCTGGTTGGCATGATCCTGGCGGGAAGAGCGCGCAGGGCGCCGCAACGACGACAGCAGCGAGACGCGCTGCCAGCAGCGCGAGGAGAAGGAGCAAGCGATGACGACAGCGGATGCGCGCACCGCCGTAGACTACCTGCTGATCGGCGGTGGGCTGGCCTCGGCGACTGCGGCGGAAGAGATTCGCAAGCGCGACGCGAAGGGCAGCGTGTTGATCGTCGCGGCGGAGCATCATCTGCCCTACCATCGGCCACCGCTCTCCAAGGAGTATCTGCGCGGCGACATTGGCCCCGATGGCACGTATGGGAACGGCGGCGTCTTCGCGCAACTGCCCCCCTGGTACGGCGAGCAGCGGGTAGCCGTGAAGCAGGGTGTCGGCGTGACACGGCTCGATACGGCAGCCAAGCAGGCCACGCTCAGCGACGGCTCGACCGTCACCTATGGTCGCGCGCTGCTCGCCACTGGCGGCCGCCCGCGCACGCTGCCCATCCCCGGCGCGCATCTGCCAGGCATCTTCGTGCTGCGCACGCTCGACGATTCCACCGCCATCCGCGAGCAACTGAATACGCCCAATCGCAATGTAGTCGTCATCGGCTCAGGCTTCATCGGACTGGAGGCCGCCAGCAACGCGCTCTTCAAAGGCGCGAGTGTCTCCATCATCGATCCCGTGGAGCGCGTCTGGCCCGGTATGCTCACGCCCGGCCTGTCGGCCTATCTGGAGAACGAATACACCTCGCGCGGCGCGACCTTCTATCTGGGCCACGCGGCGGCGGAGTTCATCGCGGGGGCCGATGGTCGTGTGGCGCAGGTACGCATCGCCCCGCAGGAAGGCTCCGCCGCGCCGCTGACGCTGCCTGCGGATATGGTGCTCGTGGGCGTCGGCATCCAGCTCAACACCGATCTGGCGACCGATGCGAGCCTGAACGTCGATCCACATCACGGTGTGATGGTGGACGACCACCTGCGCGCCTCTGCTGAGGACGTGTATGCGGCGGGCGATGTGGCCTCCTTCCTCGATCCGGTGATGGGCCGCTACCACTTCGAGCACTGGGATAACGCCATCGCCAGCGGGCAGACGGCGGCGGCGAACATGACCGGCGGCGACGAGCGCTACCAGCATGTGCCGTACTTCTTCTCCGATCAGTTCGACCTCTCCATCAACATGCTGGGCTATCCCTCGCCCGACGCCGAGGTCATCATCCGAGGCGACCCGCGGCAGGACGCCTTCACAGCCGTCTACATACGCGATGGAGCCATCCGCGCGGCGCTGATGGTCAACGACGACGCCCAGATGGATACCTGGCGCGAGCTGATCGAGACATCGGCCCGCCCGCCCGATGACCGCGAGCAGCTTGCTAGCAGCTTCTTCGATCCGGCCAGCCTCAAGCGCGGGTAACATTCGTGAAAGCAGGCGGGCGTGAAGCGTCCTGCCAGGCTTGACGGCGAAGCGGCCAATCGCGTAAAATGACCTTCGCGAGCGTGAAAACGCCCCGCGACCTGGCGCATTCGTCTAGCGGCCTAGGACATCGCCCTCTCAAGGCGGAGATCACGGGTTCGAATCCCGTATGCGCTACCCACAAGCAAAGCCCCTCCATCTCGGAGGGGTTTCTTGTTGGCTTGAATTCAGGGTTTGTGAGAATCGGGTGGACGTGGCTAAGCCTGTTTCACCCGATTTGACGGCAGTTTTGGCTGCAATTTGCGCAATGTGGCCCTCCAGACCGTGCTACCCGAACAACTTGTCCATGGCCTGCGTAGCTGTATCCTGCATGTCGGGTAGGACATGTCAGTCTCCCCCGCCTTCGGGCGAGGAAGAAACTGATCCAGCACACTCTCTTCCGAGTGGCGTGCGATCCCGGTATCCTGCCGTATCATTGCCAAGGTCAGACGTGCATCAACCAAGCTGATAGAGTCCGACCTAGTCCGACCAAGCCCACAAATTAGCGCATCACTGCACGGTAGGAACCACAGTACCCTGAGCAGGTGGCCAGATTGTGTGGGGTTTCTGCACACTTCTGCTTGCGAACAGGCAGAAGCGTGCAGAGCGGCGCACTCTGTCAGTCAAGATGGAGCAATCAAGATGGCTACGCAAGAAGAACTCCGGCTCCAAGAAGCACGAGAGCAACAGGTCCCCTGGAAGAAGTGGGGGCCTTACTTGAGCGAGCGCCAGTGGGGAACGGTACGCGAGGACTACAGCCCCTACGGCAACGCCTGGGACTACTTCAGTCACGACCAGGCACGTTCTCGTGCCTATCGGTGGGGTGAGGATGGCCTTGCCGGCATCTCAGACAACCACCAGACATTGTGCTTCGCTCTGGCCCTCTGGAATGGCGCTGACCAGATACTCAAAGAACGACTCTTTGGGCTCACCAATTCCGAAGGCAATCATGGAGAAGACGTAAAGGAATACTACTTCTACCTGGACAGCACCCCCACCCACTCGTATATGAAGTACCTGTATAAGTATCCTCAGGCGCCCTTCCCCTACACCGATCTGGTCGCCACCAACCGTGCCCGCAGCAAGCACGAGCCGGAGTACGAGCTACTCGACACGGGGGTCTTCAATCAAGATCACTACTTTGACGTCTACGTCGAGTATGCCAAACCATCACCTGAAGACATGCTCATTCAGATCAGCCTGTGCAACCGCGGTGGCGCCACCGCCACGCTCCATGTGCTTCCCACGCTCTGGTTCCGTAATACCTGGACCTGGGGCGAGGGCGCTCAAAAGCCGCAGCTCCGCCAGGTGGAATCCGGCGGGGAGGGCCATGTGATCGAGGCGGTTCACTCGGCTCTCGGCACACGCTATCTCTACTGTGAAGGCGCGGAGCGAGTACTCTTTACCGAGAATGAGACCAACTGCGCCCGCCTCTATGGGGGTAGCAATGCGTCGCGCTATGCCAAAGACGGCATCAATGACTATGTCGTAGCCGGAGATATGGAGGCGGTCAACCCCGAGCGAGTAGGGACCAAGGCAGCGGCCTATTACCGTCTGGAGATCGGCCCTGGTGAGACCCGCGTCATCCGGCTCCGGCTCACCGACTCCCCTCCAGGATCCTTACCGGCCGGGAATGGAGCCAGTACCATCGTGGGTCGCGACTTTGATGATATCCTCCATGCCCGCCAGCACGACTCCGACGACTTTTACGCCAGCATTACCCCTGCCAGTGTAAATGAGGACGCGGCCAACGTCATGCGCCAGGCGCTGGCAGGCATGCTATGGTCTAAGCAGTACTATAACTATGACGTGGAGCGCTGGCTGCGGGGAGATGCCCCCGTCCAGCCGGAGCCTCCAGCCGGGCGCGAGTACGGTCGCAACGCTAACTGGTATCACATGAACTCTCAGAGCGTCATCTCGATGCCTGACAAGTGGGAGTACCCCTGGTTCGCTACCTGGGATCTGGCGGTACATACCCTTCCGCTGGCGGAGGTAGATGTAGACTTTGCCAAAGACCAGCTGCACTTGATGACGCGCTCCTGGTATATGCACCCCAACGGCGCGCTTCCCGCCTACGAATGGGCATTTGGAGACGTCAATCCCCCCATCCATGCCTGGGCAACCTGGCGCGTGTATCTCATAGAGCGGGAGCAGCGTGGAATCGGAGACAAAGAGTTCCTGAAGGCCATCTTCAACAAGCTGCTCATGAACTTCACCTGGTGGGTTAATCGGAAGGATATGCTGGGGAACAATGTCTTCGAGGGCGGCTTCCTGGGCCTGGACAACATCGGCGTCTTCGACCGCAGCGCGCCGCTTCCCACTGGCGGCACGCTTGAGCAGTCGGACGGCACCAGTTGGATGGCGTTCTACAGCCTCACGATGATGCAGATCGCCCTGGAGCTGGCGGCTGATGATCCGGTCTACTCAGAGATGGCCATCAAGTTCCTGCAGCACTTTCTCTATATCGCCATCGCGATGGAGCATGAAGGCGCGGGAGACGATTCACTATGGGATGAAGAAGACGGCTTCTTCTATGACCTGCTGCGCCTGCCCGACGGCCATGCCGAGAGAGTGAAAGTCCGCTCCCTGGTTGGATTGCTGCCTCTGGCCGCGAACGTGCTGGTTACCCCGTCGGCGGAAGCGCGCATTGGTCCCGTTCAGCAGATCATACGGGAGTACGCCCGGATCCATCCCGAACTGAACGACATCGGTCTTTACCCACAGAAAGGCCCGGCCAACCTCCGGCTGGTTGGAGTCCTTGATGAAACGAAGATACGGCGCTTATTGGTCCGTATGCTGGATGAATCGGAGTTCCTGGGTCCGCACGGTATCCGAGCTATCTCGCGCTATCACAAAGACCATCCCTATGTCATGAACTGGGGAGGTCAGGAGTATCGGGTGGATTATGAGCCGGCCGAGTCCTCCACCGGACTGTTTGGAGGGAATTCGAACTGGCGAGGTCCAGTGTGGATGCCGCTGAACCTCATCCTCATCGAAGCCGTCGCCAAGCTGGGTGTGTACTTCGGAGAAGACTTCAAGATCGAGTGTCCCACTGGATCGGGAAATCTGGTCTCGCTCAGCGAGGTCTCCAGCGAGATCGGCAGGCGGGTCATTAGCGCCTTCCTGCGCAGCGAGGGCGGCGGCTCCGATGGCCAGCCCGCAGGACACCGGCCGGTGTACGGTGGCACGGAGAAGTTCCAGACCGACCCGAACTGGCGCGACCTGATCCTCTTCTATGAGTACCTCCACGGCGACAATGGCGCGGGCATTGGGGCCAGTCACCAGACCGGTTGGACCGGCGCGGTGTCGGTACTGATTCCAGGCATGGGAACGATGATTGGACAACGTAGCATCGAGCGATTACTGGGCGAGTCTCAGCAGCCGGAGGCGGTCGGCAGCACGAGTTGATCTCTCAAACGTCATCCAGCTCCGGTACAGCGCGGTATTGGACCGGTGACGTCCAGGAGATCGGGCTACAGGGAGCAGACGATGAGTACCCTGGCGCCGCTCACCACGATCATCGACCAGCCATTGGTCCACTTTGGTCGCGAGATCTGCGGCAGTCTTACGGATGGATTGCGTCGCGAGTGGCTGGTCACCAATGGCCTTGGAGGTTATGCCTCTGGTACGCTGGCGGGGATCAATACCCGAAGTTATCACGGCCTGCTGGTTGCGGCTCTGCACCCTCCGGTCAACCGAACCGTGCTGGTCGGAGGCCTGGTCGAGTGGGTCACCTACGCCGGGCATCGCTATCCACTGTCCTCAGGCGAATATGCCGACGGTACCATTGATCCACAGGGCTACCGCAATCTGCAGACGTTCGCGCTGGAAGGCACGCTGCCGGTCTGGACCTTCGCGCTTGGCAATGCGCTGCTTGAGCGGCGGATCTGGATGGACTACGGCTCCAGTACGACCCATGTACGCTATCGCTGGCTGGGTGGCGATGGGGACATGCGGATCGAGGTCACTCCACTGGTCACCTATCGAGACTTTCACAGCCTATCGTCGGGACAGGGATGGGAGCTGGGTGTAGAGGCGGAGCCGCGGAAAGCGCTCATCCATGCGTTTGATGGCGCGACTCCATTTGCGCTTATCGCCAGCGACGGCGCGTTTACCCCAGGTGGCGCCTGGTGGTGGAACTTCAAGTACCGTGCCGAAACAGAGCGCGGACTAAACGATCACGGCGATCTGTATGCTCCCGGTACATTCACCACGGAGCTTCGCGGTGGCGGCGGATTTACCCTCACGCTTACCACTGATCTCACTATGCAGCCACAAGTAGACGCCGCCCATGCTGCTTTCCGCGAACGCCAGAGGCAGCTCTTGCGTACCGCCGGAGTCGAGGGGGCGCATCCCGCAGTCCAGCAGCTGACGCTGGCCGCTGACCAGTTTATCGTTCAGCGCCAGGATGTTACCACAGGCCCGGCACTCGCTGGCGAACCAGTGTCTGCGGAGCCTAACAAAACGGTTATCGCCGGCTACCACTGGTTCAACGACTGGGGACGTGACACGATGATCGCCCTGCGTGGGCTTACGCTCGCCACCGGTCGCCCCAGGGATGCGGCCAACATCCTGCGAAGCTTTGCTCGCTATGTACAGGATGGTCTACTCCCCAACAACTTCCCGGACCGCTCAGGCGTGATTCCTGGCTATAACACCGCCGACGCTACGCTCTGGTTCGTTGTAGCGCTGCATAGCTATACGCTGGCTACCGGCAACCGAGCCCTGGTCGACGAGCTGCTTCCAGCGCTCGAGGACATCGTCGCCTGGCATATCCGTGGGACACGCTACCATATTGGAGTTGATCCCAGGGATGACCTGCTGCACGCGGGCGAGCCAGGGGTACAGCTCACGTGGATGGACGCCAAAGTCGGCGACCTGGTGGTGACGCCGCGCATCGGCAAGCCGGTAGAGATCAACGCGCTCTGGTATAACACCTTGCGTATCCTGGCGGAGGCGCTGGCCGCACGCGGAGACCGGGAGGCGGCTGCGGAGTACGAGGCGCGGTCAGATCGCGTGCGAGCCTCATTCATGGCCCGCTTCCTTCGCCCGGAGCACCCCTATCTCGCCGATGTCGTCGATAGTCCAAACGGCGATGATTTCACGCTGAGACCTAACCAGATCTTTGCCGTCTCCTTGCCGTTCCCGCTGCTTCAGGGCGCGGAGGCCGCCTCAGTCGTTGACCAGGTTGGACGCCTGCTCCTGACATCCTATGGGCTGCGCTCCCTCAGTCCCGACGACCCATACTATCGAGGCGCCTACCACGGCAACCAGTATGAGCGCGATACGTCGTATCACCAGGGACCGGTGTGGACGTGGCTGCTTGGCGCGTATGCGGAGGCGCATTACCGCGCTTTCAGGGATCCGAAAGCTGCCCTTGAGCTGCTGGCGCCATGCGAGGATCATCTTCGAGATGCCGGGCTAGGCACTGTCTCCGAAATCCTCGAAGGAGATCCGCCTCACCTGCCGAAAGGCTGCATTGCGCAGGCATGGGGGGTAGCCGAGATACTGCGCATGTGGCGGCAGCTCGATCAGGAGGCTGGAGCCTCACACGAGCGTACTGGTGGCGCGCAGCCGACCTCGGCCGATCGGGTGGCGGCTACCCGATGAATTCAGAGCTGCCAAAGCCACTGTTGAATTCGCCAACGGTATCGAACTCACGTTCAATGGGCGACGGGGGCGGTTCGCGGAGGTTGGCGACCCAGATTCAGGGGATCTATCCCGCGTCATTCGATGCGCTCATGGACGCTCAGCATCCCCCGAAGTCATCGCCTTTCTTCACGGCAGCGGCTCCAGCGCGACGATGGGAATCTCGCGCTGGGCGCGCTCGGCGTAGCCCGCCCACGCTGGCCAGATCGCCAGCGCCGCCGACCAGATGCGCTCGCGCTCCTCGGGCGTCGCGGGCCGCGCACGCACACGCCAGCGCCGCCGCTTGAGCTGCGCCATCGCCTCCGGGCGCGCCGCGAGGTTGAGATACCACTGCGGCTGGGTGCGGCTGCCGAAGTTCGAGGCGATGACCGCCAGCAGCCCATCCACCTGGATGTAGGTCAGCGGCGTGGTGCGCGGCTCGCCCGTCCGGCGGCCCGTCGTGGTCAGCAGCAGGTTGGGCAGCGGGCCGACACGGTGGCCGATGACGCCGCCCGTGGCGCGGTAGCAGGCGATGTGCAGCGAGGTCAGCGCCCGCTGCATCGCCCGCCGCCACCACACACGGCGCCAGACCAGCGTCGCGCCGCGCGGCTGGATGCGCCCCATCGCCATCTTTCTAGCCCTCCAGCAGCAGCGTCTCTGGATCCTCCACCAGCTCCTTGATGCGCGCCAGGAAGCGCACCGCCTCGGTTCCATCCACGATACGATGGTCGTAGGAGAGCGCGACATACATCATCGGGTGGATGACCACCTGGCCGTTGACCGCGATCGGCCGCTCCTCGATCTTATGCATGCCCAGAATGCCGACCTGCGGGCCATTGAGGATCGGCGTCGAGAGCAGCGAGCCGTAGATGCCACCATTCGAGATGGTGAAGGTGCCGCCGCGAATATCCTCCAGGCTGAGCTGATTCTTGCGCGCCTTGTCGGCATAGACGGCGATCTGCCGCTCGATCTCGGCGAACGAGAGTCGGTCCGCGTCGCGCAGCACCGGCACGACCAGCCCCTCTTCCACGCCGACCGCGATGCCGATGTCATAGTAGCGTTTGAGGATCATCTCATCGCCGTCAATCTCGGCGTTCAGCCGTGGGAAGGCTTTGAGCGCGCCCAGCGTCGCCTTCGTGAAGAACGACATGTAGCCCAGGCTCACGCCGTAGCGCTCCTTGAAGACATCGCGGCGGCGCTTGCGCATCTCCATCACAGCGGACATGTCGATCTCGTTGAAGGTCGTCAGCATGGCGGCGGCGTGTTGCGCCTCCACCAGCCGTTTGGCGATGACCTGCCGCCGCCGCGACATGCGCACCCGCTCCTCGCGCGGCGCGCCTGCCTCTGGCTGGCTGGCCGCTGGCCTCGCGGGCGCGGGCGTAGGCGTCGGCATCGCGGGCACGGGTCTCGGCGCGGCTGGCGCGCGGGGCGGCTGAGCCATGGCGTCCGGCGCAGCATGATTGGCAAGGAACGCCTCGACATCCTCCTGCGTGACCTTGCCGCCAACCCCCGTGCCGCTGACAGACTGGAGATCGATGTGGCGCTCGTCGGCGAAGCGGCGCGCCAGGGGCGTCGCGCGGGCGCCGCCTGATTGCTCGGCGGCCGCTGGCTCGGCGGCTTGCTCCGCGACGGGAGCGGCAGCGGTGGCGCCATTGCCCGCCGCCGATGTCGCTGCCGCTGCGGGAGCTGGCATCGCTGCGGGAGTTGGCATCGCTGCGGGAGCTGGCATCGCTGCGGGAGCTGGCGCCGCGCGCGCTGGCTGCTCCGCGCTCACCTGCGCCAGAACCTCGCCCACGCCGACGACGTCGCCCTCCTGCTTAAGGATGCTGGCGAGCACGCCATCCGAGGGCGCCGTGACTTCGATGTTGACCTTGTCGGTCTCCAGCTCGACGAGCGGCTCGCCCGCCGTCACCGCGTCGCCTTGCGCCTTGCGCCAGTGGCCAACCGTAGCCTCGACAATGGATTCGCCAAGTTGTGGCGTCGTAATCTCAACTGACATACTCTCCCTTGCGCGTTTCCATTCTGGCTGGCCGCTCGCCGCCCAGCGCCTCACTCACGATTCTCGCCTGCTCCGCCGCATGCGCGTCCGGCAGTCCCTCTGCGGTGCTGGCCCGCTCTGGCCGCCCGACATAGCGCAGCGCGACGCCGTCCGGCAGTTGCGCTGCGAGCCGCGGCGCGATGTAGCTCCAGGCCGCCATATTGCGCGGCTCCTCTTGCGCCCAGACGACTTCGGCGAGCTGCGGGTAACGCTTCAGCGCTGCGCCAAGCTCCGCCTGAGGATACGGATACAGTTGCTCCACGCGCGCCACCGCGATCCAGTCGCGTGTCTCCGGCTGCGCGGCCAGCGCGGCCTCCAGCTCGACGACGACCTTGCCACTGCACAGGATCAGCCGCCGTACCTCGTCCAGATCGCCGCGCTCATCCGCCAGCACGGGCTTGAATGTCCCAGCCGTGAGGTCGCTCAGGCTCGAACCCGCCGCGTGATGTCGCAGCAGGCTCTTGGGCGTCATGACGATCAATGGGCGCGGCGCGTCGCCAAGCAGCTTCGCCTGGGCCCGCAACAGATGGAAGTATTGCGCGGCGGTCGTGCAGTTCACCACGCGCAGGTTGTCCTCAGCCGCCAGTTGCAGATAGCGCTCCAGGCGTCCGCTCGAATGTTCCGGCCCCTGCCCCTCGTAGCCGTGCGGCAGCAGCAGAACCAGTCCGGGGAGCTGGCGCCACTTCGCGCGCGCCGCCGCGATGAATTGATCGATCAGCACCTGGCCCGCGTTGGCGAAATCGCCGAATTGCGCTTCCCACAGCACGAGCGTGTTCGGCGCCTTGACGCTGTAGCCATATTCGAAGCCCAGCGCTGCCGCCTCTGAGAGCGGGCTGTTGTAGAGCGCGAAGGAAGCGTTCGACTGTGGAAGCGCCTGCAATGGGATGTAGACGGCGCCGGTTCTGGCGTCGTGCAGCGCATCGTGGCGCTGGCTGAATGTGCCACGCTCGCTGTCTTGCCCCGTCAGGCGGATGGGCAGACCGTCGGCCAGAATCGCCGCGAACGCCAGCGTCTCCGCGAATCCCCAGTCAATGCCGCCTGGCTTCTCGAGGGCCTCCCGCCTGCGCGCCAGCAGCCGCTCCAGCTTGGTATTGGGCGTGAACCCCTCTGGTCGCGCCAGCAGCGCCTCGCTGTACGCTCGCAGCGCGTCGGCTGGCGCCGCCGTTGCCACGCTGGCCAGCGCCGGAGACGCCTCCAGCGCCGCATGCTCCTCAGGGACGAGTCCAGCCAGCAGGTCATCGTGCGCCTGCTTCAGCCGCGCCTGATCTTCGCGCTGCATCGCCTCGACCTCGGCCGCTGACACGACGCCATCGGCCTCCAGCCGCTCGGCGTAGAGGGCGCGCGCCGTGGCGTGCTCGGCGATGCTGGCGTAGAGGCGCGGCTGGGTGAAGGTTGGCTCGTCGCCTTCGTTGTGGCCCCAGCGCCGATAGCCAACGAGATCGATCAGGAAATCCTTGTGATAGCGCTGGCGATAGGCGTGGGCCAGCGCCGTCGCGCTCAGGCAGGCTTCCGGATCGTCGGCGTTGACGAGGATGATGGGAATCTCGAAGCCCTTGGCCAGATCGCTCGCGTAGAGCGTGGAGCGGCCCTGCTCGGCTGAGGTTGTGAAGCCGATCTGATTGTTGGCAATGATGTGAATCGTTCCGCCAGTCTGATAGCCGGCCAGCCGCGAGAGGTTGAGCGTCTCGGCGACCACGCCCTCGCCGGGGAACGCAGCATCGCCATGAATGGTGATGCAGAGTGCCTTGTCTACCTGCTGCGCAGGCGCGCCGCGCTTCTCGCGCTGCTCTTGCGCCGCGCGCGTGGCTCCCTCGACGACCGGATTGACAAACTCCAGATGGCTGGGGTTGGGCGCCAGGGTGAGCGCCACCTGCGCCAGTTCGCTCTCGCGTACCAGCTTGCGCGCGCCCAGGTGATACTTCACATCGCCGGTCCAGCCGAAATTGATGCCCGCCGACCCTTCGGAGGGAACCATCTCCTTGTCGGGCGCCGTGTGGAACTCCGAGAAAATCTTGGCGTAGGGTTTGCCCAGCACATGCGCCAGCACATTCAGCCGCCCGCGATGCGCCATGCCGATCAGGATTTCGCGGGTTCCGGCCTCGGCTGCGCTGTGGATGATGTCATCCAGCATCGGCACGAGCGTATCCATCCCCTCGAGGGAGAAGCGCTTCTGGCCTGCGAACGCGCTATGCAGGAAGCGCTCGAACGTCTCGACCTGGGTGAGCCGCCGCAGCGTCTCGCGTCGCTCCTGTGGGGCGAGCGGCTGCTGAAAGGCGCCGGACTCGACGGCGTCCTGCAGCCAGTTGCGCTCCTGCTCATCCTGGATGTGGGCGAATTCATAGCCCAGGGAGCCGCTGTAGAGCGTGCGCAGCAACTCCATCGCCTGAAGCGCGTCGCTTGCGCCGTGTGTGTCGCCATGCGGCCACACGATGCTGGCGGGGAGCTGCGCCAGGTCGGCCTCGGTCAGGCCATGCGCCGCCAGGGTGAGCGCCGCGGCTCCGGGCGGCTGCGAGCCAAGCGGATCGAGCCGCGCCACCAGATGCCCGTACTGGCGGATCATGCGGGCGAGCTTCGCCGCGCCGACGATATGCCGAATCTCGCGGTCGCTGACGCCTTGCGCGGCGCCGGGCATGACGCTGAGCATGGCGCTGACGCCTTGCGCGCTGGCGGCAGGCGCCAATTCCGCCGCAGGCGCTGGCGGCGGCGGAGGGGATGACCGCTCGAAGAAGGCGCGCGTCGCCGCGTCAACGGACATGGGGTCTTGCTGGTAGCGCTCGAAGAGTTCCTGCGCGTACCCCGCATTGGGGCCGAAGAATGTATCCCAGGCGTTCATAAATCTCGTGGTTCACTCCTTCTGACGCGGCGTGTCATGCGGACGCGCAAAAGACGGAGGGCTAACCTTAAGTGTATCATGTCCGTCCTCATATCGGTAAGTCGCTCGGTTCTCTCTCTCCGTCACATGTATCCTGACGCGACGGCTCGGAGCGCGCTGCGACATAGGTCGCACGACCCGGAGCGACTCTCGGTCCCCCCCAACACGCCCGCCAGTCGCCGGGCGCTGTACACCACCTAGACGCTCGTTCGTTACATCGTTGGATGATCGCGTCATGGGTGGCGCGGATCGCGGTTGAATCGCGGAATAGGGCTTCGCGCGGCTCACGGGTCGCTGGAGATGGGGAGCGAACGTATGCAGGACAGCTCGAGGATGGGATTCGCTGGCGGGCGCATGTCTGGCCCGCCACGCACAGGCTCGCCCATCCGCCTTGCCGGAGCGCTCCTGCTGGCGCTCACCCTGTTCGTCCCACTGCTCAGCGCCTGCGCGCCAGATGCGGCTTCGACCGCGCAAACGAATAAGACCAAGCTGGACACCGAGCTGAGCGCGGCCGCCAGGGCGGGCGTTCCGGCGCGACGGCTGGAGCCTATCATCGCCCAGGAAGATACGCTGGCGGCCAGCGCCTCTGGCGGCTCGACTGGCGCGTATCAGACCGCCGCCGCTGGCTACACTACGCTCTACAATCAGGTCGTCGCGCTGACCAAGCTGACGCCTGGCCAGGCGCAGGCGCAGACCACCAGCGATCTCAGCGCGCTCCAGTCGTCGCTGGCCACGGCCAAGGGCGCGGGCTACGCCGACGTGACGACCGCCGCACAGCAGTTCGACCCCAGCGTGGCGGTGGCGCAGCAGCAGCTCACCGCCGCCAGCACGACCAAAGCGTATTTCGCCGCTGATGGCTACATCCTCGATCAACTGGCCGCCGTCAACCTGATCTTGCCCGATTACCAGCAGATTCAGGCGCTCACCACGCTGGTGAGTAAAGAGACCGCCGCGCTAGCAGGCCCGCAGCAGAAGACTGTGCTGGAGTGCGCGACCGAGGGCGGCGAGATCCCCAGCTATGGCAATGTCCCCGCGCAGTTCTGGACCAAGCAGTCAGATGGTCCCGTCAACGCGCCCTCGCCCGTCATGGTCACATCGCAGCCGCAGGGCGTCAGCTACTATTTCTCCTCGTGGCCGACGCAAGCGCTGACGGCCTTCTCCTCCGCGCGCAACGCCGACGATTTCGCGGCGCTCGGCGTCGAGCTACAGGGGCAGGTCGCCACGCTGACCGCCGACGCCGACCCCGCCAAGCTGGCGCACGATCAGGTGGCCGCCACCGTGGCGCGCTTCCAAAACGACGTGAACACCTACCAGGCGGAGGCGCAGGCCAACAACGCCTTCCTGAAGAGCCATCGCGCCAGCGCCAAAGACGTGCCAGACTATCGCGGGGTGTGGGCGCTTACCAATAATCCGCAGGGCTACGCGCCACCAGACGATTTCTACCCCAACGTGCCAGACTTCCAGGTGGACGCCAGCTTCGCGCAACTGGCCACGCAGGACGCCCAGACGCTCGCAGCGGCCAACGCTTCCAGCGATCTCGCCGCGCTGACGCAGACCGTGCAGCAGCAAGAGCAGAAGCTGGCGTTCCCGCTGGTGAAGGTCGAAGCCTTCTACGATACCAACATCACGCTGGTGGCGCTCATCGCGCAGGGGCAGTCCACCACCACCAACGTCACCTACAGGGGGACGCTCTACAAGACGCCCAACGCCTACGAGTACGCCGATGACACCTTGCGCTACGACAAGCGCGACACGGTCGGCGTCGAGGACGCCCAGATACGGCTCGATCAGTCGGCTTACCGCGAAGGCTACGACTCTGGCGCTGAAAAGATGGCCGACTATCTGGCGGTCGAGAAAGAAGCCCAGATGTTCATCCACAACCTCTCGGCCATGATCACCAATCTGGCGCAGATGCCCAAGGATAACAACGCCCGCAAAGCGTGGTCCATGACATCGCACCAGACCGACCTCGACCTGATCGACTACTACGGCCTGCAGAACACTAAGGTCATCGTGGTCTCGCTGCGCGAGCAGAAGGCGCGTCTGTATCAGAACGGGAAGCTGGTGCTCGGCGCCAACGGCAAGCCCTACGCCTTCGATGTGACCACCGGCAGCCCCGACAAGCCGTCACCTGCGGGCATCCATTGCGCGCTGCCCCCGCTGAAAGGCCCGCCAGGCGGCGACATCTTCAAGTCGGCTGACCCGCCCGGTTCGCCGTTCTACTACCAGCCGACACCCGTGCATTACTCGTTCGGGTACTCGCTCTACGGCTACTACCTGCACGATGGCTGGTGGCGCGACAATACCGAGATGGGCTACCTGACCAATCTGCCGCACTACGACCCTGCCGCCTTCAATGGCGGGTCGCACGGCTGCATCAACTTCCATTATTCGAACGGCGACATGGGCAAGGTCTTTGCCTTCGCCACCGTCGGCATCCCAGTCATCGACTATTAGGAGCAGCGCCCGCGCGACCTTCACGTTCTCACGAAGCCCCTCCCGTGTGGAGGGGCTTCGTGGCGCTCAGAGCGCGGTTTTCGCACCGAGGCGGCCGCGCTGTGAGAGATTCCTCACGTTATTCTCATCAGTTTTTGCGATTCTGTGGCTACAATAGCGCTAGTCGGCGCACGTATAGCCACGCCGCCGTGTCCCGCCATGTCAACGCCGGGCCGAGTGAAGCGCGCAAAACGAGCGGAAACTGAAGGACGCTGAACCACATGCGACAGTCTGCGAAGAAAGTGATCGTGGCGGCGCTCATCATCGGCGTCTTCCTCCTGTACAGCCTCACGCATATGCGTTCGGGTCTGGCCGCGGCGCCTCCCTCGACGGATACCGCTGGCGGCGCGCCGACCACAACCACGGCGTCTGGCCCCGCCAATTCGTCGGGCGCGCCCGCAGGCTCCGGGTATAAGAATGGCTCGTACACTGGCAGCGTGGCCGATGCGCAGTGGGGCTACATCCAGGTGAAGGCGGTCATTGCGGGCGGCAAGATCACCGATGTGCAGTTCTTGCAATATCCCAATGAGCGCCAGTACTCGGTGCAGGTCAACAGCTTCGCTGACCCGCAGTTGACCCAGGAAGCCATTCAGGCGCAGAGCGCGCAGGTTGACATCATCACCGGCGCCACCGACTCTAGCGAGGCGTTCATGCAGTCGCTGAGCGATGCGCTGAGCCAGGCCACGGCGTAACCAGGGCATAAGCCCACCGCCAGCCGACAGAGAGAGCCAGATGGTGAAGCAGACGCGCCTGCTGATGGGCATGCCTATCACCGTGCTCGCGCAGGACGCCGACGCGACGCAGGACGACCTCGATCAGGTCTTCGACTATTTTCAGTCGGTGGACGAGCGGTTCAGCGTGTATAAGGCGACCAGCGAGGTATCGCGGCTCAACCGTGGTGAGCTGGCCGCCGACCAGCTCAGCGTCGATCTGCGCGAGGCGCTGGCGCTGGGCGAGCAGACGCGGCGCGAGACGCACGGCTACTTCGACATGCTGCGCGATGGCGTCTGCGACCCCTCTGGCGTGGTGAAAGGCTGGGCTATCCAGCGCGCGTCGGAACTGCTGCGGGCGCGTGGCTGCGCCAGCTTCTACATCGACGCGGGCGGCGACATCGCTGTGGCGGGTCTGCGCGATGGCGCGCTCTGGCGGGTGGGCATTCGCAATCCCTTCGACCGCGCGCAGATCGTGAAGGCGCTGGCCGTCACCGATTGCGGCGTGGCGACCTCTGGAACCGCCGTGCGCGGCCAGCACATCTATAACCCGCACGACCTCGCAACACCGCTGGAAGAGATCGTGAGCCTGACGGTGATCGGGCCGAATGTCTGCGACGCCGACCGCTTCGCCACGGGGGCCTTTGCCATGGGTCGCGCGGGAGTGCGCTTCATTGAAGACTTGCCAGGCTTCGATGCCTATATGATCGACCGTCATGGCATGGCGACCTACACCAGCGGCTTTGAGAGGTACACAGTGCGCGTATGACGATACTCCGCTCGCCCCTGCGCCCAATCGATGCGTTCCTCGACCGTACCAGCATGTATCGGCTGCTGCTGTATGTCTTGCTGGCCGAAGTGGGGATCGCGGCGCTGCTGGCGGCGCTGGGGGCGCTGCCCTTCTCGCCGCTGGCCCTGCTGCTGTCGGCGGGCTTTCTGGTGGCGATGTGCTGGGCCGCCAACACACTG
>DATBTW010000149.1:0-4944 GCA_036559055.1 Ktedonobacterales bacterium
TCTCGCGCATCTGTATGACGGTTACGTCGAACGTGCCGCCGCCGAGATCGTAGACCATCGCCACTTGGCCGTGCCCGCCTGCGACGGCGCCGCTCTCATGCATGCTGTAGTCCAGCGCAGCGGCGGTCGGCTCGTTGATGATGCTCAGCACATTGAGTCCCGCCAGCTCGCCGGCGGCGCGCGTCGCCTCGCGCTCAGCCTCGCCGAAATAGGCGGGGCAGGTGATGACGGCATCCTTCACTGGCTGGCCAATCATCTGCTCGGCGTCCTGGGCGACTTTCCGGAGGATGTACGATGAGATCTCTTGCGGCCTGTACTTTTGCCCGGCGTACTCGAAGAAGTAATCAGGGCTGCCCATCTCGCGCTTGATCATATCCTTGACATGTTCGGGCGAGAGGACAGCGGTATTCCTGGCCTCTTTGCCAACGATACGGCTGTTGGGCTCAAAGAGGACGACCGATGGGGTGATCAGTTCACCCTCGGCGTTGGGGATGACGGTCGCCTTGCCATACTGATCGACATAGGCAATGCAGGAATAGGTGGTGCCGAGGTCGATGCCGAAGATGGTCTGGCGGGCGCTGCTGTCCTGGGTATCCACGCAGTGGCTCCTTGTGAGGCGATTGGCGGACATGGGGTAGTTGGAGGTAATGGTGACGTCGGCTGGTCAGTCACGCTCTTCTGCCGGAGCGGCGACAAAGCGGTAGGCGCTGACCTGCTCCAGCTGGGTGATGATTCGGCCTTCGTACTCAAATCCGGGCCGCAGGTGTTCAGCGATGCGCTTATCCTGGGCCGGATCATTCGTCTCGACAAAGGCGACGACGCGCTGACGCCGGGCGTCAAATTCCGCGCCGGATACGGTAAAGCGCTCAACTCCGTTGCGGCGCAGGATCTCTTCGATCTGGTCCCGCACATGCGCCAGCTCACGTGCCGCATCAGCGGCTTGTTCCTGCTGGGCCAGATGCGCGCTGACCTTCTCGACATCGCCGTAGAGCGTGATCAGATCCGTGAGGACAGGCCGCAACGTCTGAAAGTGGAAACCACGCCGATAGCTCTCCAGTTCCTGGTGCAGCGTATCGAGTTGGCGCTGCTTTCCTTCGTCGTACATCAGCTTCGACTGGAAATCGCGCCGCAGGCCCACCAACTCTGAGCGCAGCGTGGCGATATCCGTTGGAGGGCCATCTATCGGTGCGGCACGGGGCCGAACGTCAACGACGGTGGCATCATTCTGTACGGTCGCCTCGCCTGCAGCGCCTATGTCACCTGGACTGGCTGTGTCCTGCGCCTCACACATTTCGGGTTCAGCTTGTGAATGTTCTTCGTCGGTCGCCAGTGACTCAGTCACAGCCGTTGTCATCTCCTCATCCATGTAAGCTACCTTCCCACATGCCCAGCCGGTGGATCTCCCCTGCATTATCAGCGGCATAGCGTCAGAGCAGCACAGCAATCCTGCGCTTCGAACTAAGCATACACAGCTTTCAGTTAAGCAGCAAGATATCGTAACGAGTCCGCGCACAATGGAACAGTACAGCAACTACATCCACGACGGACCCGCTGGCGCGAGTACGCGGCGTGGCGTGTGCGATTCAGCGGGCGTCGTGGATGCGCGCGGGCGATGCTGCGATCAGCAAGGTGCGCCCGCGCGCAGGACGCCCCGTGAGCCATGGCATCGTCGGCGCGGCTGGCCAGGAAGATCAGCGCCCGCACACCCACGACGATGCCCGCCAGATGCGCGCCGCAGAGACATTGGGCTGCCTCAGCGCGCCTCGCTACCTGCCCAGCCAGCCCCATGCCGTCTCATGCCGTCTTCTCTCACTCAGCGCCAGCGCGCCTCGCCCGATCAGCCCAGCAGATAGCCACCATCGACCACGACCAGGCTGCCCGTCATGTAGCTGGCGGCCGGGCTGAGCAGGAACAGCGCCACCGTGGCGATCTCGTCTGGCTGGCCCATGCGCCCCAGCGGGATGCGCGCGGTGAAGGCGTTGATGTCCACCGTCTCGGCGCTCTGTGACGCGCCCTGTGACGCGCCGGCAAGCGCGGCCTGCGCGGCGGCGGCTCCGGCGGCGGCGCCCGGCGTGGCGATGCTGCCCGGTGCGATGGCGTTGACGCTGATGTGGTTCTTGCCGAACTCCAGCGCCAGCGATTTGGTCAGCATGACCACGCCACCCTTCGAGGCGTCGTAGTGGGCGAGCGCGCCCGTGGGATGCAGCGCGTCGATGGAGGCGATGTTGACGATGCGCCCGCCATGCCCCGCGCTGATCATGCGTTTGGCCGCCGCCTGCGCGGCAAAGAAGACGCCTTTCAGGTTGATGTCCAGCACATGATCCCATTGCGCCTCGGTCATCTGGAGCGCCGCGCCGAACGGGAACACGCCAGCGTTGTTTACCAGCATGTCGAGCCTGCCGAATCGGGCCTCAGCCTCGGCGACCAACGCTTCGATGTCGCTCACGCTGCTCATGTCGGCCCGCGCCGCCACCGCCCTGCCGCCGCGCTCGGTGACTAGCTCGACCGTCTGCTGGGCCGCCTCCAGATTTATATCGCCGATGACCACGGCGGCGCCTGCCTCGGCCAGCCGCAGCGTGATCGCCTGACCGATGCCCATCGCCCCGCCAGTGACCACCGCAACCTGACCGGTGAGGTTCAGTAGCTCGGCGTTGCTCAATCGCGTCTCCATCTCCCTGCTCCCTTTCTTCGCAAGCTCCTTCAGCGCCTCCAGAGCGGCCAGCGCGACCGCCGGGAACACGCCTCAACTCAGATCGTAGGGCTTGCGCATCACCATCTCGGCACAAGGCTCGCGCCGGATGTCACAATTGAATGGTCACGGAAATGGTCGCCGCGCCGCGTTTGGCGTGGACGTTTGAGACGTATGATAGGAACGAGCAGGCGCCGACGGGCGGCAGAGGAGCACAACGATGAAGCGACGCGAGCAGATTCACATGACCGAGCAGGAGATCGCGCGGTTTCTGGAGCGGGGGCGCTCGCTCTCCGTCGCCAGCATCAACCCCGATGGCGCGCCGCATCTGGTGGCGATGTGGTATGCGCTGACCGACGACGGCAAGGTCGCCATGTGGATGTACGCCAAGTCGCAGAAGGCGCTGAACCTGCGCCGCGATCCCCGCCTGACCTGCATGCTGGAGTCGGGCGCTATCTATGAGGAGCTGCGCGGCGTGCAGATCAGAGGCGCCGCCACGCTGATCGAGGAGACGGCGCGCGTGCAGGCGATTGGCGAGGCGATCTATCGCCGCAACGCCAGCCCCGATGGCGCGCTGACCGCCGCGCAGCTTCAGACCATCGCGGCGCAGGCGCCCAAGCGCATCGGCGTGATCGTCGAGCCAACCACCATCGCCTCATGGGATCATAGCAAGCTCGGCGGTGTCCGCTGAGGAGGGGGCGGCTCTCGGCCATAAATGGCCGGAGCACGCGACGGCGGCTTGAAAGCCGTCAAAGCGCGCCTGCCTGCGGCGGCGCGTGAGCGGGGCATTCATGCCCATCGTCGCGTGCGTCGGCCATTGATGGCCGCGACTCCTGCGCCTCGCCGCGCTTCAACTCGCGGCGCATTGCCACGAATGACCATACGGTGACCTTCCGACTTGCGCTGACTCACCTGGAATAACCCTCTGGCGCCGGGGCTGCGGATATGATACACTAACCGCTAGGGCGGGGTTCCACGCGACGCGCGTTGACAGTACCCCGCCCACCGCTATGTTGCGGATACTGTGTGGGCAAACGCCCATCAGATGCGCGACCAGCAGGGGAGACAACAGGGGGCCGCTGTTCATGGAACTGACCTGGCTAGGTCACTCATGTTTTCGCTTACGTGGGAAAGACGCCACCGTTCTGACGGATCCTCCGGCGCCATCTACCGGCTACTCCATCGGTCGCATCTCCGCCGACATCATCACCGTGAGCCACAAGCATCCCGGGCATAGCCATGTCGGCGGCATCGGCGGCGATCCCAAGGTGGTGGATGGCCCCGGCGAGTATGAGATCAAGCAGGTGCTCATCTCTGGCGTGCAAACCTTCCACGACAACGAGCGTGGCGCGCGCCTGGGGCGCAACACGGCCTACCTCATCACCCTCGATGACATCCACTTCTGCCACCTCGGCGACCTGGGCGACGCGCTGGATAACCGCGCCGAGGAAGCCCTGGAGGGCTGCGACGTGCTGATGGTTCCCGTCGGGGGCGGCAACGCGCTCAACGCCGAGCAGGCCGCGCAGGTGGTGGCGCAGCTCTCGCCGCGCCTCATCATTCCCATGCACTACGCGACCCCGGCCTACAAATCCGCCGGGCCGCTGCTCGCCGGAGTCGAGCTGTTTTGCAAAGAGATGGGAGTCGAGCCGCCAGAGCCGTTGGCGAAACTCTCCATCACCACGTCGTCGCTGCCAGCCGAGACACAAATCGCGCTGTTGAGCTACCGAGGATAACGACGAGGATACCGAGCATGCGCAGAGGGGCCAGGGTCACACCAATACGGGAGACCTGGCCCCTCCTTCTGTTGTTCGCGTTCGTGTAGGCCGGGCCACAGCGCGTGGCCGTTCGTCATCATCGTTCCAGTCGTTTCAGAGGATTTCAAAGGACTCCAGCAGGTTCCAGGGGGAAGAGGACATGCCGAAATTTCTATTCATGACGGGCGGGGTGGTCTCGTCGGTGGGCAAAGGCATCACCGTCGCGTCGCTCGGACGCCTGCTCAAGAGCCGCGGGCTCTCGGTCGCGCTGATGAAGCTCGACCCCTACATCAACGTTGACCCCGGCACGATGTCGCCCTATCAGCATGGCGAGGTCTTCGTGACGGATGACGGGGCCGAGACCGACCTCGATCTGGGCCACTACGAGCGCTTCACCGATGAGGGCGCCAGCCAGGCCAGCAACGTCACCACTGGCCAGGTCTACGCCTCAGTCATCGGCAGAGAGCGACGCGGCGGCTACCTCGGCGGCACTATTCAGGT
>DATBTW010000150.1:0-2687 GCA_036559055.1 Ktedonobacterales bacterium
CAGTCTCGGTCATGGCTGGCTCCTCTCACGGCACTCATCCCCTCTCAGTGTACCGTATCATATTTCGATACGATGGTGTTGCATATTTGCCATCCCCGTGCTATGCTTGCCAATGGAAACGATACGGTAGCGTATCTAATCGCACGGGACTGGGAGGATACCAGTATGGCCACGAACACCATTCCGACCTCGAACGGCCGCAAGTACCTCATCGCGCTGGTCGCGGCGCTGGGGCTGATCCCCATCGCGCTGGATGCCACGGTGGTGAATATCGTCCTGACCCCCATCCGCCACGCGCTCGGCGCCGATGTCAATACAGCGCAGTGGATCATCACCGGCTATTTTCTGGCCAACGCGGCGGTGGTCGCCATCGGCGGCTATCTGGGCAATCGCTTTGGGCGCAAGCGCAGCTTCATTCTGGGGCTGGTCATCTTCACGCTGGGGTCGGCGCTGTGCGCCTTCGCGCCGAACATGAGCCTGCTGATTGCCTTCCGCGTGCTGCAGGGCATCGGTGGCGGCATCCTGTTGCCGATCGGCCCGGCGCTGGCGTTCGATAGCTTCGAGAAATCGCAGCGCGCCAAGGCCAGCGCGCTGGTGGGCGTGCCGCTGCTACTCGCGCCGATCTTCGGGCCAATTCTGGGCGGCTACCTCAACGATGCCTTCGACTGGCACGCTATCTTCTTCATCAACCTGCCAGTGGGCGCGCTGGCGATCATCATGGCGCTGTGGGCGCTGCCACGCGATCAGTATGGCCGGACAACGGGCGCGCGCTTCGATTTCGCCGGGCTGACGCTCTCGACGCTGGGCATCGTCACGATAGTCTATGCGCTGACGCTGGTGACGCGCACCGACCCCAGCACGGTGACGGCGGCTAACCCGAATGGCAGCATCTACGGCTGGGGCTACTGGCTGGTCTGGGCGCTGATGGGCGCAGGCGCGCTGCTGCTGGCCACCTTCGCGCTGGTCTCGCTGCGGGTGACGCGCGACCCCGCGCTGGATCTGCGACAACTGGCGCGCCGCGATTTCCTGGTGGCCAATGTGTTCAACTGGGCGACGGCGCTCTTCAGCTATGGGCTGCTGCTGCTGCTGCCGATCTATTTCGAGGCGATACGCGCGCCGGGGCTGTCGGCCTTCGATACGGGCATCGCGATGATTCCGTATGGGATCGGCTCCATCGTGGGAACCATCGCGGCGGCGCTGCTCTATCGTGTGCTTGGCCCGCGCTGGGTGGCGATGCTGGGTGCGGCCAGCTCGGCGGGCAGCGCGTGGCTGCTGGCGCACATCGTGAATCCGACCGCGACGCTGGCGCAATTGGTAGCCGCCGCGCAGACGCATACGGCGGTGGCGACGCTGGCTGGCCCCGATGCGCTGCGCTGGGGGCTATTCATGAGCGGGCTGAGTGTGACGTTCATCGGCATCCCGATGCAGACGCTGGCGCTGGAGGCGCTCAACGGCAATGCGCTGGCCAAGGCGTCGTCGCTCTACCTCTCGACCAAGCTGATCTTCTCCTCGATTGGTGTGGCGATCCTGACGACGCTGCTAATTAACTACACGCAGTCGCGGGCGACCGATATGCTGCATCAGTTGCAGGCGCTGAGCCAGGGCGCGACCACAGCGCCGAGCGATCCGGCGGCGCTGGCGGCGCTGCACGCGCTGCTGGGGCAGATTGGCGCGCAGGCAGGCGCGTATGCCGCGCAGAGCATCTTCTATCTGATCTTCTGGGCCTCGCTGATCCTGGTGGCGCTGGCGTTCGTGCTGCCGGGTCGCCGCCATGTGAAAGCTCAGGAGTCGGCGCATGAGGAGGTGGAAGCGCCCGCGCAGACGACGTCGGTGTGAGTCGGGGCGCGCCCGCCGTGGAACGCCCGACTTGCTCCTCACTTGCTCCTCACTTGCTCCACGCCGCATGATATACTGCCTGACAGCGAGCAGGTGTGACGCCAAATCGCCTGCCGGTGTGGCGCTAAGCGGGTTTGAGCGGAGTGGCGGAGGCGCGCGGCGTGGGCAAGCTCTTCATCTCCTATCGGCGCGACGATACCCAGGATTTCACGCGCAGCGTCTATGAGCGGCTGGCTGCGCGCTTTGGCGATCACAACATCTTCATGGATGTGGATTCTGTTCCACTCGGCTCCGACTTCCGCCAGATTCTGCGCGATGCGGTGGCGGAGTCGAGCCTGGCGCTGGTGATGATCGGGCGCTCCTGGCTGACCGTGACCGATGAGCATGGCAAGCGGCGGCTCGACAACCCCAACGACTTTGTGCGCATCGAAGTGGAGGCGGCGCTAGCGCGCAACATCCCGGTGGTTCCAGTACTGGCGCATAGCGCGGCCATCCCGCGCGAGGGCGATCTGCCGCCCAGCATGGCGGCGCTGGCCTTCCGCCACGGCACAGATGTGCGCTCCGATCAGCATTTCAACCACGATGTCGAGCAACTGATCGCGCGCCTGGCTCCGCTGCTGGAGCCAAAGCCGGTCTTCCCCCTGCCCGACGTGCCGCCAGGGCTGGCCCGCCTCGGCTTTCGCGGCGTCAACCTGACGGGAACACCTGCCATCGCCCCGCCGCTGGTCAGCGTCGCCGCTGGGCGCTTCCTGATGGGCAGCGACAAGGCGCGTGACCCGCAGGCGTATGATGACGAGACGCCGCAGCATCCCGTCGAGGTGGCCGCCTTCCAGATCGGCAAATATCCGGTG
>DATBTW010000151.1:0-2285 GCA_036559055.1 Ktedonobacterales bacterium
CCACTGGCGCTCCAGGTGAGCGCGCTCCTGCGCAAACATCTCGGCCAGCCGCTGCATGACCTCGGCGACCAGGCTATCGGCCTGCTCGACCACCCGACGTGGGTTGTCCACGAAAGCCGTTTGCACCGCGTCCCACCGTGCCTGATAGGCGCCCGTCGCCTCGGATGAGAGCAGCGAAGCTGGCGACGAAGCGGCGGCGCGATCCTCCCTTCCCATGGCGCGCGTCGCTGACCCCTCCGACTCAGCGCCAACGGCTCTGCTGTCTTCTACATCCTGTGTGTATCCGTCGGATGTTGCGCCTGTTCCAAGCGGGTTCAGCCTATCCTGCGGGGCAGGTGTAGCCGCGTAACCGACATCCCCCTGGGAGGACTGATTCAGCGCGGTATCTCGGCGCATGGTCGCGTCGGTCGCGTCGGCTGAGAGGCTTCTGGGCGCTGAAGCGGCGTCCGCTTGCCGATAATCCTCTGGAATAGCCTCCCGGTAATCCTGCTGGGTCGCTGACTCCGGGTTGGTCCGCTTTCCGGCGGAGACGATGTCCTGCGTCGTCAGCGTGTCCCGTGACTGCATATCCGGTTGCTCGCCCGGTAGCTCACCCGCTCGCTCGCGGGCGGTCTCGCCAGTCGTATCGAACTGATCTTGCATCATCCCACCTCCGTTCGCTCACGGGACTCTGGTCGCGTGGTCTCCGACTTCCCCAGCAGTTCATCGAACAGCGCACGATAGTGAATCATCGCGGTTCGCAGATCCTCGGTGCTTGCCTGGCCCTGCTCGCTGGCTAACGATGTCGCGTGCGCTTTCCGATAGTTCGCCACGACATCAGGATGGTGGACAGAGACATCGGCAGCGCGTTGCTCGAATTCGTGCATGGGATAGCCGCGAACCATCAGGAGATCCGTGACGAGCCGGTCGGCGGCGGCGGTCGCCGCAGCGGGTTCGTCGACAAACCGCGCCTGGGTCGCGTGCCATGCCTCGGAAAATCGTGCGTGATCGGCTGGCGCAAGCGGTTGGATGTTGAACCCCTCCACTCGTTCTTGACGCCCTTGCAGTTCCGCCTCGGCGCGATCGCGATCCCCGTAGTGGGACACTGTGCGATCATATTCGGGGCCGAATGCCTCATGGAGTCGCTGGCTGTGGCGCCGACGCCCGACCACGCGCCCTACAAGGCTGATCACTACGACCAGCAAGACGATGATGATGATGGCCAGGACGATTCCTGACCAGACGCCTGTAGACATACGGAGGCTCCTTCCTACGTCTGATGGCGCTTTCAGATTACTGTCCTACCTCGATTCAGGGTGCATCAGGGCGCCAACAGAGGCTCTGCCCTGTAGGTGACGGCGTGACGGCGCGACGGCCCTTCCATGAGTTCGTCATGCAATGCAAACTCCATGCCAGCATGTCGAAGAAGGGGAAATCGGGCGTGGCGAGGGGCGGAGCAGCGTTCAGCGCGTGCGCCACATTACCGCGCGGCGCTCCACTCCTCCACGCGGTCCAGCCACTCGCCGATGAGCGGATGGCAGAGTGCCTCCTGCTCGATGGTGGCGAAGTGTCCGGCGCGGTCGAGCACGGCAAAGGTCGCGCGGGGGTAGTTGGCCAGCAGCTCCCAGGCGTCGCGGTAGCCGCAGATGTTGTCCTGGCGTCCAGTCAGCAGCAGCGCAGGCGCCTCAAACGGCGCGGGCAGCGCATCCACATCCAATGTGAAGCCGCCATCCGCCTCCAGTCGCGTCAGAAAGGCGTGATCGGCCACCCCGACCTCCGCGAAGACCTCACGCGCCGCCGCGACCACCTGCGGCGTCTGCGCCACCACCATGTGCGCCACCAGCGGCTGCTCATCCTCTGGAACCTGGGCCAGCAGCGCGGGATTCGCGACAAGCGTGGTTCGCGGCGGGAGCTGCGCCAGCGTCTCATCGGCTTTGATCATAGGGACGCAGAGCAGCAAGCCATCGATCAGGGCAGCGCGGCGCTGGAGCACGCCACGCGCCAGATACCCGCCATATGACAGCCCCGCCAGCGTGAAGCGCTGCCCTGGGATGACCGCGTCGATAAACGCCAGCATGGCGTCGAGCAGCTTATCGGGCGTGGCGACCGCCTCGCCGCTGGTAGATTGCCCTGTGCCAGGCAGGTCCAGATAGATGCGCTGCCAGCCCGCGCGCTGCGCAACGACCGGCTCGATGAAGCGCGCCAGGCTGAGATGGTTGCTCGGCAGGCCGGGCAGCAGCACGAGCGGCCGCCCCGCGCCGAACGTCTCATAGTAGATGTCAGCATCACCGAAGGCAAATTTCATC